>CAVPQF010000001.1:0-4176 GCA_963707225.1 uncultured Gammaproteobacteria bacterium
GCCGCGTGTGGGACCCGGCCAAGGTGCGCAAGAACCGCGACGCCAACCGCTTCGAGGAAGTCGCCGACTGACTTCCACGCATGAAAAACGGGCCCGGTCGATCCGACCGGGCCCGCGTTGCAGCCACTGCTCCTTGGAAAAAACGGCGGGTCATCCCTGACCCGTCAGGGGGCTTACCAGTTGGCCACCAGCGACACGCCCGAGAACGACGTGTAGCCGCGCACCTTGATGTAGTAGGTACCCGAGGCCGCACTGAATGAGCAGGTTTCCGCATTGCCGGTCTTGTACGGGCGGCAGTCGTAGCTGCTGGTGGTCGGGGCGGAGCCCTTCTTCACGTACAGGTCCGCATCGCCCGTGCCGCCGGAGATCGCGATGGCCAGGTTGCTGCCCGACGGCACGGTCACCGTGTAGCTCAGCTCCTGGCTCTTCGCACCGGCCAGGCCGGTTACCGGCACGCCGTTCTGCAGGCCGCCGCTACCGCCGCCACCGGTGCTGTACGACGCCTTGACGGTGACGCCGGAGTACGCCGAGTAGCCGTGCACCTTGAGGTAGTACTTGCCCGCACTCGGCGCGGCCACGGTGCAGCTTTCCGAGTTGCCGGACTTGTACGGGCGGCAGTCGTAGCTGCTGGTGGTCGGCGCGCTGCCGAACTTGGTGTACAGGTCGGCATCGCCGGTGCCGCCGGAGATCGACATCACCAGGTTGCTGGCGCCGGTCGGCACGGTGATGAAGTAGTCGTTGTCGCCGCCCGTGGCCGCGGCCACGCCGGTGACGCCCACGTTGTTCTGCAGCTCGGTGGTGGTGCCGCCACCGCCGCCACCGCCCGAGCAACTGACGCCCACGCCGGTGAAGGCGGCGATCACGTCGTTCGCGTTGTAGCCCAGGTCGGTCGCGGCCGACTCCACGCCGCAGGCGCCGGAGTTGAAGGTGGCGGTGGTCGTCCAGTACGACTTGTTGGCCAGCGCGAAGGCCTGGAACGCCTTCTTCACGTCCCAGCCGCTGGTCTTGGCCAGCAGGCAGAACGCCTTGTTGTACACGCCGCTCGAATAATGCACGTCGAGGCCGGAAGTGTAGTTCGCGGCGTTGTCGATCGAGCCGCCGTCCTGCGGCGGGTTGCACATGTAGCGCAGCGCGTCGCCGATGCCGGCACTGGTCTTGACGATGTCCGCACCGACCAGGAAGTCGGCGGCGCCACGGTCGTAGAATTCGGCCGCTTCGCCGGCGATGTCCGAGTATGCCTCGTTCATGCCGCCGGACTGGCCGCTGTACTCCAGGCCGGAGTTCTGCTCGGTGTAGCCGTGGCTGATCTCGTGGCTGGTCACGTCCAGCGACACCAGCGGGTAGAACGTGCTGGCGCCGTCGCCGAAGTACATCGCGCTGCCGTCCCAGAACGCGTTCTCGTAGTTCGACTTGTAGTGCACCTTCATCACCAGCTGCATGCTCAGCGGCGGCGCACCGGTGTAGGCGTTGTACATGTCGTGCACGACGCCGCCGAAATGATGCGCGTCGTTGACCGGCGAGTAGGCGCCATTGATCGCGTCGGTGTCGCTGTTCGGGCAGGTGAAGCTGACCACCGAACCGCCGCTGGTGCCGTGGTTGAGGTTGTAGGTCTTGACGTTGGTGTTGACCAGCGTGCAGGTGCTGCCGGACTGGGTCACGTCGAGCGCGGCGTAGTCGGTGCCGTAGAGATACTTGCCGGTCTTGGTGTTGCCGCCGGGGCCGGTGGCGGAAGCATCGGTCAGGCCGTTCCAGCTCCGGATCACCTCGCCGGTGTTGGCGTCGACGATCGCGGTCGGGCGCGACGGATTCGCGCCGCCGACGAAGTAGGACACGCGGTAGACCAGGCGTGCCGTGCCGTTATCCTGCGGATACACGAACAGGTCGGTCATCTGGTTGCTGATCGTGGCGCCACCGATCAGGGTGGTGTGGGCGTGCGACTGCAGCGCCGCGATGGCGCGGGCCGCAGTCAGCTTCGGCGCGACCGAGGCCAGGCCGAGCTGCGCGTCCTGCATCAGCTCGCCGGTGGCACGCAGCGCGTTGCCATTGGCGTCCTGCACCACGGCAATGCTGCGGCCGTAGACCGGCACGCCGCGGAACATCTGCTGCTGGCGTACGACCTTGTGCCCGCCTGGGATGGCCACCGAACTGCGCGGCGCCAGTGACATGTTCTGGCCAAGGTTCAACTGTGCAGCCAGCGAACTGGCCGGCACCGCACCAAGATTCTGTGCGTGCAAGGTCTTCGTGTCGGCGGCAGTGGCCACGGACGCAGTGGCCATGCCGATCGCGGCAACCAGCAATTTCAGACGGTAATGATTGGGCATTGAAAACTCCTAGACACTGTTTTTCGGGATAAACGGGCCCGATGCGGCCACGTAGACCCCATGCAAGAATTGCCGTGCGCGGCACGGCCCCTTTTTTTTCGTGTACTGTCTAGCGATCCCAAACTACGTCCGGATCGGCTGCCCCCCCCTGGCATTCCATTGCACGGGCAGCGCGTGGACGCGTAACTGCAAGACGGCGATCAGGCCGCCAAAGGATCATCCGTCAACCTCCCCGATGACGAATCCGGTTACGTTATTCCTTGTGACCTCTCGCAACAATCTGACTTTTTCCTACGCAAGGTGACGGCGGTCACAGGAAGGTGGCATCGGCGTCGTCACGCACGTGAACGCTGCGCGAAGAAAAAGTGATGGTGCGCGCGATCGCCCGGATCGTCATTCGAACCCGCAGGCGACGAGCAGCTGCGAGTCGTGAACCCGCGTGCCGCGAACAGCAGTCATGTCGGATGGATGAAATGCACGCGGCCGGAAAATCCGCCGCAACTTTCACGGGCACGACCGCGGCAGGTTCAGAGCATGCCGGTTTCGAGCTTCGCCGCGTCGGACATCATCGAGTGGGTCCACGGCGGGTCGAACACCAGGTCCACATCCGCCTCGACCACCGTGGGAATCATCTCCAGCTTGGTGCGTGCGTCGTCGACCAGGATGTCGCCCATGCCGCAGCCGGGCGCGGTCAGCGTGAGCTTCACATAGACCTTGCGCTCGCCGGATTCGGTCTGCTCCAGGCTGAGGTCGTAGACCAGTCCCAGCTCGACCACGTTCACCGGGATCTCCGGATCGAACACGGTGCGCAGCTGGTCCCACGCCAGTTTCTCCACGTCCGCGTCGGTGGCGTCATCAGGCACCTCGATCGGCGCCGGTCGTTCCTTGCCCAGCGCGTCGGCGTCGTCGCCGGCGATGCGGAACAGGTTGCCCTCCACGTAGACGGTGAAGCTGCCGCCCAGCGCCTGGGTGATGTAGCCGATCTGGCCGGCAGGCAGGGTCACCACGTCGCCTTGCGGCACCATCACGGCGCTGCAGTCGCGCACCAGGGTGAAGGGTTCACTGCTCAGACTGAAACCACTCATGCCAACGCCAATCCTGTATCTGCGGGCACGGCCATGCGTCGAACCCGGAATGCGCATTATGCCGCCCGCCGCGCGCGACCGCTTGTCCCGGATCAGGCCGCCATCACCGGAACTCAAGGGATACCCGCCGGCGACACGTTATGATGGCCGCTTTATCCGACGGAAAAACGCATGTACCCTGCCCTCCCGTGTCGTCGCCGATGAGCGTGCGCACCGTGTCGCTGTCGGTGTTCGCGCTGTTCAGCGCCGCCATGCTGGGATTGGCCGCCGGTGCCGTATGGATGGTGATGGCGCTGTACCTGCGTCATCCGCTGCCGTGGCTGGCACTGCCGCTCGGCGCGCTGCTGGCCTGGACCATTCGCGCCTGCGTGCGCCCCGCCGGCACCAGCGCGGCGCTGCTGGCGGCAGGCGCCACCTTGCTGGCCGCGCTCTACGTCAACATGCTGATCGCCGGCGTACTGATCGCCGGCAACATGGGCATGGGCCTGATCGCAGCGATGCGCACCGCCGGCGTCGGCATGCTGTGGCAACTGGCACGGATGGCGCTGTCGCCGGCAGACGTGGCCTGCGCCCTGCTCGGCATGCTGCTGGCCGCGTGGCTGGCCTGGCGCAAGCCGCGCCGGCGTTGACGGGATTCAACAAAAACGCGACCGGCTTAGCGGCGTAGGGCGGGCACTGCCCGCCGGCTTTTGACGAGCGGGAGCGGCGGGCAGTGCCCGCCCTACCCGACCGAACCGGTATTCCTGTAGATACCGTCTCGCCCATCCCTC
>CAVPQF010000002.1:0-6534 GCA_963707225.1 uncultured Gammaproteobacteria bacterium
GACCTGGGAGTCCAGCAACGCGCAGATGCGTCCGTCCGCGCCGGATTCGCGCAGGCCCCAGGCGATCTCGCGAATCACCCGCGCGCATTTGCGCGACGGCGCGAGCGCTTCTTCGATGACCGGGCCAGCCAGCGCGGTCGAGGTGCTCTCACGGGCGGCGGCGACGATCACCCGGACGGCGGCCATCGTCTCTGACAACTGGTTCGATGGCGGTTCGTTCGAGGGCGCTTCAGCCGGGGGCGGTTCGCTTAGCGCCTGCCGCTCTTCTTTCTGAACCGCCAGCGAGTGCTCGATGCGCGCCACCGCTTCCAGCACCATCGCGGTGTCGGTGTTGCGGTTTCGCCTTGCATATTCGTCCAGAAACCACCGGCCGCGCGCAGTTTCCAGAAACGCCTCGCGGATCGCCTCGAAGTCCGCGTCGGTCGGTGACGCGGCGCGGGCTGAGATCGGCGACAGGGCGAAGGCTTCGTGGGCCATAAAAACCTTAAAACGGAAACCTTAGAGCGGACGTCCGCAGGAACGGCGACTCGGCAACGACAGTATACGGGTCATCAGAGGACATAAAAGCGATGTCCACATACGCTGAACACGCGCTACATAACGATCACCACGAACCGCAGCGAATTGCAATTCCCTTGCCCACCAGCGAATCACAAAAGCACCCGGCAGGGCAATCCGTTGCTCGTCGATTTGCCATGCGGATCAGCCTGTTTTACGCCTCGACTTTCGGCATCATCGGCGTCCATCTGCCGTTCTTCCCGGTCTGGCTGAAGGCGATCGGCGTCGATGTCTCCTGGATCGGCATCATCACGGCAGCGCCGTCGCTCTCCCGCTTCACGATCCTGCCGTTCGTGACGGCGTCGGCCGAGCGGTCGCTTGCCCACGGCATGTTCGCAAGCCACTTTCAGCAGCAGCGTCGCGTTCGGCGTGGACTGGCCGATGCGGCACTGCGGATCGCAGCCGGCCACGTTGAAATAGCGCAGGATCACGTAGCGCATGGCGCCGGTCGCGCCCACGTCGCGCAGCATCATTTCCGACATCAGCTTGGAAGTGCCGTACGGGTTGATCGGCTGCAGCGGAGTGTCTTCGTCGGCGATGCCGCTGGCCGGTATCCCATAGACCGCGGCGGTGGAGGAAAACAGAAACCGGCCCACGCCCGCCTCCACGCAGCAGGCGAGCAGGTTGCGCGTATTGCAGGTGTTGTTGCCGTAATACTTCAGCGGGTTGCGCACCGACTCGGGCACCACCGTATGCGCCGCGAAGTGCAGCACCGCGGCAACGCCGAATTCCCTCAGCACGCGGCTCACCAGCGCCCGGTCGCCGACATCGCCGACCACCAGTTCGGCGCCGTGCACCGCCTCGCGAAAACCGCTGCTGAGGTTGTCCAGCACCACGACGCGTTCACCGCGCCCGCTCAGCTGCTGCACGACATGGCTGCCGATGTAGCCGGCGCCGCCGGTGACCAGGATCGTGTTCATGGTGACACCTCCACGGCGGGGGCCGGGAAATTATGTGCGAGCCAGCCCTCGATCCGCTCCAGCAGATGCCGGCGATCGGTTTCGAGGACAAAGGTGTGGTCGGTTTCCCCGAGCAACTCGACGCTGATGCCGGGTCGCCGGGCCACGCGGCCGTAGCACTCGCGGAACTGACCCAGGTGATTGAAGTAGCCGCCGGCGCCGCCGCTGAAGATGAAGCCGAGTCTGAGCCCGCGGTCGAGCATCCCGCTCAGCTCGCCGAGGACCTGGTCGCGGGGCGGAAATTTCACGCCATACACGGGCTCGCCCGGCCCGTCGCCGCGGTGCAGCCGTCGGCGGACGTAGCGATACCAGCGCGCCGGGCTGAGGATTTTCGGAAGGTAATGGCGCAGGCGAAAGCCCAGCGTGCGATAGGCGTAGCCATCGAGGAAGATCACGCCGGCCACGCGCTGTTCGGTGGCGGCCACGGTGTGCGCATTCTGGGCGCCGGAGCACAGCCCGATCAGCACGAAGCGCGTGCAACCGGCGCGCGCTTGGAGCAGGTCCATCGCGTCGACCAGGTCGGCGCGGACCTGCTGCGCTTGCGACTGCGATTCCGTGCTGGCGCCGCTGTCGCCCAGCGACGACAGGTCGAGGCGCAGTGTGGGGTAGCCGCGGGCATTCAGTCGACGGGTCATTTCCACGTGCAGCCGGAACGGGCCGATCCGGTGAACCAGGCCGGCGTTGAGCACGATCACGCCCACGGAGTCGGTCGGTGTCGGCGACGCAGGCAAGCCGACCAGCCCGACCAGATGGCGGGCGCGTCCAAAGCGGAAGGCCTGCTCGCTGCTCATGCCGGCACCCGCACGAGACCGGCCACGGCACGGACCAGTTCGGGCGACAGGATCGCGTGTTCCAGCCGGTCGAGTACCTCCCACGAGGTGGGCGAGGGCAGCGTGACGATCGTGACGCCGCCGTCCGCCCATCGCGCCTGCTGCGCGGCGGCCGGATTCGTTTGCGAATCCAGCCAGGTGGTGGGGATGCCCGGCACCTCGCCACGCCATTCACCGAGCTGCCGGCGCAACTGCGGGCTGACCGGAAAGCCCAGCCACTGCCCGGCGGCGTCAGGGGCCGGGCGCGGCTTGTTGAAGCGCATCGGGTCCACCCGCAATGCCTCCTGCATCGCGTCGAGTCGCGCCATGTAGTCGGCGCCGTCCAGTACCGGGTCCCACAGGATCAGTTCGGCCAGGTCGGCGGCGCGGGCCGCGGCGAGGGCGATGCCGCCACCGAGACGTGCGCCGAAACCGATCACCCGGCGGCAGCCGGTTCGCGCACGCAGTTCGGTTGCGGCGGCGACGGTGTCGTCGATGCAACGGGCCCAGTCGAGTTCCAGCGAAGCTCCCGCCGAGTCGCCGCTGCCGTAATAGTCGAAACGCATCGCGGCGGCGCCGTGCTGCGCCAGCGCATCGCCGAGTTGCCGATAGATGCGATGGCTGCGGATCATCTCCTGCCCCAACGGCGGGCAGAGCAGCACGCCCACCCCGGCGGCGCCGGCAACAGCGTGATAGAGGCCGAACAACGCGTCGCCGGCACCGAAGTGAAAGGGTAGCGTGGGTTCCGTCCGCAAGCTCATCGCCGGTATATGACGCCCAGGTAGATCTCGTTGGCCTGGTAGCCTTGACCCGCGACGGTGCTGCTGCGCCAGTCGCGCGTCAGCGCCACGCGCCAGCTCCAGTGCATCGTCTTCTGCTCGGTGAGGCTGATGCTGTAGTGGCTGGTCCGATCGGTGCGGGCCAGCGAGTCGTAGCGCAGCCTTTCCGTGTTGGCGAACCCCGACAGCATCGTGCGCGGGCTCAGCCGGTAGTCGACGCCGATGCTTCCGCCGCGGCCGGTCTGGCTGAAGGTCGTGTCGTTGACGTAGTCGACCTTGCGGTAGAGCGGGGCGATGCGGAACGCGAACCGCGTGCCGCTGAAGTCGTAGCTCAGCTCGATCCGGCGCTCGGTATACACCTGTGAATTGATCACCATGTTGCCGGTGTTGATGTTCGGCTCGGTGGGTATCAGCGGACGTGCCGGGGTCAGCGGGTCATACGCCAACGGCGTCTGGGCGGACCGCTCCAGCAGATCCTGGGCGGCGTCGGAGAACTGGCGCGCCACCTCGACCGTAAGCGTGCTCTGCAACGTCGCCTGCCAGGAGGTGTTCAGCCTCAGCAACGGGCTGGTGGCATTGGGCGCCCGCTCGAAATCGATGCGCGACCAGCCCAGCATACCGTCCAGGTTGAACCGGTCGAGCCGGCGGACGTAGCGTGCGTACAGTTCGCTGCGATCGTAGTCCGGGTTCGCGTCGCTGTGGCGGAATGCGACGCGCTGGGTATCGGCGTTGGCCGACAGCTGTGACGTCGGGCTCAGATCCTTGAGCAGTCTCAGTGCGGCGATGCTGCGCGAGGAATCGAAATCCTGCGTCTTGGACGCGTTGCTGTTGATGTAGCGCAGCTCGGCCTGGCCATTGAGCGTCGGGCCCATGCGAAAATGCAGAATTGGGCCGAGCGCCAGCACGTTGGTCTGTTGCTGGTTGTTCGGCGTGTTGCTGGAGAGCGTGGACAGGGGCTCCACGCTGGCATAGTCCTCCACGGCGAAGTCCAGCCGTTCCGGCAGCACCGTCCAGTTCGCCTGTGTCGAGAGCTGGGTCAGGGTCTGGTTGTCGAAGGCGTTTCCCAGGTAGTCGCGGTACTCCATGTTGCCGGCGACGTTGGCCTGCAGGACCGAGCCCTGTTGCCGGAAGGTGAAGTCCAGGCCCGGCGTCAGCACGTACTGGCCGGTGGCATCGGTGTCGCTGAGGTTGATGTTGTCGTTGTGGCTGAGGCCGGCACGCAACGCGTAGTCGAAGTCGGCGGCCCAGGTCCTGGCCGAGACGGCGGCGAGCACCGCCAAGGTCAGCGTGCTGGCGAATGGAAGGCGTGCCTGCATGTTTCCATCCCCCCGTGGCGCGCCACTGGACAGGTCCAGCGGCGGAAATCATGGAACGTGATTGAACACCACGCCGGCGAGTTTGGCCGGATCGAAACTGGCTACGGCCTGGTTGATCGCTGCCGCCGTATCGCAGCCGTAACCCGTCACCACGACGACGTAATCGGCCAGCTCGGAAAGGATCCGTGCATCCGGCGAGTCCTTGATCGCGGGGCCATCGAGGAACAGGTAGCGGTCGGGGTAGCGGCTGCGCAGCGAATCGATGGTGGTGCGCATGCGGAAGGACGAGAAATACTCGTCCCCGTGCTCGCGGGCGGAGCCTGCCGGGATCAGGCGCAGGCGCGGGATGCCCGTGCGGTACAGGATCGACGGGATACCTATCGCCGGCTGCTCGAGCAGGTCGATCAGCCCCTTGCTCTCGGGCGATACGCCCAACGCACGGTGCTGGGCCGGGTAGCGCAGATTGCAGTCGATCAGCAGGCTGGTCCGGGCCTCGTCGAACGCGAAGGCCGTGGCCAGATTGCGTGCCACGAAACTCCCCCCCGAGCCCAAACTGACCGACACCACCAGGGTCACGAAGTTGTTGCTGCCGCCGAGTTCGAGCAGGCGTGTGCGGATCTCGCGAAAGGCGTCCGAATGTCGCCGGACGGAGGCTTCGCGATGGATCAGCCGCTGCTGCTCAAGCTGTTGCGGCGCCAGTGCGGTGGTCTCGCTCATGTGCGCGATCGACTGGCTGGTGGACGCGCGCTGGGCGAGGCGGCCGCCGGCCTCGTCTTTCGCCATGGCGCGGGACTTGTCCAGCCATGGGGTGATTTCCGATTCGTTCATGCCAGCCCCCTGAGCTTGAGCCAGAACAGGATCAGGTAGACCAGGCCCACGGCAGCGACGACGGCGACCATCAAGCGGTTGCGCCATCGTTCCTGCCGCCGGTCCTGGGGCGTGGGATAGAACGGCACGGTGGCCAGCACGGTGAGCCCGGTCAGCTGTTCCAACTGCGCGGCCGAATGCATCCGTGGGTCGAACCGGGCGATGCCGAGCAACAGGCCGATGGGTATCGCCAGCGACAGCAGCCCGCCAGCCATCGCGAAGTGCATGAAACGCAGGCCGGTGGGGGTGAGCGGCATGACGGCCGGATTCTGGATGATGAAGTTCAGGCCCTGGCGCTTGTCGTCCAGGTTCATCGAGACACGGGCTTTTTCGCGTCGGGTGAGCAGGTCCTGGTAGACGTCGCGGTTGACGTTGTAGTCGCGGGTCAGCTCGGCGGTGACCGCTTCCGAGCTGGCGATGCGCTCGCTGCGCTGCAGTTCGGCCTGGAGCATAGCCTCGCTCGCGTTCATGCGCGCGGCGGTAGCGGCACTGTCGGCCTGCACCGCCGACAGCTGGCTCTTCAGCTGCTGGTACAGCGGATTGAACTGGACGTTGCTGTCCAGTGCCGACGGGCTGCCCGCGGCACTTCGGTCCTGTTTGCGTTGTTCCTCCCGGGCCAGCTGCTGGCGCAGGTCCTGCATCTGGTGGCGCACCCGGATCACGTCGGGATACTCGTCGGTGTAGGTGAGCAGCAGCTTGTTGAGCTCCCCCTGCAGGTTGGCGAGCTGTGCCTGGTAGATGCCGGCCGTGGTCTGCACGGCGGTGATCTCCGACTGGCCGGTCAGCTGTGCGTTGAGCGATCCGGCCTGCGAGCGCTTCTCCATGAGATCCATGCGCGCGGTCTCGATCTGGCTGCGCAGCTGGCTGATGTGCGCGTTGGTGTCGGCGACGCTGCCGACGCGCGCGTCGGCGTTCTGCTTGCGATACGCCATGAGTTTCTGCTCGGCGTCGCTCAACTTCCTGCGGTACGTCTCGACCTCGCCGTTGATGAATTCGAAGGCATCGCGGCTCTCGCGCTTCTTCGAGGCCAGACTCTCGCTGATGAACAACTGGGCGAGCTCACGCGTGACGTCATAGGCGCGCCTGGGGTCGGAGTCGTAATAGGAGATCGTGATCAGGTTGTCGTTCGAGAACTTGACGGTCGTGCGGCGCCTGATGTCCTCGATGAGGCTGTCCTGCTCGACGGGCGAGGGTGTCGTGGCCGCCCAGCCGCCCGTGACGAGGATCTGGTCCATGACCTTGCGGC
>CAVPQF010000003.1:0-6207 GCA_963707225.1 uncultured Gammaproteobacteria bacterium
TCCACGAGAAGGCCATGCCCGCCAGGGCGGCGAGGAGGAACGCCGCCTCGGCGCCCTTGGCCAGGACCTTGCCCGCGGCGGCGCCCCACGCGCCCTCGCGGCGGTAGTCGGCGAAGGCGCGGTCGAGCCCCAGGCCCTGTTCGGCCCAGCCGCCGTCGAACCAGATGGTCTTGAGGCGTCCCAGGCAGAACCCCACGTAGCGCAGCGGGTCGCGGCGGATGTTGGCCAGAGCGACCTCCTTCGAGGCCGGACCGATGCGCGGGTCATGGGCGAAATAATAGCCCCGGATGGGCTCGGGCAGGGCCTCGTCCGGAGTGATGCCCTGGACCCCCTCGGTCGATTGGTAGAACGCGTGCAGTCCCATGCCGTCTTCGAAGGGTATGACACGCCCGAAGAGCAGATAGTTCCGGACCAGCCACGGCGCGACGAAGACGTAGGCGGCGGCGGCCATCGCCAGCCCCCAGCGCCAGGCGCCCGGCCGGCCGGTCCAGGAGGGCAGGAAGGGGGTGAGCATCGGCGGCAGGAGGAGCAGGCTCGAGCGGCAGGTGAGCGAGAGTCCCGTCACCGCGCCGGCGGCCAGCCAAAGCCGCGGGGCGCGGCGATCTTGTCGACCACGTCCATGCCCTTGATGACCTTGCCGAACACGGTGTAGCCCCAGGTCAGCCCGCTCTGGTTGCCGACGAAATCCAGCCGGCGGTTGTCGACCAGGTTGAAGAAGAACTGCGCGGTGCCGGAATTGGGGTCGGCGCCGCGGGCGACGGCGACCGTGCCGCGCAGGTTGGACAGGCCGTTGTCCGCCTCGCTGGCGACGGCCGATCGGGTGCGCTTGGGCTGCAGGTCGCGGGTATACAGGCCGCCCTGTACCAGGTAGCCGGGGATGGCACGGTGCAACAGGGTGCCGTCGTAGAAACCGTCGCGCACGTATTGCAGGAAGTTGGCCACGCTCTTCGGTGCCTTGTCCGGGTACAGCTCCAGCGTGATGTCGCCCTGCGAGGTGCGCAGCACGACCTGCGGCGGTGGCGTGGCGGTCGTGGCGGCCTGCGCCACCAGCGTCGGCGGCAGGATCAGGAGCAGCGTGGCGAGCAGGGATTTCAACATGGGCATCAAGTTGGTCTGGGCGTCCGGACATGATACGCGGCCGCGGCGGAACCTGGCTTGTCGGCGCGATCAGCTGCTGGAAATGTCCAGCTTGATGCCCAATTCGGCCATCGGCGATTGTTCCTGCTGCAGGTCGGCCTCGCTGAGCGGGTGCTGCTCGAACCAGGCCAGCGGCAAGGTCAGCCGCAGCGATTTGCTGCCGGCGGCCAGGCGCATGTGCGGCAACGACTCGGCCCGGCGCGCGCGGCGGAACAGTACGGCCAGGCGCAGCAACGCGGTGATGTAGCGGGCCAGCTGGCGATAGCGCTGCGGCAAGGTGGCGATCACCGCCTTGTCCGGCTTGCGCCGGTGCATCTCGACCACGGCCGCCAGCAGTTGCTGTTCCTGCCGCGAGAAGCCGGCCAGGTCGGCGTGGCGCAGGATATAGGCGCCATGGTGGTGATGCTGGCTGTGCGCGATGGCCAGGCCGATCTCGTGCACGCGCGAGGCCCATGACAGCCATTCGCGGGCGTCGGCATCGAGCTTCCATGAGCGTGCGACCTGGTCGAACAGCATCAGCGCGGTCGACTCGACCCGGCGCGCCTGGGCGCGATCCACGCCGTAGCGGGTGGCCAGCGCGTCGATGCTGGCGGTGCGCGGGTCGCTGCCGCCGGCGCGGCCGAGCAGGTCCCACAGCAGGCCTTCGCGCATCGAGCTCTCGCATACGCGCAGCCGCTCGATGCCGAGCGCGGCGAAGGCCGCCTCGAAGATCACCACGCCGCCGGCGATTACCGGCGCGCGCTCCTCGACCAGGCCGGGCAGCTTCAGCGTGCCGATCTGGCCGTGCCCGATCAGTGCGTCGCTCAGCGCGGCGAGCGAGGCCGGGGTGATGCCGTCGTCGGAGAATTTCATCGCCTGCACCACGGCGCCGATCGACTTGGCGGTGCCGGAGGATCCGTAGGCGTCCTGCCAGCCCGATTCACGGAAGTCCTCGGCGAACTGCTGCAGCAGCACGCCGATCTCGCTGCGCGCGCGCTGCCAGCGCTTGCGGGTGAGTTTGCCGCCGGGGAAGAAACGCAAGGTCGAGGCGATGCAGCCGGCCTGCACGCTTTCAGTGTGCAGCGGCGCCACGCCGCGGCCGATGATGAACTCGGTGCTGCCGCCGCCCACGTCGATGACCAGCCGCGGTTCGCGCGAGGCGGGCAGGTCGTGCGCCGCGCCGAGGAAGATCAGGCGGCCTTCCTCGCGGCCGGAGACCACTTCGATCGGGTGGCCGAGCGCGGCTTCGGCGGTGGTCAGGAAGGTCTGCGGCGAGGCCAGCCGGCGCACCGTGTTGGTGGCCACCGCGCGCACCCGCATCGACGGCAGGCCGGCGATGCGCTGGCCGAAACGGGCCAGGCAGGCCATCGCGCGGGCGCGCCGTTCGGCGTCCAGGGTGCCGTCGGCGCGCAGGCCGGCGGCCATCCGCACGGTGTCGCGCAGGCGGTCGATCACGCGCGGCTCGCCGTGTTCCATGCGCGCCACCACCAGGTGGAAGCTATTCGAGCCCATGTCCACGGCGGCGATCAGTTCGCCGTCGCGGATCGGTGTCTGTTCGGCTGGACTCACGCCCGAGCTCCGGCGACGGCAAAGCGCGGATTCTCGCATGCATGCGCGAAAGGGAGAAAACGCCGGCTCGTGCGGATCGTCCGGTTCATTGGCAGTAGCGTTCGAGCAGGCCCGACTGCGCGCTGTATGGCGGGTTGTCGCCGGGCTCGGCGCGCACGTAGCGGCCGCTGCTGTCGAGCAGCCAGGCCTGGGTATTGTCGGCCAGGCCGTTGGCCAGGGTTTCCTCGAACACGCGCGCGGCCAGCTCGGGATCGAGGATCGGAAACGCCACCTCGATCCGCCGCATCAGGTTGCGCTCCATCCAGTCGGCGCTGGCGCAGTAGATCTCGGGGTCGCCGTCGTTGGCGAACCAGTACACCCGGCTGTGCTCGAGGAAGCGCCCCACGATCGAGCGCACGCGGATGCGCTCGGAAATGCCGGGCAGGCCCGGGCGCAGGGTGCATGCGCCACGCACGATCAGGTCGATCTCCACGCCGGCCTGCGAGGCGCGGTACAGCGCCTCGATCACGCGCGCCTCGTTCAGCGCATTGAGCTTGGCGACGATGCGCGCGGGGCGGCCGGCCTGCGCGTGCACGGTCTCGCGCTCGATCTTCGCCAGCACGCTGGGGTACAGCGTGAACGGCGAATGCAGCAGCCGCTTCAGCTCGATGATCGGCCCCAGCCCGGACAACTGCTGGAACACCTTGTGCAGGTCCTCGCCGATCTCCGGGTTCGCCGTCATCAGCCCGATGTCGGTGTACATCCGGCTGTTGGCCTGGTGGTAGTTGCCGGTGGAAAGATGCACGTAGCGGCGCAGCGCGTCGCCCTCGCGGCGCACGATCAGCATCATCTTGGCGTGCGTCTTGTAGCCGACCACGCCGTAGACCACCTGCACGCCGGCCTCCTGCAGGCGCGTGGCCAGGCGGATGTTGGCCTCCTCGTCGAAGCGCGCGCGCAGCTCGATCACCACCGTGACGTCCTTGCCGTTGCGCGCGGCCTCCACCAGCAGGTCGACCAGCGGCGTGTCCTCGCCGGCGCGGTACAGGGTCTGCTTGATCGCCAGCACCTGCGGGTCGGCGGTGGCCTGGCGCAGCAGGTCGATCACCGCGGCGAAGCTCTGGTACGGGTGGTGCAGCAGCACGTCGCGCTGGCCGATCAGGTCGAACTTGTTGCGCCCGCTCTCCAGCGCCGGCGGCAGCTGCGGGTTGAAGCGCGGGAATTTCAGTTCCGGCCGGTCCAGCCAGTCGTAGATCAGGCCGGCGCGGATGATGTTGACCGGGCCGTCGCAGCGGTACACGTCAGCGTCGTCCAGCTGGAAGTTCTGCGTCAGCATCGCGGTGATCGCCTTCGGGCAATCGTTGGCGATCTCCAGCCGCACGGGGCGCGCATAGCCGCGCCCGACCAGTTCCTCGCTGAGGGCGAGCGCGAGGTTCTCCACCTCGGCCTCCTCGACGATCAGCTCGCTGTTGCGGGTGACCCGGAACTGGTACGAGCCGACCACCTTGAGACCGGGGAACATCAGGTCGACGAAGGCCTGCAGCAGTTCGGCGAGGAACACGAAATGCTCGCCCGGGCCGCTGACCTCGGCCGGCACGCGGATGATCCGCGGCAGCGAACGCGGCGCCCGCACCAGCGCCATGTGGCCCTCGTGGCCGAACGCGTCGCGGCCGCGCAGCACCACCGCGATGTTCAGCGTCTTGTTGAGGATGCGCGGGAACGGGTGCGCCGGGTCCAGTCCCAGCGGCGACAGCACGGGCAGCACCTCGTGCTCGAAGTAGCCGCGCAGCCAGCGGTGCTGGCGCGGGTTCCAGCGCTTGCGGGTGAGGATGTGGATCTGCTCGGCGTCGAGCTGCGGGCCGATCTGCTCCTGCCAGGCGGCGTAGACCTCGGTGACCAGATCCAGCACGCGGCTGCGGATGCGCGCCAGCAGCTCGCCGGAAGGAATGCCGTCCGGCCCCGGCGCGGCCGAGCCGTAGGCATGGTGGTGCTTGAGCATCGCCACGCGCACCTCGAAGAACTCGTCGAGGTTGTTCGCCACGATGCTCAGGTAGCGCAACCGCTCCAGCAGCGGCACGGCGGCGCCGCGGGCCATCGCCAGCACGCGGAAATTGAACTCCAGCGCGGCCAGTTCACGGCTGAGGTAAAGGTCGGGGGTCGTCAGGTCGGTGGCGTCGGGCGATGCGGACGATGTGGAGGAGGGCTGGGCCATGCCGCATTCTGGCGCATGGCCCGGGCCATTGCATGCCGCGCCGCCGCGGCTTCAGGCTCTCAAGTTTCGTCGCCGGCGCCGGGAGTGAGCAGGCGGGCCGCGCCGAAATGGCAGGAGAAGGTGGAGCCGACGCCCGGTGCGCTCTCGATGCGCAGCTGTGCCCGGTGCAGATTCAATACGTGCTTGACGATCGACAGGCCCAGGCCGGTGCCGCCACTGTCGCGCGAGCGGCTGGAGGAAACCCGGTAGAAACGTTCGGTGAGCCGGTGCCGGCCGAGCGAAAAGGCCAGAAAAGGCCAAGCGAGGCGAAAAGGCCAAGGCGAAAAGGCCAGCGAAAAGGCCAAGCGAGGGCGGTGGGGTGGTCAAGGCGGGCGTTCTGGCGTGTGGCACACGCGTTGCGTTGGAGGCGTCGGCCGAGGTCGGCGGGTCGACAGGGGGGCTGTGGGGTCGGAGCGGGCAGACGAGTCCGTTCGGGCGAGGTCTCGCTCGTTCGGGAAGGGCGTAGTCTTGGGGGGAGCTCCAGCAGGATGCCGTCGTCGAGGATGGCTCTGGCCACGTCACGCACGTCGTAGGCGCCGGTGGGCGAGGGCGGGATGCACGCTCCCGCCTCGGGGGTCGGTCGGTTCGCGGGGTCCGAGGTCGGCATCTCCGACGGCAGCTCGTCGGTGTTGGTGGGCAGGTAGTCCAACAGCGCCGCGAGCCAGGCGATCGTGCTCGATTTGCGCCCATCTACCACCATCGAAGCCAGGCCGGTGCTGACCGCGTGGATCCCCGATCCGCCCAGTTCGTCGACGTCGAGGAACTCGCCCGTGAAGTCCTCGACCATGCGCGGCTGCTTGACGAACGTGTACGCGGTCCGTGGGTCATGACGACCTGGTCGGCCAAACCGAGCAGGAGGGCCGGTCCCGACACCGCCGGGCCGGTGGCGGCGAGCAACACGGGGACCCGACCCGAGCAGCGTGACACCGCCTGGGCGGCGCGGCCCCAACCGTCGAGGGCGGCCACGCCCTCGTGCACGTCGGCGCCGGAGGTGGCCACCACGCCCAGCAGGGGCACGCCCAGGGCGAGGGCGTGGTCCGCCGCCGCCGCCCAGGTCAGCCCGTCCTGGCGCTGAGCGTGCCTCGCCGGCGTCGAGCCGCTCACCTCGACCCACACGACCGGCCTGCCGGCGAAGGTCGACACGCCCGCGGACGAGTGGGGTGTCGCGCCGCGATGGGCACAGAGGGGGGCATCGCCGGTGCGACCCCGGCTCGTCGGTCCCCGTTACTCGGGCCGGATGCGGCAGGGCTCACTCGGCGACCACCACGTGTACGCCGTCGAGAACGCTGACCGGG
>CAVPQF010000004.1:0-16004 GCA_963707225.1 uncultured Gammaproteobacteria bacterium
CTCGGCGCGCTCGACGGTGAGCGCCTCGATCACCTTGGCGCCCAGGCGCCGATGGTAGCGCCGCCAGGCCGTGCCGGCCGTCCAGGCGTCGCTCTGCGCCTGCAGGTCGGCGAGATCCTCGAAGCGGCGTAGCGGCAGCGGAACGAGGTCTCGAGGTAGCCGTTGCTGCTCTATGCCGCCCTTGCTCTGCGGCGCGCCGGGCGGCAGCACGACGAGGCCCATGGAGAGGGCCCCGAGCAGCGCGGCGAGCTCGTCCACGGGGCGTGGTCGCGAGCGCCCGCGCCGCACCACGAGGCTGGCGTCGTTGTCGACGACCAGCTTCGCCGGCACGCCGCCGAGGCGTTCGAGGCAGCCCCACAGAGCCGGCACGGCGTCGGCGGTCGTCTGCGCGTGGGTGTAGACGACGGCATGGGCGTCCGAGAAGGGCTGCGCCCGCTCACCGGCTGCGGCTCCAGTGCCAGCTTGCCGACCTCGGCGGTGGCCACTACATGCAGACCGACGAATTCCACCTGGGTGTCCAGCCGGTAGCTGTATTCGCGCTCGTAGGCGACATGGAAGCTCTCGGTCAGCGCCGGCAGGTCCAGCGGCCAGGGCGGCAGCACCACTTCCACCGCATGCTCCTGGTTCTGGTAGCGGAAACGGCCGTACACCACAAAATTGACCGCCTCGCCAGCTGTGCCCTCGGCATCGAAGCGGCGTTGCGCGGACTGGCAGATCTCGCCGATCAATGCCTCGATCACGGGGACTTCGCCGGGCAAGAAATTGAGTAGGCGGGTGACGAAGAAGTCGCGCCGCAGGTCCGACATCAGCATGCCGAACGCCGAGAACACCCCGGCTGCCGCCGGTACCACCAGCTTGCGGATACCCAGCTCGGCCGCCAGGGTAGCGCCGTGCATGGCGCCGCCACCGCCGAACACCACCAGGGTGAAGTCGCGCGGGTCGCGACCGCGATTGAGCGAGACCAGCTTCAGCGCATTGACCATGTTGTTGTTGGCGATGCGCAGGATGCCGCGAGCCACGTCGGTGCGTGACCGTTCCAGCCGCGCACCGATGGCGTCGAGCGCGCGCTCCACAGCGGGCATGTCGGCCTGCATGCTGCCGCCGCAGAAAAAGCCGGGATTGATCCGGCCCAGCGCCAGGTTGGCGTCGGTAGTGGTCGGCTGCTCGCCGCCGCGGCCGTAGGCGGCCGGGCCGGGCGCGGCACCGGCGCTTTGGGGGCCCACCCGCAGCTTGCCGAAATCATCCACCCAGGCGATCGAGCCGCCACCGTTGCCGATTTCCACCAAGTCCACCACCGGCACCATGATCGGGTAGCCGGCGCTGCGCGGGTTGCGTTCGATCCAGTAGTCCGAGGTAATCGTCACCTCGCCGTTCTCGATCAGCGCGCACTTGGCGGTGGTGCCGCCGATGTCCAAGGCCAGCACGTTCGGCTCGTTGATCAGGCGCCCCAGCGCGGCCGCGCCCCAGAAGCCGCTGGCCGGACCGGATTCCACCATGGTGATCGGAATCTCGCGGGTGGCCTGCACGGTTTCCACCCCGCAGTTGGACTGCATGATGTACAGCGGCCCGTGATAGTCCTTCGAGGCCAGCCCCTCGGTCAGCCGGTCCAGGTAGCGTTCGGCGACCGGTTGCACATAGGCCGACAGTACCGTCGTGTTGGTACGCTCGTACTCGCGCCATTCGCGCGTGATCTGGTGCGAGGCGACCACGCTGACTTCGGGCCACAACCGGCGGACTTCCGCCAGCACGGCCTCTTCGTGGGCGATGTTGGCGTACGCGTGCAGGAAGCAGATGGCCACCGCGGCCACGCCTTCGCGACGGAAGTCGTCGAGGATGGTCGCCAGCGGAGCCAGTTCCAGCGGCTGCAGTTCCTGGCCCCGGTAGTCCATGCGTCCGGCCAGCTCGCGGCGCAGATGCCGGGGCACGAAGGGGGTCGGTTTCACATAGCGCAGGTTGAAGAAGTCCGGGCGGTTGCCGCGCGCGATTTCCAGCACGTCGCGAAAGCCCTGGGTGGTGATCAGGCCAGTCTTGGCACCCTTGCGCTCGGTCAGCGCATTGATGATCACGGTGGTGCCGTGGGCCATGAAGGCGACATCGTCCAGCGCGATGCCGGCCTTGTCGATCACGTTCAGCACGCCCTGCTCGAAGCCGGGAGGGGTGGTGTCGGCCTTGGCGGTGCGTACCATCTGGCGGCCACTGGCGGGGTCATAGGCAAAACAGACCAGGTCGGTGAAGGTGCCGCCGACATCGGTAGCAACGCGCAGGCGCGGTCGAGCCATGCTTTTTTCCTGAAGGGGAGGGGGAGGGCGGGCCGCCATCAGTGGGCCATTGCCGTGTGGTCGGAAACGATGCGCCAGCCGAGGCCGGGCAGCTTCTTGAGAATCAGGGTGTAGCTGCCGCGGGGACGGTTGCCGGCGCGTTCGATCGCAAAGTGACCGAACACCACAGCTGCATCCGGGCTGAGCAGTTCCACCTCGACGCCGCTGAAATGGGTGCTGCCCATGTCACAGCGGTCCCGATAGCGGGCGCGGTAGTTGGCCAGGATCCGCTCCCAGCCGTGCACCACATGGTCGCCGCCGGCGTAGCGCAGGCGCGGATCGTTCCAGTACGGCTGCATGAAGGTGTCCAGGTCGCCCTGGTTCCAGGCCGTAGCCTGCGCGTCGAGCATGGTGCGGATGGTGGTGATGTCGTCGTTAACAGGGGGCATGGCAATCCGGGTGAACGGGGAAACGCCGCGTCGGCGGCACGGCAGCCAACATAGGCCAGCAGGCCACCATCGATGGTGGTGGCAGCGGGTGGCCCCTGCATGGGTGGGTAGGGGGCTGCGGCGGGTCCTCTGCATCATTCGCCTCGCCTTGCCTCGGCAGCCGGCTGCCGAGGCAAGGCTGGCAAGTCGGCGAACGCGGCGGACCGGTCCGCGCGGGGGCGCACGGGGGCCCGATCGGCCCGCGGTCGTCACGGGGCTCCGGCGGCGGAATGCGTCGGGAGCCTGCCGGCTCACCGCCGGCAGCCGGGAGATGCCTCGTTGCGGTCTGCCCGCCGCAGGGGGGGCCATCGGTGCCTGCGGCGATGCCGGCTTCACCCAGCCTGGCGCGCTCCACCAGACAGACG
Organism: uncultured Gammaproteobacteria bacterium; assembly: GCA_963707225.1. Classification (GTDB taxonomy): domain Bacteria; phylum Pseudomonadota; class Gammaproteobacteria; order Xanthomonadales; family Rhodanobacteraceae; genus Rhodanobacter. The sequence goes on from CAVPQF010000004.1 coordinate 3,112, forward strand.
GGGGCCGGGGGTGCTCTCCTCCGGCGCGGCAGCGAGCCCAAGTCATGCGGCCGGCGACCAGCCGAAACGCGCGAGCACGCCGGAAGACGCCGCATCCAGCGGCGCCTCGATCACCAGCGGATCGCCGCTCACTGGATGGCGCAGCACGATGCGCCACGCATGCAGCAGCATCCGGTGGCAGCCGAAATGCTGCTTGTACAGCCGGTTGTGGTCGCCGCGGCCGTGCTGGCAGTCGCCGATCACCGGGTGATGGATGTGCGCCAGGTGCTTGCGGATCTGGCGGAAGCGGCCGCTCTCCGGTTCGGCCAGCAGCAGTGCGTAGCGTTGCTGCGGATACCGGCCCAGCGCGATCGGCACCTCGACCGTGGCCAGCCGCCGGTAGTGCGTGCGCGCCTCGCGGCGCGGGCCGGTTTCGCGCGAACCGGGCAACGGGTAGTCGACCACGCCTTCCGCCGGCTCCGGCCAGCCGCGCACCACCACCAGGTATTGCTTGTGTACCGAGCGGCCCATGAACTGCTCGCCCAGCGCGGCGGCGACATCCTTGCTGCGCGCGACCAGCAGCACGCCGCTGGTCGCGCGGTCGAGCCGGTGTGCCAGGTAGACGCTGTCGCCGATCTGCTCGCGCAGCAGGTCGATCAGAAATTCGTCGGCAGGCCCCACGAACTTCGAGCGATGCACGGCGAGGTTCGACGGCTTGTTCACCGCGATCAGGGCGTCGTCCTGGTAGAGGATGTCGATCATCGGAGCGCTTTTGTAGCGTCAGTTCTTGATGTTAGTGCAGCGCGTGCCATGGCTATATGGTCGAAGCGCACGTAGTGCCCTGAGCGGCATCCGATTGCAGCAAGGCGTTGAGGCGCTGCATCGCGGCCTTGTCCGTTTTGATAGTTGAAGCGTCCAGTGCTTTTGCGAGGGCCCGCGCCTGGCTGCCACGCCCTTGATCGACCAGCACACAGCTGCGTATCAAAGCGACTTTGCCTTGCAGCGGAGCGCGCGTCTCGGCGGGCAGGGGCTTGATCTCCGAATCGATGGCGTCCAGCAGGCGTGTGGCCAAGTTGCTGTCGCCCGTGACGCGTGCGATGTCTGCGTACTGCAGGCCGATCATCGCCGTTTCCGGGTCCGCACCACGATTGTTTGAGCTCATGCGGGCATAGGCTTTGGCGTAGAACGGAAGCGCTTTGCTGTTGAGCTTCTGGATGGAATAATTCCAGCCTTCCTGGTAGTCGAGATGATTGCTGATAGGGTTGTCCGGCCCCAACACGCGAGCGGCGTCGCGGCGCAAGGAGTCGAGATCGAGCTGCGCATCGGCGTAATGGCCTGCGGCAATCCTGGCACCAATCAGCGAGTCGCGTACATATAGATTTGCCGGATAGGCGTCGTCGAACTGGGTAGCGACCTGCTTGCGCAGGCGGGTCAGCAAGGTTATGGCTTCGTCATACCGCCCCTCCAGGCTGAGCGCTTGCCCAAGTTGCGCATCGACCTGAATCTTCATGCCCAATTCGGCCTTGGGTTGCTCGGGCAGGTGGAGCATCTGAACCGAATCGTGGGCCTTGTTCAACAGATGCGTCGTGCGGGTATAGTCGCCCGCCATCATGGCTCGCTCTGCGGCGTAGTAGTAAGTGCGTGTCTGCAAACCGGGTTCCGATAGCTGACCATCGTCTGCCAGCTTGAGCAGTGGCGCTATCACAGCGTCAAATTCCTCTAACCGACCGAGGTAGAGCAGGCTCTGCGATTTCATGATGAGTGCTCGTGTTTTCTGAAACGCGAGCGTGGCGTCGTGTGGATGGGTATCAACCAGCGCGATGATTTTGTCGCTTTGTTCGAGGGCCTGTTTCCAATTGCCTCGCGCTCCATCCACATTGATCAAGGTGTTACGCACCTCGATTTCAAGATCCGGGTGTTGAGCAAAACTGGTGCGGATCTCCGGTTCGGCTTGGTCCAATGCCTGTTGCAGAGTCAGGGTTTGACTGCCGCTTTGCATGGGATTGCTGGCACCAAGGACGTTGTGGACCAGAAATGTGTTGATGGCTGTGGCTTTGGCATCGGCCTTCTTGGCCTTGACTGCCTCGGCCTTGGCCTCGTTGGTCGCGGCCAGGGCGTGTTTCGCTTCTTGACGCGACTGCTGCGCATAGAACAGCGAAACGGCGATGCCAGCGACCAATACCAGCATCGCGGCGGCAATCCACGGACGCCGGGCACGCGCAAGTACGTTGCGTCGCTCGGCCACGGCGATGCGCTCCCGCACCGCGACCTCAAGGGTGGCCTTCTGCCGGCGTTGCTCCAGGTTGCGGATGCCTTCAGCCAGCGTGGCCACCGACTCCGGGCGTCGCGTCGGATCTCCGTTGGCCGCCGCCGCGATGTCGGCTCGCAGCAAGGGGTCGGGGATGTCGTTCTCCCATCCGGCGGAGAGCGGCCGGCGGAAGTCGCCCACGATCATCTGGTACAGCGTTACGCCGAACGCGTACACGTCACTCTTGATGGTGGGGCTCTGCCCGGCCAATACCTCGGGTGCCATGTACAAAGGCGTGCCTGACTCCGGCGATATCGCCTGGGTCTGGGTAAAGCCCATGCGGGTGATGCCGAGCTGGTCCAGCATGCCCGGTTCCAGCATCTGACTGCTGCCGAAGTCAGCCACGCGCAGGTGCCAGTGGTCTTCTTCGCCGTAGACCAGCAGGTTGGCCGGTTTCAAGTCCTTGTGCAGCACGCCGACACCGTGCGCGGCAGCTACGGTGTCGGCAGCTTCAACGAAAAGCGCCAAGCGCGTTTCCAATGCCAGTGCGTCGAAGCCGTCCCAGTGATCCAGACTCATGCCGCCGTCTTCGAACTCGATGAAATAGGGGGCTTGCTCGAATCCCCAGTCGATCACCCGGACCAGGTCGGTGCGCGGACCCAGCGATTGTTCCAGAAGGCGGCCTACGGTCACCTCGCGTTTGAGGCTGGCCAGACGCCGCCCGTCGAGACTGAACTTGAATACCCGTGACTGCCCGGTCTTGATGTGGCGGGCCCGCCAGACCTCGCCATCGCCGTGACGCGCCAAGGCCTGTTGCAGCGACCAGTTGGGGCGGCGGGGTACCAAGTCGCCTGTAGACAGTCGGCTTGCTTCCGGAACGTGTTCGACGACCCGTCGATGCACGGTGCCTTCCAGGCGGTAGCCCACCTTCGGCAGGGTGGAAATGAGGCGCTGTTCGTCGTCGCCCAGTGCTTTGCGCAGCTTGGTGATGGCGTTGGTCAACACGGCCTCGACCACGATCCGGCCCTCCCACACCGTGGCCAGCAGTTCTTCCTTGGTCACCGCCTCGCCAGCGTGGTGCAGTAGGTACTGGAGTACATCGAGTGGCTTGCGCGCCAGATCGACGACGGCCTCGCCGACTCGCAATTCCCAGCGCCCCTCATCGAATTCTGCCGATCCAAACGACCAGTGGTACAGCACCGATTCCGTGGCAGTTGTATTCATGTTGTTCCCTGATGCAAAAAATATTTTTACTTTCAGCGCGTTGGAGCTGGTTTGAAATTGGTTGGAACTCGGTGAGGACATTCCTCGGCGCTTCGTCAACGATGGCTCCACAAGTGACGGGGAGGCCGCGATGCGTGGACGAATAATTCACTATAACGCCAGCGATGGCAGGGGGTTGATTCTTGCCGGGGATGAGCAGGTGCCATTCGAAATCGCCCTCTGGTACAGCGCCTGTGCCCCTGCGGTGAACCAGGCAGTGGAGTTGGCTTGGGCCGGCAAGCGGCTCAAGTCGGTAACCCGGGTGAGCAGGGGCACCATTGCAAAAGAAAAGATTGGCAAATGGATCGATCGGCTGGCTCGACGAGCGCGAAGCCTTGTCCGTTTCGGGATGCTTTCGGTCACCGTTGCCGCCGACCAGTCAGTGGACACAAGCAGTTGCCGGTATCTCATCGCGCAGCATCAGTTTTGCAACGACAGGGGAGTGTTTGATCATGGGTAACAATCATCGAGGTACCGTCCTTCAGGTTCCGGCGGGTGACAGCCCCGGCCTGATCTTTGTCGATGGACGGCAGATGCCATTCCAACTGGCCGGCGTCTGGCAGTCCCCGGTAGCGCCGGTCGTCAATCAGGCCGTCGACGTCAGCTTCGACGAGGCCGGTGTCTTGACCCGCGTGGCAGTTGTCGATGCGCAGGTACTGGCAAAGGAACGGCTCAACCAGTTCGCAGGCATCGCAGGCGATCGCGGTCAACAAGCCATGACCAAGGGTGGGGCCGTTTTTCATGTAGTCGTTGGTCGTATGGGACGTGGGCAGTTGATAGTCTGCGCTGCCTTGTTTGTTGCGTGGTTCTTCCTGCCGGTCCTGGGCGTCAGCGCAGGATTTGGCATCGCCAGGGATTTCACGATGCTGGATATTCTCGGCATCAACCTGAGCCAATCCGGAGCCAACAGCCATTTCGGATTCTGGAGTTTTCTGGGGTTGGTTGCCGTGGCGCTGCCATGGATTGCGCCCTGGTCGCGTGCACGATGGGCACCGTCACTGAATGCCGCGCCGCTTCTTCTGCTTGTCGTGGCATACGTTCGTGTGCGCTGGCAGGTGCACACACTCGTCTCGCAAGCCATCGATGCCGCCGGTCAGTTCGGCGGTGCCGAAGCGCAAGCGATGATGCAAGGCGTGATGGAGCAGATGGACTCCAGGGTTGGCGACGCCGTTTCCCTCGACTTCTGGTTCTGGGTGGTGCTGGCGATCAGCCTCTACCTTGCCACGACAGGAGCCATGCGCTTCCTGCGTCGCCCACTGCCATCTCCTGTTGCCCACTGACTCCTCCCTCTTCTTTTTGGAGAACCGTTATGTCGCGTTCCGTTTTGCTGCTGTCTGCATCCGCCCTTGTGGCGACCACCCTGATGCTCGGTGCCTGTTCCAAATCCACGCCTTCGGCCGACGCCGGTGCTTCGGCGTCAAAACCCTCATTGAACAGTGCGCTGTCGCCGGCCGCCGTCCAACAAGCCGCAACGGCGGCGAAAACGGCGAGCCTGCCGCAAGCCAACCTGGCCACACCCGACGAAGCCTACGTGGGGATCGACAAGGGCAACCAGGTGATGTTTCTGTATACCGCGTTCTCTGGACTGCCTGCGGACTACGACAAAATGGGCCGAGCGTATTCCAGCGAATATCGCTCGACATCCGATGCATTCAAAAAGCACGACCTTCTCACTGCGCTGCAGCCCAAGCTTGATGCGAGCGTCGCTGATGCGAAGGCGCATCCCTATATTTCATGGGTCGATGATTCCCCCCAACTTGCGCACTATGATTTTGCGCAGAAGTCGTTCCAAGTGAATTCGGCGATATTCCAGCAGGGTGGGTATCTCACTTTCTACGACAATAGCGGTTATGTGCTCGCAGTGAGCAATGGTCAAGCCTTCAGTCAGCTGCATGTGGCAGACGACGGCAAGGCTCGCACCATCGAGGCGCTGGTGGGCAAGTATCCATCGATGCAACTGAAAATATTTGCCTTCGTCCAAGCGACCGATGGCAGCGGTACGCCCACCGTTCAAGCCGTCGTCACCAAGGTGCAACTGCTTGACCCGCATGGTCAGGTGTTGCTGGAAACAGCAGCAAAGTAGAACGAGAGAGTCGTGACTGACGCGCACGAGCGAGTGCGTGTTCGATGGATTCAACGTATCGGCGAGAGCCGATTCATCAAGGGGGAAACCATGAAAACCAAGGGCGTGATATTGGCCGTCGCCGTAGCGATGCTCGCGGGCTGCTCCGATGCCCCGAGCAACAGCGACATCAAGCAGGCGATCACGAAGCAGTTCGGCGACACGCCGAATGACCTGTCTTGTTCCGTGGATGCGGATGCAACGAAGAAATTGAGAACGAAGTTGAGCGCGCCAACGGACGCACGTGACCCCACGGCCGACGCGATCAAAATGCTGCTGGAAAGCACACCGGAGCAGACCTGGGTGATGACTTGCAGCGGTGGAGGCCACACCTCGCAACTGGCTGTGGGCAAGGGATCCGACGGGAAGGTGCAAGTGGCTCCCGCTGGCATGTTCTAGCAGCCTGTCATGTCTGCTCAGGCGGATACATCTTCTGATGTATCCGCCTACAGGGGCGGGCAGGGAACGGTTGTGGCAGTGCTCGGCCTGCCGGCACCAGACCAGCCTGATCCCCGACACGCTGTTCGCCAGCACCAAGCTGCCGCTGACGCGCTGGTTTCTGACGCTGCATAGTGCTCATGGAGACGTCCTCTTCTGCTGACGGTTGTGTCGCAACACCATCATGGCCCTCGAGGCCGTAAGGGGAGGAAGTCTCTTTTTTACTCACACAGGAGCTCCACATGATCAAAGCACTCCTTTTTGGGCTGGTGGCGGGATCCGCCACCCTGTTCTGTGTCAATCCAGCACAAGCACAGAGCACCGGCTTTAAGGGTTTTTTGCAGCACGCGGGTTCGGCGCTGTCTCAATCCGCCCTTGCCGTCTTGGGCAAGAAAGGGGCGACATCGCCCGCCGGCACCACGACCACGACAGGCGCTTATTTCCGCCCCATCTCCCCCGCCGAAGGCGGTCAGTTCCAAGGCTTGTTCGACCACTGGAAACTGGGCGACGCCTGGCCGCGTGCTGCGATCTACTTCACGCACTGGGGAAGCTCTCTCCCTTGCTGGACTGCACGCGCCACGGTCTGGCATTCGCCCACCAGCCACCATGACGAAACCTTCCAGGTGTGCAACGCGCCCCTGGTCGTTCATGACGATATGGGCGGCACGGGCCTGGTCGGGGCGACCGGGGGTTCCAATCCCATGCTGATTTTCAATATGGATCGGGCTGAAAATATCCCGGGCATTTCCCACGCCGATTCATCGAACACGCGGGACACCGGGCCCAACCCGCCTAGCCTCCTTTTCTCATTGAACTGGGGCACCCACCGAGCATTGCTGCCGCAGTATCACGAGATCCTTTTGCGGGCGATGTATGCCTGTGGCTACGAGGATTCGACAACCAAGGGCATCGATGCGCAGGACGGGAAAACCTTGTGGGTCGTTGGTTTCGATCAAGCCGGCAACGCCGACGCCGGAGCCGCACCATGACCTCTGCCGTAGCGCGTCATTCTGCCATTCGAGTCAGAGTGGATTTTAATTTGGTGCAAGTCATAGAAAATCGACTCTGATCCAGGTTTTGGACCTGGATTCGGCTGTCTGACTTTCATCACCTAAACATAAAGGAGTGACGAGCCGTGGGATTCTTCATTTTGTTGATCGTGGTCGTGGTGGTCATCGCAGTCGTGAAAAAGGGCAAGGGCGGGAGGGACTCCATGCCTGCGCCGCCGGGGTTCAACCCCACTTTCCAATTCAAAAACATCATTGCCCTCGACGTGAACCAAGATGTGCTCATGACCAAGGACGTGGTATCTGGGCGGGTCGCTTATACGAAGAAGGCCGACATCCTGCGCTGGAACGACTTTACGAATAATGGTCACTTTGGCCTAGAAATCCACCTGCGCGACTTGCACATCCCTTTGATCATGGTCAGCTTTGGGCGCAACTCTGGTGGGGCGCACCTTGCTCGGGAGCAATGGGCTTCCCGCTTGTCCACGTGGGTCAACAACTCCTGATCAAAAAGCACCGCCTGCACACGGGCATCCTGCGCCGCATTGTGTGGTCTGCCACGCTAGTCAGTGTGAGCGCGGCCAGCCGATGGCGAAGGCAAGCACGCCGGCGAGGCCGATGATGGCGGGAAGCCAGATGCCGTGTTGCGGGGAGAGAGTGCCGAGCAGTATGGCTCCGATCAGCAGGGTGCTGCCGAGCAGGCTGCCGGCGAGCAGTTTGTGCTGGCACCGGGCGTTGTCGCGCAGCAATTGCAGGGCTGCGGGGTCGCTCAGGCTGCGCTGTTCGCCACGACCGATCTGGCGCAACGCATCGCGCACCAGTTCCGGAAATTCCGGCGCGTGGTGCAGCCATTCGGGCAGCCGCTTGCGCACTTCGCGCAGGGTGCGCAGCGGGCTGTAGCGTTCGCGCAGGATGCGTTTCAGCACCGGATGTGCCACCGCCCAGATGTCGATCTCCGGGTCGAGCAAGCGGCCGACGCCCTCGATGTTGAGCAGGGTCTTCTGCAGCAGGATCAGCTGCGGCTGCAGGGTCAGCTCGAAGCGGCGCGCGGTCTGGAACAGCTTCACCACCAGCTCGGCCAGCGAGATCTGCGACAGCGGGCGGGTGAAGTACGGCTCGCACACCGTGCGCACCGCCGCTTCCAGCTCATCCAGCCGCACGTTGGCCGGCATCCAGCCGGCAGCGACGTGCAGTTGCGCGATGCGTGCGTAGTCGCGCTCGAACAGTGCGATGAAGTTCTGTGCCAGCCAGTACTGGTCGGCTTCCGGCAGCGAACCCATGATGCCGAAGTCCAGCGCGATGAAGCGCGGTTCGCCGGTGTGCGTCGGGTCGACCCAGATGTTGCCGGGGTGGGCGTCGGCGTGGAAGAAGTTGTCGCGGAACACCTGCTCGTAGAACACCCGCACGCCCTTGGCGGCGAGCGCCTTGCGATCCAGCCCGGCGGCGTCGATCGCGGCGATGTCGTCGCTGCTGATGCCGTGCACGCGCTCCAGCGTAAGCACGCGAGCACTGGTCAGTTCCCAGTGCACGGCCGGCACGTACAGGTCCGTGCCGCTGTCGAAGTTGCGCTTGAGCAGGCTGGCGCTGGCACCTTCGCGCTGCAGGTCCAGCTCGTTCTCCAGCATCTTCTCGACTTCGGCCACCACGTCCAGCGGGCGGATCTTGTCGGCGTTCGGATGCCAGCGCTGGGCCAGCTCGCCGAGCGAGCGCAGCAGCTTCACGTCGCGCGCGATCTGCGCGTCGATGCCGGGACGCAGCACCTTCACCACCACCTCGCGGCCGTCGTGCAGGGTGGCGGCGTGCACCTGGGCGATCGAGGCGGAGGCCAGCGGGGTTTCGTCGAATTGGGCGTATAGACGGCCAATCGGCGATTTCAGTTCCTGCTCGACGATCGCGCGCGCCGCGCTGCCCGGGAACGGCGCGACCTGGTCCTGCAGCAGGGCGAGTTCGTCGGCGATGTCCGCCGGCACCAGGTCGCGCCGGGTCGACAGCACCTGGCCGGCCTTGACGAAGATCGGCCCGAGTTCGGTCAGCGCGTGGCGCAGGCGCGCACCGCGCGGCAGGCCGCGGATGTCGACGCGCGGGCGCGCCACCAGCGGCCGCAGCAGTTTCAGCGGGCGGTACAGGTGGGCGGCGTCGACCAGCTCGTCGAGCCGGTATGCCAGCAGCACCGAGGCGACCCGCAGCAGGCGCGGCACCACTTTCAGCGGCGTCACGCGGCGTTGCCCCGCAGGCGCTGCATCAGCCGCTGCACGCGCGATTCCAGCCGCTCGCTGCGTTCGCGCAGGTTGTCCACGCCATCGAGGAAGTCTTCGACTTCGCCTGGCGCCATGGCCACGCGGGCTTCGTCGCGCAGCCAGTCGGCGCCGTCCTCGGTGAGATGGCTGGCGCTTTCGCGGGCGTGGGCGAGACCCTTGCGCACCGCCTTGGCCAGCGGCACGCCGAGCACGTCGCCGAAGCTGCGCGCGAATGCTTCCTCGAAGTCCGGGGCGAACTTGCCGGCCAGCTTTTCCAGCCGCCTCGCCAGTTCGGCATCGCCGGCGATCTCCACCTTGCCCGGCGCGATGCCGTCGTCGTCGCGGCGGAACAGCATCGTCAGCAGGCTGCCCGGCGTGGCGGCCACCTTCAGCTGGCTGTCGTCTTGCGGCGGGCCGACTTTCAGGCGCGCTTCGTCCACGCTCACGACCAGCGCGAGCTCCGGTCCGCGCAGATGCAGTTGCACGCTGCGGCCGTTCAACGCGGCCAGCTTCTGCTGCGTGTCCGGGTCGAGCGAGAGCGTATGGTTCAGCGCGGTTTCCAGCGCGCGGCCGGCGAGCTTGCGCAGCGGTTGCGGCAACCAGGAGTTGGGAGTGGCGGCGTTCATCCGCCGATTGTAGCCCGCCGGCCGGGCTCAGACGTCCGCGGCGCCGGGGAAACCCAACTGGCGCCAGGCCTCGTAGACCGCCACGGCGACCGTGTTCGACAGGTTGAGGCTGCGGCTGTCCGGGCACATCGGCAGGCGCAGGCGATGCTCGGCGGGGATCGACTCCAGCACGTCGCCCGGCAGCCCCGCGGTTTCGCAGCCGAACAGCAGCGCGTCGCCGTCGGCAAAACGGGCATCGACGTGGCCGACTTTGCCGCGGGTGGTGAAGGCAAACACGCGCGGCGTGCCGATCGCGTCGAGGCAGCCGGCCAGGTCATCGTGCACGGCGAGGCTGGCGTACTCGTGGTAGTCCAGCCCGGCGCGGCGCAGCCGGGCGTCGTCGAGTTCGAAGCCGAGCGGCCGGATCAGGTGCAGCGCGGCGCCGGTGTTCGCGCACAGGCGAATCACGTTGCCGGTGTTCGGCGGGATCTCGGGACGGAACAGGATGACGTGGAGCATCCCGCCATTATCGCGTGTCCGCGCCGATCCGCGTCGAAGTGCTCAGCCGCCGAGCTGCGGGCAGACCACGCCGTCCGGCGGCAGTGCGCAACTGCTCGGCGCAGCCAGCAGGATGGCGCTGACGCTGCTGTGGGCGGCGAGCTGCACGGAGGCCGGCGTGGTCATCACCATCGCGCCGAGGATCAGCCCGCAGACCGCCAGGCAGGCGATGAACAGGCCGCGCAACATCAAGGTTTCGAATTTCATGATCCATGTCTCCGACGAGTGGGTGGAAGTCCCTGCACAGAAGTCCCTGCACACCGGATGGGGCAATCCCCGTGCCAAGCCCTTCATTCGACACAAGTCGTTGATTTGATGGATGCATGATGGCGGGTTCGGCGGCTGAAACGTTGTCCGCGGACAGCCGTCCGCCCGCCATCGGACAGCCGGACACCGCCGCCGGGGCCGGCCCGACCATGCCGCAAGTCATTTGCGATGGTCCGGTGGCAACCGCTAGCCTGCGTGGACTCATCCGTGAAACAGGAGGTTCACCGTGGCAAAGAAACCCCTCGCCCTGCTCATCGCCGGCCTGCTGACCTTCACCGGCGGCGTGCCGCTGGTGCTGGCCGCTCCCGCTGCCGCCGTCGCGGCCGTGGCAACGCAACAGATCCCCGAACTCGCCTACACCCGCTTCACCCTGCCGAACGGCCTGACCGTGGTGGTGCACGAGGATCACAAGGCGCCGGTGGTGGCGGTGAGCGTGTGGTACCACGTCGGCTCGTCGTACGAGCCGAAGGGCAAGACCGGTTTCGCGCACCTGTTCGAGCACCTGATGTTCCAGGGTTCGGAGAACCACAAGGACGAGTTCTTCAAGCCGTTCGAGCTGGCCGGCGCCACCGACCAGAACGGCACCACCTGGCTCGACCGCACCAACTATTTCGAGACGGTGCCGACCAGCGCGCTGGACATGGCGCTGTGGATGGAATCGGACCGCATGGGCCACCTGCTCGGCGCGATCGGCCAGCCGCAGCTGGACGAACAGCGCGGCGTGGTGCAGAACGAGAAGCGCCAGGGCGAGAACCAGCCGTACGGCCGCGCCAGCGAGCTGATCCAGGCCGAGGCGTTCCCGGCCAACCACCCGTACCACCACGACACCATCGGCTCGATGGACGACTTGAACGCGGCCTCGCTGGCCGACGTGAAGCAGTGGTTCCGCGGCTACTACGGTGCGGCCAACACGGTGGTGGTGCTGTCCGGCGACATCACGCCGGCGCTGGCGAAGGAAAAGATGCTGAAGTATTTCGGCGACATCGCCGCCGGCCCGCAGGTACCGCGGCCGCAGCCGTGGATCGCGGCGCGGGACACGTCCACGCGCGGCACGATGACCGACAACGTGGCGCAGACGCGCATCTATCGCGAGTGGAACGTGCCGGGGCGCGGCACCCGCGACGAGAACCTGCTGGAACTGGCCGCCGCGGTGCTGGGCGGCAGCAAGACCTCGCGGCTGTACCAGCGGCTGGTCTACCAGGACAAGCTGGCCGACGACGTCTCGGTCGAGGTGGAACAGCACGTGCTGGCCAGCCTGTTCAACCTGCAGGTGGACGTGAAGAAGGGTGCCGACCCGGCCAGGGTCGAGGCGGCGATCGCCGACGAATGGCAGAAATTCCTGAAGAACGGCCCGACCGCCGACGAGCTGGCGCGGGTCAAGACGGAAACCCGCGCCTCGTTCGTGCGCGGGCTGGAAAAGGTCAACACGCAGGCCTCGATCCTGGCCCAGGGCCAGCTGTACCGCAACGACCCGGGCGCCTACCTGAAGGACTTCAAGGCATACATGGCGGCCACGCCGGCGCAGGTCGGCGCGGTGGCGAACCGGTGGATCGCCAGGGGCGACTACACGCTGACCGTGGTGCCGGGCAAGGTCGAGCAAACCGACATGGCGAACGTCGCCGGTCGTGCCGCGGCCAGCGGCGCGCCGGCGCCGGTGCTGTCGGCGAAGGGCGACTACCGCACGGTGGCGAGCGGCGTCGACCGCAGCAAGGGCGTGCCCGAGGTCGCCACGTTCCCGGATCTCAGCTTCCCCGCCCTGCAGCGCGGCAAGCTGGACAACGGCGTCGAGGTGATCCTGGCCGAGCGCCACACGGTGCCGGCGGTGCAGATGCAGTTGCTGTTCGACGCCGGCTACGCGGCCGACCAGGGCCGCAAGCTGGGCACCTCCAGCTTCACCATGGCGATGCTGGACGAAGGCAGCAAGGACCTCGACTCGGTCGAGATCGCCAAGCGCAAGCAACGCCTCGGTGCGATGATCGCCAGCGGCTGCGGGCTGGACTACTGCAACGCCACGCTCAACGCGCTGGACGACCAGCTGAAGCCGTCGCTCGATCTGTTCGCCGACATCGTGCGCAACCCGGCCTTCCGCGCGGCCGACATCAACCGGCTGCGCGGCCAGTGGCTGGCCGGCATCGCCCAGGAAAAAAGCCAGCCGACCGGCATCGCGCT
>CAVPQF010000005.1:0-12763 GCA_963707225.1 uncultured Gammaproteobacteria bacterium
GGGGCAGGCTGTGGTAGATCAGCGCGCCGAAGTTCGCCGCGTTCGCGATCAGGTCGCGCTCGCCGGCAAGGATGCCGCGCGCCTGCTGCACCAGGTCCGCGTAGTGCTCGCGCTTGCTGGCATGGGTGTGGGATTTCAGTTCGAACATGCGGCGTGTCCGTCGGCAAGCCCGTATTATGCGCCGAGCGATCATGACGGAGATGCGGTGTGAGCCTGGCCGAACAGCGCGACGACCATCGAGGTGCAGCGGTCGCGGACCGTTTCGGTCGACGCAGCGTGCAGGCATGACGGCTGCAGTATTCATCGCCGGCACCGACACCGGCATCGGCAAGACCCATGCGGCGTGCACGCTGCTGCACGCGCTGCGCGCGGCGGGATACGGCACCTGCGGCATGAAGCCGGTCGCCAGCGGCTGCGTGGAAACCGCCGATGGCCTGCGCAACGACGATGCACTGGCGCTGCGGGCGGCGGGCAGCGACGCGAACCTGCCGTATGCGCTGATCAACCCGGTGGCGCTGCGCGATCCGCTGTCGCCGCATCTGGCGGCGGCGCACGACGGCGTGGAGGTTTCCCTCGCGCCGATGCGCGCGGCATTCAATCGGTTGAGCGCCGGCCATCAGTGCGTGGTGGTCGAAGGCGTGGGCGGTTGGCTGGTGCCGCTGGCGCCGGGATTGTTCGCGGCGGACATCGCGAAGCAGTGGCGGCTGCCGGTGATCCTGGTGGTCGGGCTGCGGCTGGGCTGTCTCAATCATGCCCTGCTCAGCGCACGCGCGATCCTGGCCGACAGCTGTCACCTGTTGGGCTGGATCGGCAACCGGGTCGATCCGGCGATGGACGCGCCGGAGGAAAACCTGGCCACGCTGCGCGAGTTGCTGCCGGCGCCGTGCCTGGGCGTGCTGCCGCACGGGCTGGCGCCGGCCGCGGCGGCCGGTGAATTGGCGGCGGCGGTATCGGCCTTCACATCGGTCGTGCTTGGATAGGCACCGGTTCCCCTCGCCGGAGGCAACATGGCCCGCAACCATTACTACCTTTCGATCGCCGACCTTGCCCATGCGCGCGGCGACGATCCGCGTTTTGCGTACGACGGCGCCGGCCCGAACGATTTCGCCGCGGTGCTGCAGCAGGCCTTGCACGACGACGGCCTGTTCCAGCGCTGGCGTGCGGCGCAACCGGATCCGGATGCGATCGACACCAGCCTCGGCGCCACCGACGCGGCGGCGCAGGTGAATGCCCGGGTCGCCGACCTGCGCACCGACGTGGACCTGGTCACCGACCTGCCGATGAGCGTGGTGCGCCACCGCCTGTACCTGCTGATCGGTGCGGCGTGGCAGCTGCGCGACCTGCGAACGGCCTGAAGCGCAGGATCCTGCCTGGTTTGGAAAGTCGCCGCGCTGTCGGTACAGTCGTCGATCACGACTTTCCGTACCCGGCGACGGGCACACCACTCGGGGATACCAGATGCTTCGTCTGCGCTTGATTGTGATCGCCACCACGCTGGCCCTGGCCGCCTGCTCGCAGCAACCGGAAGGCGCCGCCAACCCGCCTGAATCGGCGGCCTCGGCCGCTCCCGCCAGCAGTACTGCCACGGCCACCGCCGACATGACCAGCAACCCGTTCTACAACGCCAGCCTGCTGCCATTCCAGGCGCCGCCGTTCGACAAGATCCATGACGGCGACTACCAGCCGGCGATCGAAGAGGGCATGAAGCAGCACCTGGCCGAGATCGAGAAGATTGCGGACAATCCGGCCGCGCCCACGTTCGGGAACACCTACGTGGCGATGGAGAAATCCGGCGCCATGCTGCAGCGGGTGATGGCGGCGTTCAACGCGGTCACCGGCGCGAACACCAACGACACGCTGCAGAAGGTGCAGGAAGAGGAAGCGCCGAAGCTGGCCGCGCACGAAGATGCGATCCACCTCGACAGCAAGCTGTTCCAGCGTGTCGAGACGATCTACAACCAGCGCGACACGCTCAGGCTCGATGCCGAATCCGCGCGCCTGGTCGAGGTGGTCTACAAGGACTTCGTGCATGCAGGCGCGAAACTCTCCGATGCCGACAAGGCGAAACTGAAGGATCTCAACAAGGAAGAGTCGACGCTGAGCACCGCGTTCACCAACAAGCTGCTGGCCGCCACCAGGGATGCCGCGCCGGTGATCGACGACAAGGCGAAGCTGGCCGGCCTGTCCGACGCCGAGCTGGCCGCGGCGGCCCAGGCCGGCAAGGAGCGCAGGCAGGACGGCAAGTACGTGCTGTCGCTGCAGAACACCACCCAGCAGCCCGAGCTGCAGGACCTGAGCGATCGCGCCACCCGCCAGGCGCTGTTCGACGCCTCGTGGAACCGCGCCGAAAAGGGCGACGCGAACGACACCCGCAAGACCATCGAGCGGCTGGCGCAGATCCGCGCCGAACAGGCCAGGCTGCTCGGCTTCCCGAACTACGCGGCGTGGAAGCTGGACGACCAGATGGCGAAGACGCCGCAGACGGCGTTGAAGTTCATGCAGGGCCTGGTGCCCGCGGTCACCGCCCGCGCGAAGGTCGAGGCGGGCGACATCCAGGCGCTGATCGACAAGCAGCACGGCGATTTCAAGCTTGAGCCGTGGGACTGGAACTTCTATGCCGAGCAGGTGCGCAAGGCGAAGTTCGACCTCGACGAGAACCAGATCAAGCCGTACTTCGAGCTGGACGACGTGCTGCAGAACGGCGTGTTCTACGCCGCCAACCAGCTGTACGGGCTGACCTTCAAGGAACGCCACGACATTCCGGTGTACCAGCCGGACATGCGCGTGTTCGAGGTGTTCGACAAGGACGGCCGCTCGATGGCGCTGTTCTATACCGACTACTTCAAGCGCGACAACAAGAACGGCGGCGCCTGGATGGACAACCTGGTCAACCAGTCGAAGCTGCTGGGCACCAAGCCGGTGATCTACAACGTCGCCAACTTCAGCAAGCCGGCGGCGGGGCAGCCGGCGCTGCTCTCGTTCGACGACGTGACCACCATGTTCCACGAGTTCGGCCATGCGCTGCACGGCATCTTCGCCGACGAGCAGTACCCGACCCTGTCCGGCACCAACACCGCGCGCGATTTCGTCGAGTTTCCGTCGCAGTTCAACGAGCACTGGGCCACCGACCCGAAGGTGTTCGCCCACTACGCGAAGCACTACCAGACCGGCGCGCCGATGCCGCAGGCGCTGGTCGACAAGATGAAGAAGGCCGGCAAGTTCAACAAGGGCTACGAGATGACCGAGCTGGTCTCCGCCGCCCTGCTCGACATGAACTGGCACATGCTCGGTGCCGATGCGCCGCTGCAGGATGCCGACCAGTTCGAGGCCGCCGCATTGAAGAAGGACGGCATCGACCTCGGCTACGTGCCGCCGCGCTATCGCTCCAGCTACTTCCAGCACATCTGGGGCAACGGCTACGCCGCCGGCTACTACGCCTACCTGTGGACCCAGATGCTGGCCGACGACGCCTTCGTGGGCTTCAAGGAGCACGGCGGCCTGACCCGCGAGAACGGCGACCGCTTCCGCGCCATGGTGCTCTCGCGCGGCAACACCGAGGAGCTGGCGAAGATGTACAGGGACTGGCGCGGCCACGATCCCGAGATCGACCCGATGCTGGAAAACCGCGGGCTGAAGGACGCGCCGAAGAAGTAAGGCATTGCGTCATGCCTCACGAAGAAGGCCGGCATTGCCGGCCTTCTTCGTGAATGGCCGCCGAGTCGCCAGCCGCGCTTGCGAGCTACTCGGTCCGGCTCAATCGGGCCGATGCCGGATCGTAGGCGTATTCGGTAATGGATCCGTCGACGATGCGCTTGACCGTCTCGTCGATGACCTGGAGTGGCACCAGGAACCATTCCCTGGGCTTCACCGGGTTTCCGAAGCGATCCGGTATCGTCAGGTCGATCTGGACGGCGCCGAAGAGGCGATGGAACAGTTTTTCCATACGAGTGCGGTTGATATTGTGCAGCCGGTACTCGGCCACGATCTCCACGCCCGCCAGCAGATAGGTGGCGTCGTTCTCCGCATTGGCGATGCGTGTTGCCACCTTGCCGCCGGTGACGCCGATCTTGTGGATCAACTCGCGGTGTTGGGCGATGAAAGGGTGTTCGGAGCCGCTGCGCAGCACGTAGATGGTGCCGGATGCGATGTCGTCCGGTTCCGCCGTGTTGCCGAACAATGGACCAGCCTCGACCTTGATGATCCGGCTGCCGGTGCGCCCTTCGCTGTCCTTGTAGAGCGCGCGTTGCAGGGAGCGCAGCAGCAGGTCGCTCTCGGTGCCGTTGGAATAGATGACGCGCAGCCGCCCGTTCGTCTCGGCATTCGGGGTCTTGTAGGTGTCGCCCACTTCGGCAACATAGGCGATCTGCCCGCCCAGCACGAAGAAGTCCCCCTTCTCGATGCTGGCATTCCTGCCGAAGGGTTTCGTGATCCACCGCTTTTGCTTGACGCCGGACTCCACCTCGTCGAAAAGCGGCTTGAACATGTCGAAGTCCGGGCAAGGCGCACGATCGGCGATTTCCTCCGCCGCCTTGATCTCGGCATGCGAGCGCACGTGGCGCAACACGGTGATGTCGTCCCCGGCAGCCACGCCCAGCTCGGCGAGCAGGGCATCCTCGTCCAGCGCGCCGACGTCGGCTGCGACGGTGGGCGCACCGGCAAGCAGACCTGGAGCGTCCAGTTCAGCCAGGAGTGCGCGCGCTTCGGGCGACTTGCGCAACTGGTCCAGGCGCACCGCATACAGCCTTTCGAAGATGTCGCGATCCTCGCCGTGCAGCGGTGCGCGACCCTGCGCCTGGTGGAAACGCAGGATGTCCTCGAAGCCGGCGATGATGCGCTCCTCGCGCGGCGTGTGGCTGGCTGCCTTGATCGGCGCGACCTCCACACCCAGCGCGGCCAGCAGTGCGTCGGCGTCCATCTCAGTCATTGGCGGCAGCCCCGCTGGCCTTGGCCTGCGCACGGTAACGCGCCAGTGCGGCCACGCCTTCGGCCATCTTCTTTTCCCACGGATCGGCTGCGTTGATATCCGGCAGGCGTCCGCGCTCCTGCTTGAACTGGAATGCTCGCCTGGCGAGATCGAAGGCTTCCTCCTCGCCGATCCTGATCTTCTTGGCGGCAATACTGGCCTGGATCTGGCGCAGCGACTTTTCGTCCATCGCCTTGGCCAGCACCGCGTAGGCCGCCTCGAACGGATTGATGGCGTCGATCAGGTCGATGTCGAGGTCGCGCACGTTGATGAACTTGCGCACGCCATCGATCAGGGCCGTGTTGCCTTGCTCCGCGGCGGCGCTGGCGCCGTCGTCATAACTGCCGGCCTCCTCGGCCACCGCCGGGCCCAGCTCCAGCTTGGCCTGCTGGGTGATGTTCATCACCGCGATGGCGTGCTGGCGCACCGCCTCCTGGTCGCTGTCGCTCAACTCCGGGTAGCGCTCGCGCACGATCTTGCCGAGGCGCTGCACGGTGAGTTCCTGCGGCACGGTGTTCTCGGCGTCCAGCGTGCCGCGCTCCAGCGCGGTCTTGTCCTGCAGGAAATCGGCGATGACCTCGTTCAGGTCTTCCTTGCAGATGCGCTTCGCCTCGCGGCTTCGGGGCGTGGCGAGGCCGTTGATCTCGATGTGCACCTCGCCGGTCTCCTGGTTCACGCCAAGGTTCCGGCCGCCTTCCACATAACCCTCCGCGCCGTAGTCGAAGCCGTCCTGCGGACCCTGGTTGCGTGGGGTGAACTCGTAGCGCGGCGCCAGCACCTGTTCCATCAGCAGGCTGGCGGAAATGGCCTTGAGCATGTCGTTGACCGCTTCGGTCACGGCGGCTTGCTCGGCGGTCGGCTCGGCGATCAGGTTGGTGAAGCGGGCGCGCTCCTTGCCTTCGGCATCACGAGTGGCGCGGCCGATGATCTGCACCATCTCGGTCAGGCTGCTGCGGTAGCCGATGGTCAGCGCGTGCTCGCACCAGATCCAGTCGAAACCCTCCTTCGCCATGCCCAGCGCGATGATGATGTCCACATGGTCGCGGTTGCCCTTCTGCGCCGGGTCCTTCAGCGCCGCCAGCACGCGCGAGCGCCGGGCCGGGTCGCTGTCGTCCACCAGGTCGGCCACTTTCAGCGTGCGGCTGTCCTTCGCCTTGACCCGGTGGAAGCCGGTGCCCTCGTCCACGCCCTGCCACTCGCCCAGTGCGGACATGATCTCGTTGACCTCGCGCTCCTTGTCTTTCAGGCTCTCGCGCGAATTGACGCTGGGAATGTGCACGATGGTTTTCAACGCGGGGTCGAGTACCTTCGCCACCGCATCCACATAGCGCCCGGTATAGAAGAAGTAGCCGATGTCCAGCGACTTCAGCCAGCGATAGCCGTTGAGTTGCTCGTAATAGGTGTAGGTGACGGTCTCGAAGCGGTTTTCGTCGGCGGGCAGAAGCACGGCCTCGCTGTCGCCGCGGAAATAGCTGCCCGTCATGGCCACCACATGCGCCTGGTCGCGGGCGATGAGCGCGCCCAACTGCACGCCCAGCCTGTTGTCCGGGTTGGCGGAAACGTGGTGGAACTCGTCGATGGCAATCAGCCGCTGGTCGAACGCCTCGATGCCCAGCTCGTCGACCGCGAAGCGGAACGTGGCATGGGTGCACACCAGCACCGGGTCGGCGCTTTGCAGGAACTCGCCCACCGCCTTGACCTTGCTGCGCGCCACCTTCACGTCGTCCACGCTTGGCGCATTGCACAGGTTCCATTGCGGCGCCACCGTCCAGTCCCAGTGGAAGCCGGACTCGCTCAGCGGCTCATCGGCGAAACTGCCGCCGATGGAGCGCTCCGGCACCACCACGATGGCCTGCTTGAGGCCCTGGTTGTGCAGCTTGTCCAGCGCAATGAACATCAGCGCGCGGGACTTGCCCGAAGCGGGCGGCGACTTGATCAACAGGTACTGTTCGCCGCGCTTGGCCCAGGCGCGCGCCTGCATCGCCCGCATGCCCAGCTCGTCGGCGCGGCTGGACGCGCCGGTGCGCGCCGTGGTGATGGATACCGAGGGCACGGTGCGGGTGTTGGTGGGGTTGGCAGGCTGCGTCATGATTCATTTAGCTCGTTGTCTCGTTGTCAGCATGCAATGCAATTGCGGGTTCAAGCGGGTCGCGCTATGGGTCATAACGCTCCATGACTACCCATGACGCCCCATAACGGCCCGGCATTGCTCTACGTGTGGAACGCCCCTGCCTGTGGCACGTTCATTCCCGTTCTGCCGTGTGCCAGTTCACCCAGTGCAAACCCGGCACGCGGGAAAACTCGCGTTCGTTGCGGGTCACCAGGGTGGCACCGTAGCGCAACGCGGTGGCGGCGATCAGGATGTCGTGTGGATCGATGGGTGTGCCGGCGGCTTCCAGCGCCACCCGAATGCAGGCGGCATGCAGCGCGCACTCGCTGTCGAACGGCAGTATTTGCATGGGGCGCAGCAATTGGGCCAACGCAGCCTGACGTGGGGTCGCGGCTTCAGGTGGCAGCCGCAGCAGGCCATAGCGCAACTCGTATTCCACGATGGCCGGCACGCCCAGCTCGCCCGGCGGCAAAGCCTGCAGGCGCGGCACGACCTGCGCATCGCCGCGGAAGTAGTAACTGATGGTGTTGGTGTCCAGCGCCAGCACGCGTCAGAAACCCAGCCGCGGCGTATCCGTCGCGGTGGCGGGTGCATCCTCGCGCAGCGGGAAGTCAGCGAAGCGACCGGCCAGCGCCAGGCAATCCTCCGGCCATTCGTGGGCGGCGTATTTGCGGATGGCCTCAGCCACCCAGCGGCTCTTGGACAGCCCGCTGGCTTGTGCGGCCTGGTCTACCAGCGCCTGCGTGACGTCATCCAGATACAGGGTGATTTGCGACATGATGGCCTCCACAAGGCAAGCTAAAGTACATGTGCAAGTATGTGTGTTTTGGACCGCAAGTCCAGCCGCAGGGAAGGCGACTATGCCTTCCGTTGGGTGGTCTTCGTCACAGGGGCCTTTTTCGCCGCATCAGCAATCATCTTCGTGTACAGCTCGAACAGCTTTTCCGGCCGCTCGGTGTCGTTGCGGAAGTGGCGGCCGATCCAGCAAGCCGGCATCGCGAAGGTGGCGCAGCGAGCCGCTGGCGCCCAGGGTATCCACCCGGTTCAGTTCCCGGTACAACTTCTCCGGGTTGTACAACTCGGCGATGGTGGCGGGACGGGTCGGATTGCTCATGGTGCGTCGCTTTTCCCACGGGGTGCATCGCCGCCCAGTTCGCGCTCGATCTGTTCGATGCTGGGCAGACTGGTTTGCAGTTCTGCGGGCAGGGATTCGATCAGTTGGTATTCCGCAACGCCAATGGGGTGATCCCTGCCGCGCAAGGCATATTCAGCCACCACCTTGTTTTTGCTCTTGCATAGCAGCAGGCCGATGGTGGGGTTGTCCTGCTCCGACTTGACCTGCATGTCTACCGCCGTGAGATAGAAGCTCAACTGCCCCAAGTGCTCGGGCTTGAATTTTGCGGCCTTGAGTTCGACTACCACATAGCAACGCAGCTTGAGGTGATAGAACAGCAGGTCGATGAAGAAGTCGTCGCCGCCGACTTCCACATGCACCTGACGTCCGACGAAGGCGAAGCCAGCACCCAACTCCAGCAGGAACCCGGTGATGTGCCTGACCAGCGCGGCTTCGATTTCCCGTTCGTCCGCTTCCTTGCCAACGTCGAGGAAGTCGAACAGATAGGGATCTTTCAGCGTTTGCCGCGCCAAATCGGTACCGGCCTCAGGCAGGCGCTCCGCGAAGTTGGTGACGGCCTTGCCCGAGCGCTCCAGCCGGCGGGTTTCGATGTGGATGTTCAATACATTGCGCGACCAGCCGTGCTCGATGGCGCTGCGGGCATAGGCCAGTCGCAGCGCGGGCTCTTTCAGCCGGCTCAGTAGCACCAAATTGTGGCCCCAGGGCAATTGTCCAACAGCCTGTTGGACAATTGCGGCGTCGGGCCATGCCTCGGCGAATGCGCGCATGTACATGAGGTTGGCGCGCGAAAACCCCCTCATGTCAGGGAATGCCGCGCGCAAATCCTGCGCCAGCCGCTCGATGACCTTCGCACCCCAGCCTTGCGTGGCTTGCCGGGCGAGGATATCGCGACCGATCTGCCAGTACAGCAGTACCAGCTCGCGATTCGCTGCCCGCGCGGCCTGATGCTGCGCGGTGTGGATGCGGGTTTTCAGCTCGGCCAGCCAGTCGGCGTAGCCTGCCGGTGGCTCGATCAGGCGAACGGGACGCTCGCTCATGCCTTCCTCCGTGTGGCTTTCTTCGCCGGGGCCTTCGCCGCGGCGGCGATCATCTTCGTGTACAGCTCGAACAGCTTCTCCAGCCGCTCGGTGTCGTTCCTGAAGCGGCGGCCAAGGTAGATGCGTTCCAGCACTTCGTCGTTGCGCTCGTGGGCGTGGCGCAGGTTGTCCGGCATCTTGTCCGGGTTGTACAGCTCGGCGATGGTGGCGGGGAAATGCGCCTCGCGGGCGAGCAGGATGTTCTCGGCGCACTCGGTGAGGTCGGCCTTGTTCTGCGCGGTGAGTGGCGGCACGGGGAAGGTATTCCAGCCGAGGGTGTTGGAGTAGCGGAAGTCCGTTTTGATCTTTCCGCAGACGGTGGCGATCCAGACCAGGTGCAGGCGCGAGGCGATCAGGGCGAGATTCCAGAGCGACGCGTTGAAAACGCCGTAAGCCGCGTTTGAAACGAACTCTCCTGGTGGCAGCAGCCCAACGGGCAAGTAGTTGCGCCACTCGCTTGAGTGAATCGGAATCACAAACGAAGTTTCAGTCCCCGTCTGCCTTACTTCACCAAACCGGTGCGCTGCTTTTGCGGCTTCGACCGTCGCGGTCTTTGTGCTTTCCAAACGCATGCGCTGAACCCCTTCAATGCGCTCCGAGATGGCAGGGATGGCTCGTGCTTCCACTAAACACGCATCCTCGATCCACAGACAGTAACGCGCCAGTCCATGAATGAACTCTGCCGATCCATGGATGCGGCGAATGAAGCGATGTTGTTGTTCGGATGACAATTGCAGCGCTTCGACTTCATCGTGCGATAGAAGCAAGTAGCCGCCATCCACAGGCTTGTTGCCGAAGCTCATTTCCGCCTGCTCACCCAGAGGCTGCACGGCCTTGTCAACGATCACGTTATTTCCGGCCGTCAGGTAGGCGTTGATCTGTTCGCATTCGCGCTCGATGGTTTGGCCGCTTCCATCCACTGAGAACAAGCGGCGCGCATGGCACGGCTGACGACTGATACCAACGATGGCCACAGTCACGCCGGCATTGTGCGCGGCAAGATTGGCCCATTTGAACGAGGTGTAGGCGAAGGCGATCTCGTTGCCGGTAGCGAATACTTCCGGCCACAGGATCGGCACCTGCTGGCCTTGGCAGATCGAATTGGTGGATACGAACGCAGCGGTAGATTTTGTGTGGGTACCGTAGTCGGCGGCCTTCATGAACCAGCCCGCCACGTAATCCAGCGACTTCCAGTTCTTCACGCGTTTGTCGAAGATCGCGCCCAGCTCGGCTTTCTGTTCGTTCGTCTGCCAAGTCGAACCCAAATACGGCGGATTCCCGCAAATAAACGTCTCCCCGCCCTCGTTCTCGAAATCAATCTCCGCCTGGTCCAGCGGCGCCTCGAACAGATCGTCCGCCGCCAGCTTCACGCCCTTGCCGGTGGGTGGGCAGACGCTGAGCCAGTCCAGCCGCAGCGCATTGCCGCGCACGATCCAGTTTTCCGCATCCAGCGGCAGGAACTCGGCCAGCGCCTCCTTCTGGCCGCGATACAGCACGTCGCACTGGTACTCGGCGATGATCAGCGCGAGGCGGGCGATTTCGGCGGCGAAGTCGCGCAGTTCGATGCCGCGGAAGTTGGTCAGCGGGATGGCGCTCTTGTGGTCGAGTTCGCCGCGGCGGTCGTTGATCTCCGCTTCGATGGCGCGCAGTTGCTTGTAGGCGATGACCAGGAAATTGCCGCTGCCGCAGGCCGGGTCGAACACGCGGATGTGCGCGATGCGCCGGCGCAGCGCCAGCAGCTTGCGCTTGTCCGTGCCGGCGGCATCGAGCTGCGCGCGCAGGTCGTCGAGGAACAGCGGGTTCAGCACCTTCAGGATGTTGGGCACGCTGGTGTAGTGCATGCCCAGGCTCCCGCGCTCCTCGTCGTCGGCCACCGCCTGGATCATCGAGCCGAAGATGTCGGGGTTGATCCGTTGCCAGTTCGAGGTTGCCCGCGTGCAGCAGGTAGCTGCGCGCCATGCGGGTGAAGCGCGGTGTTTCCACGCTGCCGGAAAACAGGCCGCCGTTGACGTAGGGAAAGGTGTTGGCCCAGTTGGGCAGGACGGCTTGGGTGCGATCGGCAGGCTTCACGTTCATGGCGCGGAAGATTTCCGACAGCACCTCGTGGGTGTTGCCCGATTCGCGCTCGCTGAAGGTTTCCACCGTGCGGGTGAACAGGCCTTCGCCGTGGAAGATGTCGGTGTCTTCGGCGAAGAAGCAGAAGATCAGCCGCGCCATGAAATGGTTCATGTCGGCGCGACGCGCCTCGCCCGCCCACTCCGGGTTTTCCTTCAGCAGCTCGACGTAGAGCTTGTTGAGCCGGCCGGTGGCGCGCACGTCGACCGGGTTTTCCTTGATCTCCCTGACCGTGGAGATGCCGGCCAGCGGCAGGAAGAAGCCGAAGTGGTCGGGGAAATCGGCGTAGGCGCAGGCGATGGTTTCGCCGCTGGCGAGGTCTTCGGCCTCCAGCGTCTCGCCGTCGGTGGCCAGCAGGAACTTCGGCTTGCCTTTGGTATTGGCCGCGCTGGCGCGCAGCGCCTGCAGCGTGGCTTCGACCTGTCCCGGCGCGCACACGGCCAGATGCAGGTGGTTGCGCAGCAGCATCGCGCAGGTGATCGCCGGGCCGGACACGTCCGAATGGTTGCTGTTGCCCGTGCGCAGGCGCTTGAGCGCGGTTTCCTTGTGGCCGAAGGCGGCCAGCAAGGCGAACGGAAACTCGGACCCGTCGAAGGGTTGCAGAGCAAGGTCGGACCGGCGGTGATGTGGGCCAGCCCATCGATCTGGGTGGCGACGTTATCGCTGAGGAACATCGCGGCGCTATGCCAGAGGACCTTGCCCGGGTTCGCCTCGGCGGGCGGGGCGTCCTTGTCCTTCATCCGGTCGATCCCGTCGGGGCTGCGGAAGGTCAGGATCTCGCCGGGGCTGTGGCCGGGCCACTTGTAGCTGTTCCGGCTGTAGGTTAGGCCGAGGTCGAACACCTCGCCGCGACGGACCAGCGAGAGGGCCTTCGCCCGGCTGGCGTCGGTCATGGCGTTCAGGCTGCCCACCTCGTCGTCCGGCCCCCAGATCCAGCCCCAGCCGGCCCCTTTCTTCCAGCCGCGGATCTCCGGCACCCGACCTCGCTCGGCGGCCGGTGCCGGGGCGATCCGCGGCATGCCGGGCGTTGCCATCGCTGCGGCCGCCGCGATTAGAGGGGAATCGCGAGCCGTCTTGCTGGGGGGATCGTCATGGGGCTCACCCGGCCTGGTTGACCTGTTCCCGGAAGTACGCCAGGGTCCGCTTGAAGCCGTCGGCCCGATCGACCTTCGGCTCCCAGTTCAGGAGTTGCCGGGCCTTGGTGATGTCGGGCCGCCGGCGTTTGGGGTCATCCTGAGGCAGCTCGTGGTAAACGATCGTGCTCTTGCTCTGACGAGGGCCAGGATCTCTCGTGCGAGTTCCAGGACGGTGATCTCGGAGGGGTTGATGACCGGGTAGAGCAGGTACTCGGTCAGCCACCGACA
>CAVPQF010000006.1:0-3805 GCA_963707225.1 uncultured Gammaproteobacteria bacterium
GCACCAGGCCGCCACCGAGTACCCGGTCCAGCTCGCCGATGCCGGTCAGCGTGCGCGCCTCGGTGGTCAACGCCACCGCGGTCAGCGGCGTGATGCGCGGCGCGCCCGCGGCCGCGCCGGCATAACTGGAACGCTGCGCGCCCACCGACGACTTCGCCGCCGAGGCCGGCGCCAGCACGATCTCGCTGAGCGTGTTCCACGCCCCGCACTCGACGCACGAGCCCTGCCACTTCGGATGTTCGGCACCGCAATCGGTGCAGACATAGGCGGTCTTGGCTTTGGCCATGCGGGGTTGTCCGGCTGGATACGTGGAAGAAGCGAGCTTAGCCCGCGATCATCGCAAACGGCGAGACGCATCGGCGCAGGGAGCTGTCAGCTTTCGCCGCCGGCCACGCGAGTCCCCCGCTCAATCGAACGATCCGACGAACGAATCCGACGCGTAATTCACGAACTGGGTGTAGTGGCCGAGGAAGGTCAGCTTGCAGGTATCGGTGGGGCCGTTGCGCTGCTTGCCGATGATGATCTCGGCGACGCCCTTGTCCGGCGACTCCTTGTTGTAGTACTCGTCGCGGTAGATGAACATGATCACGTCGGCGTCCTGCTCGATCGCGCCGGATTCGCGCAGGTCGGACATCATCGGGCGCTTGTCGGCGCGCTGTTCCAGCGAGCGGTTCAACTGCGACAGGGCGATCACCGGCACGTTCAGTTCCTTGGCCAGCCCCTTCAGCGAACGCGAGATTTCCGAGATCTCGGTGGCGCGGTTTTCCTTGTTGCCGGGCACCTGCATCAGCTGCAGGTAGTCGATCACGATCAGGCCCAGCCCGCCGTGCTCGCGGTGCAGCCGACGTGCGCGCGAACGCAACTCCACCGGCGACAGGCTGGGCGTGTCGTCGATGAAGATCCTGGCGTCGGAAAGCAGCGCGATCGCGTTGGAAACCCGCGGCCAGTCCTCTTCTTCGAGGGTGCCGTTGCGCAGGTGCTGCTGGTGGATGCGGCCGACCGAGGAGATCAGGCGAAAGGCCAGCTGCGAGGAAGACATCTCCATCGAGAACACCACCACCGCCTTCTTGCCGCGAATGGCGGCAGCCTCGGCGATGTTCAGCGCGAAGGCGGTCTTGCCCATCGACGGACGCGCCGCCACGATGACCAGGTCCGACGGTTGCAGGCCGGAAGTGAGCGCATCCAGGTCGGTGAAGCCGGTGCTGACGCCGGTGAGCTGGCCGCGGTTTTCGTAGCGCTCGGTGAGCAGGCGGAACGCGTCCTTCACCGCCTCGCGCATCGAGACGGAATCCTTCTTGCCGCGCGCACCGGATTCGGCGATGTGGAACACGCGCTGCTCGGCGCTTTCCAGCACCTCGTGCACGCTCTTGCCCTCGGGTCGATAGCCGTCCTCGGTGATCGAGGTACCCGCGTCGATCAGCTGGCGCAGAACCGATTTCTCGCGCACGATCTCGGCGTACGCGGCGATGTTGGCCGCGCTGGGCGTGCTGTTGGCCAGCTCGATCAGGTAACCGGCGCCGCCGACCATCTCGGCCAGGCCGTTGCTCTCGAACCAGTCGCCCAGGGTCACCGCGTCGCACGGCATGCCCTTGTTCGCCAGCTCGTTGATCGCGCGCCAGATAAGCCGGTGGTCCTTGCGGTAGAAGTCGTCCTCGGCGAGCCGGTCGGCCACCTTGTCCAGCGCATCCGGCGCCAGCATCAGGCCACCCAGCACCGCCTGTTCGGCATCGATCGAATGCGGCGGTACGCGCAACGCCTCGATGGCGGGAGAAGAGGTTTTGCGCTCGGGCACGAAGGACATCGACTTACCTCAGGAGAATTGCCCCACGACCGGCACGCAACACGCCGACACCTCGCGGGTAGTCATACCGACACCATCATGCGCGGCGGCGTCTCACCCGTCGAGACAATAACTCTGTGGATAAGCTGTGCGTTGCTGGGGATAACCGGCACGGCGAACGCGTCGCGAATCGTCCGAACGGGCAAGCTCCTGGCTTCCCACCGTCGACCACTCCCGATCCCCGTCCGCAGAAAGACAACGGGCGCCCTGAGGCGCCCGTCGACTTGCAATCTGGCGCAGCGGATCGCGCTTACTTGTCGCCGACCACGATCACCTTGACCGTGGTCTGCACGTCGGCGTGCAGGCTCACCATCACGTCGTACTCGCCGGTGTTGCGAAGCGGGCCTTCGCCCAGGATCACTTCACCCTTGTGTACGGCCTGACCGGCAGCAGCCAGAGCCTCGGCGATATCGCGCGGGCCGACCGAACCGAACAGCTTGCCTTCCGCACTGGCATGCGCGGAGATGGTCACCGAGACGTCGGCCAGGTTGGCCTTGCGTGCTTCGGCGTCGGCCAGTGCCGTGTTGGCCTTGGCCTCGTACTCGGCGCGACGCTGTTCGAACGCAGCCAGGTTGGCGGCGTTGACACGCACGGCCTTGCCCTGCGGCAGCAGGTAGTTGCGGCCGTAACCGGGCTTCACGGTGACCTTGTCGCCGAGCGTGCCGAGGTTGCGGACTTTCTGCAGAAGAATGAGTTCCATGATGCTTTCCTGTTCGTTAGCACCGGTGTGGTCCGGCGCAGCCAGAGGACGGTTGTCCGAAGGGCGGGATTCGGGAATCGGGAATGGGGAGCAGAAAACCGCAGAGCTCAGGAGCTTTTGCGATTCCCCATCCCCGACTCCCTATTCCAGGCGTTGAATCAGACGTCGTGGTTGTCGGTGTACGGCAGCAGCGAAAGGAAGCGCGCGCGCTTGATCGCGGTCGCCAGCTGGCGCTGGTAGCGGGCCTTGGTGCCGGTGATGCGGCTCGGCACGATCTTGCCGTTCTCGGTGACGTACTGGCGCAGGGTGTTGAGATCCTTGTAGTCGATCTCCTTCACGTCTTCGGCAGTGAAGCGGCAGAACTTGCGGCGGCGGAAAAACTTGGACATGTCTGTGCTCCTGATCAGTCGTCGCTGTCGCGATGGTTGTCGCGGTCGTCGCGGTCACGGCCGCGGCCTTCGCCATCACCTTCGTCGTCGCGGCGACGGGTGGACTTGGCGTCATCCTTTTCCTTCGACTTCAGGATGAAGGACGGCTCGGTATCGGCCTCGTCGCGGCGGATCACCAGATGGCGCAGCACGGCGTCGTTGAAACGGAAGCCCGACTCCAGCTCGTTCAGCGCGTTCTGGTCGACCGGAGCCGCGCTGGCTCGCAAGCTCGAGGTCAAAGTGGGTTCCAAAGTGGTGCTCATGACTCAGGCGCTGCGACCGCCCGAAAATGGTCCTGGGCAAGAGATGCAAAGCACTCTTTTGCGGGTGAACGGTATCTTTCACACGGGACTGCAAGCGGTCGACGCTAGCATCATTCATCTGCCCTTGCCCGCGGTCCAGACGCTGCTCGGAGTGACAGATGGTTGCGTGACCCAGGTGAGCCTCCTGCTCGATCTGGAAGGTGCCTCGCCGCTGGTCGCGGGAGCTTTGCGGAAGCAGATCACTGGGGCTCTGGTTGAAGTCCTGACCTGGCGGGAATCAATCCCGATGCTGGCTCAGATTCTCGGGCTGGATGACGCTTTCAACTACATCATGAACGGTGTGATACTGGCGATGGCGGGGTTGGGAATACTCAATACGATTCTCATGAGAGTGCTGGAGCGCCGGTATGAGTTTGGCGTTTGTAAAGCTCTGGGTCTTCGGCCTCGGCAGCTTGCAGTAATGGTCATCGGCGAGTCTCTGGTCCTTACGGCGATCAGCCTGGCCTTGGGACTGGTGCTGGGTTTGAGCGTCCACCATCGTTTCGCTACCTCGGGATTGGATCTGCGCTGGGTA
>CAVPQF010000007.1:0-7342 GCA_963707225.1 uncultured Gammaproteobacteria bacterium
CGGCGCCGAGTGGCGCAACTGGCCGGACGGTCGCGGCGGCCATATCGACCAGCTCGCTCAGGTTATCGAGCAAATCCGCACCGCGCCCGACTCGCGGCGCCACATCGTCAGTGCCTGGAACGTGGCCGCCCTGCCCGAGATGGCGCTCGCGCCCTGCCACTGTCTGTTCCAGTTCTATGTCGCCGAAGGCCGGCTCTCCTGCCAGCTGTACCAGCGCAGCGCCGACATCTTTCTCGGCGTGCCCTTCAATATCGCGTCCTACGCGCTGCTCACACTGATGCTCGCGCAGGTGACCGGCCTGCAAGCGGGCGAGTTCATCTGGAGCGGGGGCGACTGCCACCTCTACCTCAATCACCTGGATCAGGCCGATCAACAGCTTGCCCGCGCGCCGCGCCCGCTGCCCCGGATGCTGCTGAATCCCGAGGTGCGCGACCTTGGATCAGTTCCAGCACCGCCTTGCTGCCGAAGAACGCCAGCACCAGCGCGGCCATCCCGATCAGGGTCAGGTTGACCGCGCGTGTGCCGCGCCAACCGTGCCGCCAGCGTCCGTACAGCAGCACGCCGAACATCAGCCAGGCCACGATCGACAGCACGGTCTTGTGCGCCAGGTGCTGGCCGAACAGGTTGTCGACGAACAGCACGCCGGTGAGCAGGGTCAGTGTGAGCAGCACGAAGCCGGCGCTGATCAGGCGGAACAGCAGGGTCTCGGTCAGCGTCAGCGGCGGCAGCGCGCGCAGCCAGCGGCCGAACTGGCGGTGGCGCAACGCGCGCTCCTGGATCGCCAGCAGGATCGCCACCGCGGCGGCAATCGACAGCACGCCGAAGGCGACCAGGGCCACCGTGACGTGCAGCTTGATCTGCCAGTCCATCGGTTGCGGCAGGGTCGGCGGTGCCAGGAAGCTGTCCAGCGCAATGAGCGCGGCGGTCAGTGGGAACACGATCACGCCGAGTGCGGCGACCGGGCGCGAGGCGTTCACCAGCAGGGTCAGCGCCGAGACGACGAACGCGACCAGCGACAGCGCCGCGAAGAAGTGCAGGTCCAGCGCGCCGCGGTGCATGCCCAGCAGGATCCCGGCATGGACCAGCACGGCGGCGCCGGCCAGCCCCAGTGCCAGCCGGTTCAGCGGTTGACCGCCACTCAGCAAGGGCCGCGCCAGGCCGGTAGCAGCGGCAAGGTAGAGCACGATGGCGATCACGGCCAGGGCGTGGATGGTCATAGCCGCGCAGTGTCGCACAGGGTCATGCCGGCTTGCATGCGAAGCGCGGCGATCCGTCCGCTATAATCGTGCACTTTCCTGTTTGCCGGTTCCGTCATGTTCGAGTCGCTCAGCCAACGCCTTTCCACCACGGTCAATCGCCTGCGCGGTCGCGGCAGGCTGACCGAGGAAAACATCCGCGAGGCCCTGCGCGAGGTGCGCATCGCGCTGCTGGAGGCGGACGTGGCGCTGCCCGTGGTGCAGGCGCTGATCCAGCGGATCAAGGTGCGCGCGGTCGGCCAGGAAGTGATCAAGAGCCTGTCGCCGGGCCAGGCGCTGGTGAAGGTGGTCAGCGACGAGCTGACCGTGGTGATGGGCACCGCCAACACCGAACTGAACCTGGCCCAGCAGCCGCCGGCCGTGGTGCTGATGGCGGGCCTGCAGGGTGCCGGCAAGACCACCACGGTGGCCAAGCTGGCGCGCCTGCTGACCGAGCGCAAGAAGAAAAAGGTGATGGTGGTCAGCTGCGACGTCTACCGTCCGGCCGCGATCGAGCAGTTGCGCACGCTGGCCGAACAGGTCGGGGTGAAGTTCTTCCCGTCCGAGGCGGGCCAGGACCCGGTGCGCATCGCGAAGGACGCCATCGCCGCCGCGCGCCGCGAAGTGGTCGACGTGCTGATCGTCGATACCGCCGGCCGCCTGCATGTGGACGAGGCGATGATGGCCGAGATCAAGGCGCTGCATGCCGCGATCACGCCGGTCGAAACCCTGTTCGTGGTCGACTCGATGACCGGCCAGGACGCCGCCAACACGGCGAAGGCGTTCAACGAGGCGTTGCCGCTGACCGGCGTGATCCTGACCAAGACCGACGGCGATGCCCGCGGCGGCGCGGCGCTGTCGGTGCGCTACGTCACCGGCAAGCCGATCAAGTTCCTCGGCGCCGGCGAGAAGAGCGACGCGCTGGAGCCGTTCCACCCGGATCGCCTGGCCCAGCGCATCCTCGGCATGGGCGACGTGCTGTCGCTGGTCGAGGAAGTCGAGCGCAAGGTCGACCAGGACAAGGCGCAGAAGCTGGCCCAGAAGGTGATGAAGGGCAAGCGCTTCGACCTGAACGACATGAAGGACCAACTGGAACAGATGGGCAACATGGGCGGCCTGGCCGGTCTGATGGACAAGCTGCCGGGCGTGTCCGGCCTGCCGGACAGCGTCAAATCCAAGGTCAACGACGGCGAGATGAACAAGATGATCGCGATCATCTGCTCGATGACCAAGAAGGAACGCCGCCACCCGGACCTGCTGAACGGCTCGCGTCGCGCCCGCGTGGCGCGCGGCTCGGGCACCCAGCCGGCCGACGTCAACCGGCTGCTCAAGCAGTACATGCAGATGGAAAAGATGATGTCCAAGCTGTCCAGGGGCGGCACCAAGGGCCTGATGCGGCAGATGCGCGGCGCCATGAAGGGCATGGGCGGCATGGGCGGGCTGCCGCCGATGCGTTGACGCGGGACGCGGGCAGGGGTGGTCATGCCCCCGATGTTCGCTCGCAAAGTCTTCCCTTTTCCCGAAAAACCGCTAAAATGCCCCGTTTACCGCGCACGCCTCTCGTGTG
Organism: uncultured Gammaproteobacteria bacterium; assembly: GCA_963707225.1. Classification (GTDB taxonomy): domain Bacteria; phylum Pseudomonadota; class Gammaproteobacteria; order Xanthomonadales; family Rhodanobacteraceae; genus Rhodanobacter. The sequence goes on from CAVPQF010000007.1 coordinate 2,803, forward strand.
TGCCTGCCGCTCATTCGGCAATTCTGGAGTTCTACCATGGTCAAGATTCGTCTTTCGCGCGGTGGCGCCAAGGGCCGTCCGTTCTACCACGTCGTCGTGACCGATCAGCGCAGCAAGCGCGACGGCCGCAACATCGAGAACATCGGTTATTACAACCCGGTCGCGTCGGGCAAGGACAAGCGCCTTGAACTGAACGTCGAGCGCGTCAAGGAATGGGTGGGCAAGGGTGCGCAGCTGACCGACAAGGTCGCCGCCCTGGTCAAGGAAGCCGGCAAGCAGCAGGCTGCCTGAGTCATGGCTGCAGCCGGTCGGCGCGTCCTGATCGGACGCATCGTCGGGCTGTACGGCGTGCAGGGCTGGCTCAAGATCGAATCCTGGGCCGAGCCGCGCATGCGGATCTTCGACTACCAGCCGTGGCTGCTCGGTGCAGCGCCGGGTGTGGAGACGCAGGTCACCGGAGTGAAGGGTCGTACGCAGGGCAAGGGCATGGTGGCCCAGCTGCCCGGGGTGAACGACCGGGAACAGGCTGCGGCGTTGATCGGTACCGACATCTATGTCGACCGTGAGCAGCTGCCGCCTCCGGCGGAGGGCGAGTATTACTGGGTCGATCTCGAAGGACTCGAGGTCGTCACCACGGAAGACGTGAAGCTGGGGCGGGTCAGTCACCTGTTCGCCACAGGCGCCAACGATGTCGTGGTGGTGAGGGATGGCGAGCGCGAGCGGCTGATTCCTTTCGTCCAGGGTTCGTATGTGCGTTCGGTGGACGTGTCCGCAGGGCGCATGGTGGTGGACTGGGATCCTGAATTCTGACGTCGCCGGGTCGTGGGCAGAGGGTCAAGGATCATGCGCATCGATGTCGTCAGCCTGTTTCCCGACTTCGTGCGCCAGTGCGCCGCCGTCGGTGTGGTGGGACGCGCGCAGCAACGCGAGCTGCTGCAGGTGGAAGCCTGGAACCCGCGCGACTTCGCCACCGACAGGCACCGCAGCGTGGACAGCAGCTCGTATGGCGGCGGTCCCGGCATGGTGATGATGATCGAGCCGTTGCGCACGACCCTGGCGGCCATGCGCGCGGCGGCACCGGAACCGGTGCATCTGGTTTATCTCAGTCCGCAGGGAGCGCGGCTGACGCAGGGCAGGGTGGAAGCGCTGGCGAGGCTGCCGCGCATCGCCTTGCTGTGCGGGCGTTACGAAGGTGTGGACGAGCGTCTGCTGGCGCACGAGGTCGACGAGGAGCTCTCCATCGGCGATTATGTGCTGTCCGGCGGCGAGCTCGCCGCCGCGGTGGTCATCGACGCGGTGGGGCGCTTGCAGGACGGCGCGTTGAACGACGCGCAGTCGGCCGAGCAGGATTCATTCTCGGATGGCCTGCTGGATTGTCCGCACTATGGAAAACCGGTGCACGATGCACTGGGTACCGTACCGGAGGTGTTGCTGTCCGGTGACCACGCGGCGATTGCCCGCTGGCGCCTCAAGCAATCGCTGGGACGAACCTGGTTGCGCCGGCCCGACTTGTTGTCACAGCGCGGGCTGGATGCTGCATCCCGTGCGCTGCTGGACGAATTCCGCCGCGAACATGCCTCACAAGGGCGAGCGCGGCAAGACGATGCGGCCAAGTGAGGTCGCAGCCCTTGATACCGATTTACGTGAACCGACAGGTGCGCCATGAACAAGATCATTGAACAGTTCGAATCCGAGCAGATCACCCGCCAGCTGCCGGAATTCAGCCCCGGCGACACCGTGGTGGTCAACGTCAAGGTGAAGGAAGGCAACCGCGAGCGCGTGCAGGCGTTCGAGGGCATCGTCATCGCCAAGCGCAGCCGCGGCCTGCATTCGGCCTTCACCGTGCGCAAGATCTCGCACGGCACTGGCGTGGAGCGCGTGTTCCAGGCGCACAGCCCGGCCATCGACTCGGTGACCGTGAAGCGCAAGGGCAAGGTGCGCGGCGCCAAGCTGTATTACCTGCGTGGCCTGGAAGGCAAGGCCGCCCGCATCAAGGAAGATGTCGCCGCTGCTGCCGCCGCCAAGGCGAACGCGAAGGCCGCCGCTGCCGCTGCTGCCGAGTAATCCGCTCCGCAGTCGCTGCTGCATGAAAAAACCCGCGGAGCGATCCGCGGGTTTTTTGTGTCCGGAACAAGCGCCGTGGCGCGACCTGCCGGAGGAAATCACTCCAGCCGCTGCGGCTGCTGCAGGAAATTGCCCTGCACGAAATCCACGCCGCAGGCGAACAGCAGCGAGGTGCTGGTGGCGTCCTCGACCCATTCGGCGATGGTCTGGCGCTTCAGTTCGCGTGCCTGCTGACAGATCTCGGCCACCTTCTTCTGGCTCTCCGGGTGCCGCGGCAGATCGGCCATGTAGCTGCGGTCGATCTTCAGGTAGTCCGCGTCGATGTGGTTGAGCAGCTGGAACGAGTTCAGGCCCGAGCCGAACTGCTCCAGCGCGAAGCGGCCGCCGAGTTTCTTCCAGCCGTTGACGAACTCCTGCGCCGGGCGCAGCAGGGTCATCACCTTGCTCTCGGTCATTTCCAGCACCAGTTGCCCGCGCTTCAGCGCAGCCTGCTTGAGCCGGGTGCCCAGCCACGACAGCAGGCTGTCGTCCTCCAGCGAGGCGGCGGTGAGCTTGACGAAGAACGTGGTCGCCTGGCCCTGGCTCTCGCGCTCCTGCAGCGCCTTGATGGCCTGGTCGAGCACCCAGCGGTCGATCGCACTGGTGAGGTTGTGCTTCTCGGCGATCGGCATGAAGAAGCCGGGCAGCACCTCGCCCTGCGGGCCATTCATGCGCAGCAGGATTTCCGAATAGTCGCCTTCGGCGTCCTGCAGGCTGATGGTCTGCTGGTGGTAGAGCACCAGGCCTTCGCCGGTGAGCGCCTTGCGCAGCAGCTCCAGCCAGTAGCGCTCGCGCTCCTCGTCGGCCTTCTCGCGCGCGGCCGGGTCGTGCAGTTCCACCTGGCTGCCGCCGAGGCTCTGCGCGGTGCGCAAGGCCTGGCTGGCCTGATTGAGCAACAGTTCGGTGTTCGCGTTCTTTTCCCCCAGCAGGCTGCCGCCGATGCTGGCGGTCACCGTGATCGAGCGCGAGCCGGCATCGAAGATTTCGTTGCTGACGCTGTGCTGCAGCTTGGCGATCCACTCCTTGATCGCCTCATCCGGGCGCGAGTCGAGCACCACGCCCAGCGTGTGTTCGGCGAGCATGCCGGCCACATCGTCGGCGCCGAGCAGCATGCGGATGCGGTCGGCGAAGCCGGAGAGCAGCTCGTCGGCCTTGCCCAGGCCGATGCCGCCGACCAGTGAGGCCCAGTTGTCCGGCTCGATCAGCAGCAGCGACTGGCCCTTCTTTCCCTTTGCCGCCGCGGTGACGGCGTCGTCGATGGCTTCCAGCATGCGGGCGCGGTTGAACAGGCCGGTGACCGGGTCGCGCTGCAGCTGTTCCAGCACGGCCTGGTCGACCAGTTGCCGGCGGAACACGATCTGCAGGCAGGGCTCGCCCTCGAACGTGGCCGGCGCGAATTCCACCGTGGCGTCGAACTGGCTGCCGTCGGCGCGGCGCGCATGCAGGGTGAGCTGGGACGGCGTCTTCTCCTGCCGCGCGTGGCCTCTGAGCAGCGACTTGAATTCGTCGGCGTTGGCCGAGTCGATCATGTCCAGCACCGGCAGCCCGAGCAGGTCGTCGAAGCTCTCGTAGCCGAACGTTTCCAGGTAGGCGTGGTTGGCCCGCACGTGCATGCCCTCGTGCACGTACGCGATCGCATCGGTGGAGGAGTCGAGCAGCGCGTCGCAGCGTCGCTCCGATTCACGCAGGGCGGTTTCCAGGCGGCGCACCTGGCGGCGCGTCTGCAGCGAATCGAACTCGCGCTGCAGCACCGCGATCAGCTGCTTCGGCTGGCTGCGCGAGGCGATGCCGCGGGCGCCGTGCACAAACAGGTCCGCCATGATCTGGTTGTCGATGGCGTTGACCAGGCCCAGCAGTGAATAGTCGCGGCCGTACGCATCGAGCACCTTGACGGCGTCCTCCAGGCTGATGCTGGTGATCGCCGGGTCGAACATCACCACGTCCGGCTCCAGCTCGCTCACCGCCGCCTGCATCTGTTCCACATTGGTGGCACGGGCCGGTCGCACGGCGATGCCGGTATTGCGCAACAGGCTGATGATCTGCTCGGCCTCTTCCAGCGAGCTTTCGACGAAGAGGATCTTGATGACGTAATCTTTTTTCATGGGGCGTGATGCTGTCCGTTGATCATCGCAGGCGGTGCGGAGGAGGGGGGAGAGGCGTGCGGTCAGCCGCGATCAGTGTTTGTAACGGATTCCGCGAGCAGCCGCCAGCGGAAAACCACGTAATCGCGGTCGCGACCCGGTTCACAGCGGCCGCTTGGAGGCGTCGCCGCCCACCTCGCGCACCAGCCGGGGCACCAGGTAGCCCGGCAGTCGGGCGCGCAGCGCCTCCATCAACGCCAGGGCACGCTTGTCGTCGGCCTCGAAGTGCGCGGCGCCCTGCACGCGGTCGAGCTGGTGCAGGTAATACGGCAGCACGCCGGCGGCGAACAACCGCT
>CAVPQF010000008.1:0-10662 GCA_963707225.1 uncultured Gammaproteobacteria bacterium
TACATATCGCCGAAGAGCCGGCGGACATTGCCCGCCCTGCGAAGCCAGAGCGGCATGGGCTCAGTGCGCCTCGTCCCAGTTGGCACCGACGCCCACATCGACCAGCAGCGGCACCGCCAGTTCCGCGGCGCCGGACATCCGTTCGACCACCGCGGCACGCACCGTATCGACTGCGTCGGCACGCACCTCGAACACCAGCTCGTCGTGCACCTGCATCAGCATGTGGGCGTCGTCGCGGTCTCTCAGCCACGCCGCCACGGCGATCATCGCGCGCTTGATGATGTCGGCGGCGCTGCCCTGCATTGGCGCGTTCACCGCGGCGCGCTCGGCGCCCTGGCGCAGGCCCTGGTTGCGCGAGGTGAGGTTTTCCAGATACAGGCGGCGGCCGAAGATGGTTTCCACGTAACCGTCGCGATGGGCCTGTTCGCGGGTGGCTTCCATGAATGCGTGCACGCCGGGGTAGCGGGAAAAATAGCGCGCCATGTAGTCGCCGGCCTCGCCGCGGTCCACGCCGAGCTGGCGCGCCAGGCCGAATGCGCTCATGCCGTACATCAGGCCGAAGTTGATCGCCTTGGCGGCGCGGCGCTGGTTGGCGCTGACTTCCTCGGGCTTCAGGCCGAACACCTCGGCGGCGGTGGCGCGGTGCACGTCGCCGCCTTCGTGGAACGCCTTGAGCAGGCCTTCGTCGCCGGACAGGTGCGCCATGATGCGCAGCTCGATCTGCGAATAGTCCGCGGCCATCACCTGCCAGCCCGGCGGCGCGATGAATGCCTGGCGGATGCGCCGGCCTTCCTCGGTGCGCACGGGGATGTTCTGCAGGTTCGGGTCGGACGAGGAAATCCGTCCGGTCGCCACCGAGCCCTGGTGGTAGCTGGTGTGCACGCGGCCGGTGCGCGGGTTGACGATGGCGGACAGCTTGTCGGTGTAGGTGGAGCGCAGCTTGGCCAGGCCGCGGTAGTGGAGGATCAGCCGCGGCAGTTCGTGGGTGTCGGCGATCGCTTCGAGCGCTTCCTCGTTGGTCGACGGCTGGCCGGTCGGCGTCTTCAGTTTTGCCTGCAGGCCGAGTTCGTCGAACAACACCGCCTGCAACTGCTTCGGCGAGTCGAGGTTGAACTCGTGCCCGGCCAGCGCATACGACTGCTGCTGCAGTTCCAGCATGCGCTTGCCCAGTTGCTGGCTCTGCCGGCGCAGCTCGTCGCCGTCGATCAGCACGCCGCGCTGCTCCATCGCGGCCAGCACCGGCACCAGCGGGATCTCGATGTCTTCGTAGACCTTGCGCAGGGCCGGCACGCTCTCGAGCCTGGGCCACAGCGCCAGGTGCAGTCGCAGGGTGATGTCCGAATCCTCGGCGGCGTAGCGGCAGGCGGTGTCCAGGTCCACCTGCGAGAACGAGATCTGCCTGGCGCCCTTGCCGGCGACCTGCTCGTACTTCACCGTGTCGTAGCCGAGGTACTTCTTCGCCAGCGAGTCCATGTCGTGGCGCGTGGCGGTGGCGTTCCACACGTAGGATTCGAGCATGGAGTCGTGCTTCAGCCCCTGCACCACGATGCCGTAGTTGGACAGGATGTTGATGTCGTACTTCGCGTGCTGGCCGAGCTTGGGCCGGGATGGATCCTCGAGGATCGGCTTGAGCGCCGCGAGCACGGCGTCGCGGTCGAGCTGCTTCGGTGCGCCGGGATAGTCATGGCCGAGCGGGATGTAGCAGGCCTTGCCCGCTTCCACCGCGAAGCTGATGCCGACGATGTCCGCGCGCATCGCGTCGATGCTGGTGGTTTCGGTGTCGAACGCGATCAGTTCGGCGCGGCGCAGTTTTTCCAGGCATGCGTCGAAGGCGGGCCGGGTGGTGATCAGCTCGTACTCGCCGGGAGTCGACAGCGCCGCGGCGGGTGCCTCGGCGGTAGCGGCACGCGCGGGCGAAACAGCCGTGGCGGGCGGTGTTTCGGATCCCGGATCCCGGCTTTCCACCGCCGCAGGGCCGGTCATCCCGAATCCCGGCTCGGCGGCATCCAGGTCCTTCAGCGCGGCCTTGAACTCGTAGCGCGTGTACAGCTCACGCAGCAGCGCGGTGTCGGCTTCGCGCCGGGCCAGTTGGGTGGGGCCGAACTCCAGCGCCACGTCGGTCTTGATCGTCGCCAGCTGGCGCGACAGCGGCAGCTGCGGCAGGGCCTCGCGCAGGCTCTCGCCGATCTTGCCGCCGACCTTGGCGGCGTTGGCGATCACGCCGTCCAGCGTGGCGTATTCGGCCAGCCACTTCGCGGCGGTCTTTGGACCGCACCTGGGCACGCCCGGGATGTTGTCGATGGCGTCGCCGGTGAGGGCCAGGAAGTCGATGATCTGCTCCGGCCACACGCCGAACTTTTCCATCACCCCGTCGCGGTCCATCACCGTGTTGCTCATGGTGTTGACCAGGGTGACGTGCGGGCCGACCAGCTGGGCCATGTCCTTGTCGCCGGTGGAAACCTCCACCTCGATGCCGAGCGCCTGCGCCTGCAGGGCGAGCGTGCCGATCACGTCGTCGGCCTCGACGCCGGGCACGCGCAGGATCGGGAAGCCGAGCGCGCCCACGATCGCCAGCATCGGCTCGACCTGGGAACGCAGGTCGTCCGGCATCGGCGGGCGGTGTGCCTTGTACTGCTCATACAGCGCGTCGCGGAAGGTAGGCCCGGGGGCGTCGCTGACGAAGGCCAGGTAGTCGGGCCGGGCCTTCAGCGTGGCGCGCAGCATGTTGACCACGCCGAACAGCGCGCCGGTGGGTTCGCCGCGGGCGTTGCTCAGCGGCGGCAGCGCGTGGAACGCGCGGTACAGGTAGGAGGAGCCGTCGATCAGGATGAGTTTGGGCATGCCTCATTCTCGCATGCACGGCGCGCATGCATGGCGAAACGTCGCGCTTCACGAAAGCCCGGCGAAGGCGCTGCTATGCTGCCCTCCCCGAACGAGGTTGCCGCCATGAAAACCGCTGCCTTGCTGGTTGCCGCCAGCGTCCTGTTCACATCGAGTGTGTTGGCGCAGTCCGCCCCGTCGACGAACGTACCGCCGCCGCCCGGAATCAACGATCCGGGCGTGAAAGCGGCGCAGCCGCCGGCCAGGCCTGCCGCCAGGCAGCGCTCGGCCCACGCCGCGTCGTCCTCGTCCGCGCAGTCGCTGAACCTGAAGCCGCAGGCGCTGCCCGCAATGCACGACGAAGGCGGCGTGCATACCGGCCGCGACCAGCCGCCGCCGGAAGTGCGGATCCGCCAGGAAGGCGACAACAGCATCCAGGAATACAGCCGCAACGGCCGCGTCTACATGGTGGTGATCACCCCGAAGAGCGGCATCGCGCAGACCTACATGGTCGACCCGCAGGGTCGGCTGGTCGACGAGCACGGCATGAAGCCGGTCGGGCCGGTGATGTACAAGGTGCTGGAATGGGGCAAGAGCCCGCCGCCCGCCGAGGGTTCGAACGAGCCGGCGCCGGCGGATGACGGCCACTGAGCCACGCGCTGAACCGCGTCGTCGGGGCTGGACATGCTGCGAGGGTGATCGCGCCGTTCCAGCCAGGCTCTAGGCCGGGTCGTCCAGTTCCGGGTAGTGGCGGAAGATGCCGCTCTCGTTGAACGGCAGCCGCCGCGGCGACGCCAGGTAGGCGGCGATGCGCGGTCGTTGCGCCACCCGTTGCTTCAGCGCATGCAGCAGTGGCAGCCTGTGCCCGAGGCGCCGCATGGCGCGCGGAAACGCGTACTCCAGCCCGCTCATCAGCTGGAACAGCGAAAGATCGACATAGGAATGTCCGTGCACGGCATGCTGGCCGCCGCCGCGTTCCAGCACCTGCTCGAAATAGTCCAGGTACTTCGGCAGCCGCGTCTCGCGCAGGTCGGCCGCACGGCGCCGCGCCTCGACGCGCTGGTCCTCGTAGTACAGGCTGCCGGCGATCGGGTGGTGCGAGTCGTGCACCTCGGCGACGAGGTCGCTGATGGTCAGCTGCAGCTGGTGCGCGTACAAGCGCCGGCTCCCGCTCTCCGGCACCAGGCCGAGCGGCGGGCCGAGGTATTGCAGGATGTTGGCGGTCTGCGCGATCAGCAGCCGGCCGGCCTTGAGGAACGGCGGCGCGAACGGCAGCGCGCCTTCGTGGACGCCATCGAGGCAACGCACGATGGCGTCGTCGCCCTGTATGCGCGCCACGTCGTCGTAGTCGGCGCCGGCATCTTCCAGCGCCAGCCGCACGAATTCGCCGCGGCCCTGGATGCCGGTCCAGTAATACAGCTCGTAATGCATGGCAGCCTCCGGATCGAAGGGTGGATGCCGAGCGTGCGCCTCCGCAGGCCGGGACTCAATGCCGGAAGTGGCGCATCCCGGTGAATACCATCGCCATGTCGTGCTGGTCGGCGGCGGCGATCACCTCGGCGTCGCGCATCGAGCCGCCGGGCTGGATCACGGCGCTGATGCCCGCTTCGGCGGCGGCGTCGATGCCGTCGCGGAACGGGAAGAACGCGTCGCTGGCCATCACCGAGCCGCGCACCTCGAGCTTCTCGTCGGCCGCCTTGATGCCGGCGATCTTCGCGCTGTAGACGCGGCTCATCTGGCCGGCGCCGATGCCGATGGTCTGGCGGTCGCGGGCGTAGACGATGGCATTGCTCTTGACGAACTTGGCTACCTTCCAGGCGAAGACCAGATCGTGGATCTGCGCTTCGGTGGGTGCGCGGCGCGTGACCACCTTGAGGTCATCGGCCGTGATCATGCCGGTGTCGGCACTCTGGATCAGCAGGCCCGAGCCGACCCGCTTGGAACTGTTGCCGGGATGCGCGGCCAGCAGGTCGCCGTTTGCCGGCAGCGGGATCACCAGCACGCGCACGTTGCCCTTCTTTCTGAACGCCGCCAGCGCGTCGTCCGCATAAGCCGGCGCCAGCACCACTTCGACGAACTGACGTTCCACGATGGCGCGCGCGGTGGCGCCGTCGACCTCGCGGTTGAACGCGATGATGCCGCCGAATGCCGAGGTGGGGTCGGTCTGGAAGGCCAGGTCATACGCCTTGCCGATACCGTCCAGGCTCACCGCCACCCCGCACGGATTGGCGTGCTTGACGATCACGCAGGCCGGCTTTTTGAAGCTGCGCACGCACTCCCACGCCGCGTCGGCGTCGGCGATGTTGTTGAACGACAACTCCTTGCCCTGCAGCTGGCGGAAGGTGGCCAGCGTGCCCGGCGCCGGGTACAGGTCGCGGTAGAACGCGGCCTGCTGGTGCGGGTTCTCGCCGTAGCGCAGGTCCATCAGCTTCACGAAGCGGCCGTTGACCTGGCCCGGGAAGTTGGCGTGGCCGGCGATCGCGTCCTGCGCATCGTTGAGTTGCAGCCCGGACAGGTAGTCGCTGATCGCGCCGTCGTAGCTGGACACGTTGTTGAACGCGGCCACCGCCAGCTTGAAGCGCGTCGCGCGGCTGAGGCCGCCGTGCTGCTCGATCTCGGCCAGCGCATCGGCGTACTGGTCGGGCGAAGTGAGCACGCCGACGTCGTTCCAGTTCTTCGCCGCCGAGCGCAGCATCGCCGGGCCGCCGATGTCGATGTTCTCGATCGCCTGCTCCAGCGTGCAACCGGGGTTCGCCACGGTGGCTTCGAACGGGTACAGGTTCAGCACCAGCAGATCGATCGGCGCGATGCCGAGTTCGGCCATCACCGTGTCGTCGGTACCGCGCCGGCCGAGCAGGCCGCCGTGCACTTTCGGATGCAGCGTCTTCACGCGGCCGTCCATGATCTCGGGAAAACCGGTGAGGTCGCTGACCTCGGTGACCGCGATGCCGGCCTCGCGCAGCGCCTTCGCGCTGCCGCCGGTGGAGAGCAGTTCGATGCCCCTGGCGACGAGGCGCCGCCCCAGGTCGATCAGGCCGGCCTTGTCGGAAACGCTGAGCAGGGCACGACGGACCGGGACAAGCTGGGGAGCGGACATGAGCGGGTTACCAGGAGGGGAAAGCCGTTCATTATAGCCGCCCGGATGATGGGCGGCTTTGGTACGGATTACAGCAGGCCGTGCGCGGCCAGCTTCTTGCGCAAGGTGGCGCGGTTGATGCCCAGCGCACTGGCGGCGCGGCTCTGGTTGCCGTCATGGAAGGCCAGCACTTCGCGCAGCAGCGGCACTTCGACCTCGCGCAACACCAGCGCGTGCAGGCCCTCGGAACATTCGGTGTCGCCGATGTCGGCAAGGTAGCGGCGCACCGTGCGGGTGACGCATTCGCTCAGCGCGCTTTGGCCCTGGGAGCTGGCGCCGGACGAGCCTGCGCTTTGCGACGAGGTCTGTTTTGCGGCCTCGGCAGCAGGCAGTCTTACGACATTCACGGGCATCTTCCCTCACGTACGAAGCGACGACTGCATAGGCCGCTGCTCATGGTTATGACTGATCTTGCGGGTCGCGGCGTGTATCGCATGCCGTCCGGCATGCCGGCGCGAGGGACCGAGTCTACCTGCGCGGGCGGATAATTTTAAGTACCGGAGGCGTCGTTATTCGAAACCGATCTCGAACGCCACCGCCTTGTCGCCCGGGTCTTCCACTTCCAGCAGCAGCACGGCGCTGCCGCCCGGCGCCAGGCCATGGCGCAGGATCGTGGCGTCGTCCAGGTACTCGGTCGGCTGCAGCCGGCGCATCGCGATGCGCTGGCCCTGTGCGTTCGACAAGGTGATCGTCAGCACCGGGTAGGGCTGCGCGAAGGTGGCGTCGTTGCGCACGCTGGCGCTGATCATCAGCGCGCCGGCGACGCTGGGGTGCGCCTGCACGTTGCTGGCCAGCAGGCGCAACTGCTGCGGCGCAGAAACCAGCGGCAACCCGCAGCCGAGCACGCCGCAGCCGGCGCGCAGCCAGCCGCCCACGGCGGGGTTGCGGATCAGGTCGTCGCGCTTGGCCCAGGCCACCTGGATGGCGAGCAGCAGCGCGAGCAGCAGGCACGCCGTGACCCACGGCCAGCGTCGTTCGCCGGATGGGCGCAGGTGCCGACGACGTTCGCGTCGGGTCGATCGTTCGCGCGGACGAGCGTGTGGCTCGCGGGCGAAACGCGGCGCGAAAACCAGTTGCGAGAAGTCCTCGACGGCCGGCCTGGGCGCAGCCGCCGTCACCATCTCGTCGACGACCGCCACCGCTGGCGGAGCGGGCCGCGGCCGATAGACCACCAGGTCGAGCAGGGGCGGCTCGAACGCGGGTTCGTTGATGGGCAGCTCGGCGAACGGTTCAGGCGGCAACTGTTCGGCGAGCGTGGCGAGGCTGTCGAAGCCGGCCTCGCAATGTCCGCACACGACATGGCCGTGCGCTTTCGCCAGCGTCTGCGCATCCAGCGAAAACACGGACAGGCATTCGGGACATTGTGTGTACATGCAGGCCGTTTTGAATCGGTGTCCGGCAAGCTTAGCAGGGTGATCGCGCGGGCAAGCCGGCGGTCCGTGGCCCTAGGAGCCTGTCGGACTTTGGCCGGTCGGTCTGCAAATCCGCCTGTGCGGTCCCTATTTCCGTCGCTTCTTGGCCCATAGAACCACTATGGGCCGGCGAATCGCCGAAAATCGGTCCTCGCACAGCCGAATTTTCGACTCGACCGCCAAAGCCCGACAGGCTCCTAGCCGCGGCGACGGCCGCTGATGCGCACCCAGTCCTCGCGGCTGTCCACGCGCAACGCGTCGAACCATTCGGCGTAGCGCTGCAGCAGTTCATCCTGCTGGCCGGCGAGGATGCCGGAGATCGCGAACGGCGCGCCGGGTTTCGCCGCGGCGGCGAAGGTCGGTGCCAGTTCGCCGAGCGGGCCGGCGAGGATGTTGGCGATGAACACATCCGCAGGTTCTGCGACGACGTCTTCGGGCAGGAACAGCGCAAGCCGGTCGGCCACGCCGTTGCGTTCGGCGTTGTCGGCCGAGGCGGTGAGCGCCTGCGGGTCGTTGTCGACGCCGACCGCGCTGGCCGCGCCGAGCTTCAGCGCGGCGATCGCCAGGATGCCCGAGCCGCAGCCGTAGTCGGTGATGGTCTTGCCGGCAAGGTCGAGGCCGTCCAGCCATTCCAGGCACAGCGCGGTGGTGGGGTGGGTGCCGCTGCCGAAGGCGAGGCCGGGATCGAGGCGCACCACCACCAGGTCATCGTCGGTGGGAGGCTCGATGTTCCACGGATAGATCCACAGCCGGCGGCCGAACGGCATCGGCTTGAACTGGTCCATCCATGCGCGCTCCCAGTCCTGGTCGGCGACCTCGGCGAAGCGCAGCTGGTCGGGTTCCAGCCATGGCAGCAGCTCGCCCAGCGCGGCGCTGAGGCCGCGACGGTCGGCGTGTTCGTCGAACAGCGCGTGCAGCGTGATCGTCGGCCACAGCGGCAGCTCACCCACGCCCGGTTCGAAGATCGCCTGCTCGTCCGGCGTCTCCGCATCGGCGTCCTGCAGGGTGATCGACAGCGCGCCGAGATCGTCCAGCGCTTCCTCCGTGCCGGGTTGCTGCTCGGTGCGGACGATCAGGGAAAGTTCAAGAAAGGGCATGGGCGAGGAACGAATGAGGAGGAGTGAGAAGGATGGATGGTGACGCGCTTACATGCCTCTCACGGCTCTCCACCCGTTGCTGCATTCTTTTCCTTCTGCTCGGCCATCCGCTTCTCGAGATAGTGGATGTTCTGGCCGCCTTGGTGGAAGCCGGCATCGGCCATGATCCGCTGCTGCAGCGGGATGTTGCACTTGACGCCTTCGATCACCGTCTCGGCCAGGGCCAGGCGCATGCGCGCGATCGCGGTGTCGCGGTCGGGGCCGTGCACGATCAGCTTGCCGATCATCGAATCGTAGTTCGGCGGGATGCGGTAGCCGTCGTACAGGTGTGTGTCCACGCGTACGCCGGGGCCGCCGGGCGCCTCGAAGCGCTTCACCGTGCCGGGGCTGGGCATGAAGGTGTCCGGGTCCTCGGCGTTGATGCGGCACTCGATCGCGTGGCCGTGCACGACGATGTCTTCCTGTCGCAGCGTGAGCTTCTCGCCGCCGGCGATCAGCAACTGCTCGCGCACCAGGTCGACGCCGGTGATCAGCTCGGTCACCGGGTGCTCGACCTGGATGCGGGTGTTCATCTCGATGAAGTAGAAGCGGCCGTTCTCGTACAGGAACTCGAACGTGCCGGCGCCGCGGTAGCCGATGCGCAGGCAGGCGTCGACGCAGACCTTGCCGATCGCCGCGCGCTGCTCGGGCGTGATGCCCGGCGCCGGCGCTTCCTCGACCACTTTCTGGTGGCGGCGCTGCATCGAGCAGTCGCGTTCGCCCAGGTGGATCGCGTTGCCCTGGCCATCGGCGAGCACCTGGATTTCCACGTGGCGCGGATTCTCCAGGAACTTCTCCATGTACACCTGCTCGTTGCCGAACGCGGCCTTGGCCTCGGCCTTGGTCATGGTGATCGCGTTGCCCAGGTGCGCCTCGGTGCGTACCACGCGCATGCCGCGTCCGCCGCCACCGCCGGCGGCCTTGATGATCACCGGGTAGCCGATCTCGCGCGCGATCTTGATGTTGGTGTCGACGTCTTCGCCGAGCGGTCCCCCGGAACCGGGCACGCACGGCACGCCGGCCGCCTTCATCGCGCGGATCGCCTCGACCTTGTCGCCCATGAGGCGGATCACGTCGGCGGTCGGGCCGATGAAGATGAAACCCGACTGCTCCACCTGCTCGGCGAAGTCGGCGCGCTCGGACAAAAAGCCGTAGCCGGGATGGATCGCCTGGGCGTCGGTGATCTCCGCCGCCGCGATGATCCGCGGAATGTTGAGGTAGCTGTCGACCGACGGCCCGGGGCCGATGCAGATCGACTCGTCGGCGAGGCCGACGTGCTTCAGGTTGCGGTCCACGGTGGAATGCACCGCCACGGTCTTGATGCCAAGGCTATGGCAGGCGCGCAGGACACGCAGCGCGATTTCGCCGCGGTTGGCGATGACGACCTTCTCGAGCATCCGGGCGGCCTCAGGCAATCACGAACATGGGTTCGTCGAATTCCACCGGCTGGCCGTTCTCGACCAGGATCGCCTGCACGGTGCCGGCCACGTCGGCTTCGATCTGGTTGAACATCTTCATCGCCTCGATGATGCCCAGCGTTTCGCCGGCCTTGACCTGCTGGCCGACCTTGACGAAGGCGGGCGTGCCGGGGGTGGCCGAGGCGTAGAACGTGCCGACCATCGGCGCCTTCACCACGTGGCCTGCCGGCAGCGCATTCGCGACGGGCGCCTCGACGACGGCTGCCGGCGCGGCGGCAACCGGGGCGGCGGCCACGGCGATCGGGGCCGCGGGTGCCGCGGCGACCGGCGCAGCGCTCTTCGGCACGCGCGACAGGCGGACGACCTCCTCGCCCTCCTTGATTTCCAGTTCGGCGAGGTTGGATTCCTCGAGCAAGTCGATCAGCTTCTTGATTTTGCGCAAATCCATCGGATCAGCCTTTGGTCAGTCATGCCACCGCGTGGGTGGCCGGGGGTGAATGGGGTGCCCGACGCGGCTGGAGGCCTCAGGGCGCGGCGCCTGCCTGCAAGCGTTGCAGCGCCGCGTCCAGCGCCAGCCGGTAGCTGTCGCCGCCGAAGCCGCAGATCACGCCGAGCGCGATGTCGGACAGGTAGGAGTGATGACGGAACGATTCGCGGGCGAACACGTTCGACAGGTGCACCTCGATGAACGGGATCGCCGTCGCGGCGAACGCGTCGCGCAGCGCGATGCTCACGATGAC
>CAVPQF010000009.1:0-12626 GCA_963707225.1 uncultured Gammaproteobacteria bacterium
CGATCCCGGCCATCAGTCGCTCGCGTGCGGCGTAGACCTGGCCGAGGTTGTGCAGGCCGGTCCACTCCCCGACCTCGCGCTGGGTCGGCAGGCGGGGCGACGTGCAATCGGCGACGAACCGGGTGACCCGGATCGACGACAGCGTCGTCGCGCCTTGCTGGGCGAAGGCCGGTATGGTGCATGCCGCGAACAGGGCGGCGGCGAAGCGGATGCGGCGGTTCATGGCGATCTCCTCGACGGCATGCCGGCGAATGCCGGTGCGCTCAGGTTCGGGGGCGCGACGCCGCAGGTCTTGAGGCCGTCGTTGGGAAAGCACTGGACTTTGCTTGGATTCCCTGGGAAAACATTGGGGTCGCCCCCGCAGCGCTGGTTTTCGTTCACTCACGTGCGCCGCCCCGCCACAGGACGCCATGGACCCGTCAACGCCCGGCCCGCTCGCCTTCGACGAATCCGCGATCGACTTCGCGGGTCGACGCCTGCTGCGCGACGGCATCGAACAGCCGCTGGAGCCCAAGGCCTTCGCCGTGCTGGCGCTGCTCGCCGGCACGCCCGGCCGGGTCTTCACCCGCGACGAGATCCTCGACGCCGTCTGGGGTCACCGCAACATCACCCCGGGGGTGCTGAACCGGGTGATGACCCTGCTGCGGCATGCGCTCGGGGAGGACGCGCAGGCTGCGCACTACCTGCACACCGTGCACGGCGTGGGTTACCGCTTCGACCTTCCCGCATCCGCGCCCGGCGCACCGCAGCAAGCCATCCAGGCACCCGCCCCGGAAGCGCCGGTGCCGGCGCCGGTGCCGGCGCCGCCCGCCGCCATGCGGCGACGCGCCAGCGACCGGCGCGTCCTTCCGCGCGCCATGCTGTGGTTGCTGCCGCTGCTGGCGGTGCTCGCCTTCGCCGGCTGGACATGGTGGCCGCGTGCGCTGCCCGCGCCGCAGCCGGCAATGGAGCGCAGCATCGCCGTGCTGCCACTGGTCAATGCCAGCAACGATGCCCAGCAGCTGTACTTCTCCGACGGCCTGTCGGAAAACCTGATCGACGCGTTGTCCCGGTTCGAAGGGCTGAAGGTGATCGGTCGCACCTCGGCCTTCCAGTTCCGCGACAGCAAGGACGACAGCGCGACCATCGGCCGCAAGCTGGGCGTGTCCTACCTGCTCGCCGGCAGCGTGCAACGTGCCGGCGATGTCGTGCGCATCAGCACCACGCTGACCCGGGCCGCCGATGGCAGCACGTTGTGGGCCGAGCACTACGATCGCCCGTACAAGGGCCTGTTCGCGCTGCAGGACGAGATCACCTCGGCCGTCGCCAGCGCCCTGCACGCGAGACTGCTTTCGACGAACACCGTCGCGCCGGACGACCGGCCGCCCAGCGGCAACATCGAGGCCTACAACGCCTATCTGCAGGGCTTGAAGCACGGGCACGACCAGGATTTCCCCAAGGCCGCCGAGTACATGACCCGGGCCGTGCAACTCGACCCGGGCTATGCGGTGGCATGGGCGTACCTGTCGGGATCGTGGAGTACCGTCGCCGCGTTCTGGAACGAAGCTCCCGCGGTTGCCAGCGAACACGTGCGCCTGTCACGCCTTGCGGCGGACAACGCGCTGCAACTGGCGCCCGGGCTGGGCCCGGCGCACGCCGCCCGCGCCTACCTGCAGTTCTACGGATTCGATCACCGGGGCGCCTTGGCCGAGTGCCGCCGTGCCGTGCAGCTGGCGCCGGCCGATGGCATGGTCCTCAATGGCTGCGGCTATGTGCTGGGCGGCGTTGGAAAACTGGGCGAGGCGATCCGGCTGCGGGAGCACCTCCTTTCGATCGAGCCGCTGTACACCGTCAACTACTTACCAATACGCGAAGTTGCTGGTGGCAACCGGCCGGCTGGACAAGGCATAGAAGTACCTTCGCATCGCAGAAGGCCTGTCACAGCCGAAATCGTCTCCATCGCCCCAGTTCATGTATGTCGCCATCGCGCGCGGCGACGTGAAGACCGCGCAGGATGTCGCCCGAAACCAGCCTTCGCCGTGGCGGGAAATGAATCTGGCGATGGCAACGCAGCTTTCCCCGGATCGCGCGGCGGCGGATGCCGCACTGGCGAAGGTCCTCGCCGACAAGGTCTGGGCGAAAACCAGCCCCTACGTCGTCGCGCAGGCCTATGCGCTGCGCGGCGACGCGGACAGGACCGTGGCGTGGCTGGAGCGCGCTCCGGCCCACGACATCTTTTTCATGCTGACCGACCCGCTCATCCTGCGCTTCCGTGACGATCCGCGCCTGATCGCGTTCTGCAAAAAGACCGGCCTGCCGCCGCCGGGCGAAAGCGAAGCGTTGAGCATCGACCAGATCCGCGCCGCAGACAGCGCCCGGAACCGTTGAGATGAGCCCGTCCGTTCCCGCCTTCGACTGCAGGCCGCTGTTCGACGCGCTGGCTTGAACCGCATGGCCGGGGTCAGCGGCGAACCCGAACCATGCAAACCGATTTTCCAGCAGGTGTCCTGCAGGTCGTTTTTCCGATCTGCGCCTGACTCGCCGCCTCGCACTCCGGCGTCGGCCCGCCCGGTCAGGTACGCGAGGCAAGCGCGGCGCGCTATACACTGCACGCTTTCAGAGCGGAACCGACGACCATGGCCGAGCGCGAGTTCGACAACCACCTTGCCCGCTCCGGCACCACCCTGGAGGGCTCGCGCTACTCCGCCTGGCTCGCCATCACGCCGCGCCGCCACGGCTTCCCGGTGTACTACGCGATCTGCGAGAACCGCAGCTTCCGCGACAGGGACCTCGCCGAAGCCGCCGCCGCCAAGGCGCTGGCCGACATGACGGGACTGGAGGCGGATGGCACGCCGATCTTCCCCGAGGGCTACACCGGCTTCGACGACTAGGTGCGCTGGCGGACGATGTCCGCCCTACGGCGTAGCGGCGGCCAGCTCGCGCAGGCGCTCCAGCGCCGCCGGGATCGCCGCGGGCGCATCCACCGTCAGCACGTGCGGCTCGTCGGCGTCGAGGCCGTTCTCCAGTTCGTGCGCCCAGGTCACGTGGTACGGCAGGTGCACGCCCCAGCCACCCAGGCGCACCACGGGCTCGATGTCCGAGCGCAGCGAGTTGCCGACCATCGCGAACTGCGCCGGCTGCAGCGCGAACTCGCCGAGCACGCGCCGGTAGGTGGCGGCGTTCTTCTCCGAGACGATCTCGATGCGGCGGAACAGGTCAGCCAGCCCGGATTCGGCCACCTTCTTCTCCTGGTGGAACAGGTCGCCCTTGGTGATCAGCACCACCTCGTACCGCTGCGCCACCGCCTCGACCGCTTCGCGGATGCCGGGCAGCAGTTCCACCGGATGCTGCAGCACGGTCTTGCCCAGCTCGACCAGGCGATGGATGTCGGCGGCGCTGATGCGGCCGTCGCTGATCGCGATCGCGGTTTCCACCATCGACAGCGCCATGCCCTTCGCGCCGTAGCCGAACAGCTTGAGGTTGCGCTGCTCGGTGGCCAGCATGCTGTCGTGCACGTGCTGGTCGCCGAGGTCCACGTAGCGCCCCATGATCGCGGCGAACGCCTCGCCGGCCGCGCGGTAGTAGCCCTCGCTGTGCCACAGCGTGTCGTCGCCGTCGAAACCGATCAATTGCAGCATGCTTGTTCCGTTCTCTGTGTTCCGATGCTCAGCCCACGTCGCTGCCCAGGCGCAGGTTGATGTGCAGCGCCGTGGCCAGTTCGCGCATCGGTTCGTTGTCGCGGGTCAGGGTGATCCAGCCGGCGCAGGCATCGTCGGCGGTTTCCCACGACCACACCGTGTAGCCGAATTCGGCGAGGCGGTCGTAGACGATGCCGAGCAGGCTGCCCGCATCCGTGTCGTCGAAGAAGTCGTCGTCGTCCGGGTCGCCGTTCCAGTCGATCGACAGGTTCCAGCGCGCGCTCAGCTCGTCCAGCGCCTGCACCAGCGAACGCAGGTCGTGTTCGTCGACCATGAAGCCGGAGCGCCAGTCGATCACCCGGCCGACCAGTTCGACCGGCTCCGCGTCTTCGGCCTCCGCCGCGGCCTCGCGGTAGTCCGCGAACTGCTGCAGCGCGGTCTCCTCGTCGCCGGGATTGATCAGCAGCAGCAACTGCCAGACCTTCGCCTCGACCGAGTCGTCCTCCTCCTCGAGGTCGGGGCCGGTGTCGAAATCGTCGTCGTCGCGCATGCTCACGCGCCCACCCGTCGCCTGACCGCGTCGATGTCGCGCACCGGGCGGATCTCGATCGACCCGGGGCGCGCCCACGGAAACTCCGCGGCGATCCGCACCGCCTCGTCCACGTCGGCGGCCTCGATCGGGTTGAAGCCGCCCAGGTATTCCCTGGTTTCGGCGAACGGGCCGTCGACGACGGTGGCCCGGTTGTTGCGCACGCGCAGCGTGCGGGCCGTGGCCGGATGTTCCAGCTGCTGCGAACCGAGCAGGCAGCCATCGGCCTGCAATTCGCCGGCGTGGCCGAAGCAGCCGCGCATCAGGATGTCGAACTCGCCTTCCGGCAGCGCGTCCAGCAAGGTGCCGTCGCAGTAGATCATCACGAGTAGATCATCACGAGATATTTCATGGCGTCCTCGGCGGGGAAAGGTTCACGGGACCGTGGGGGAGCGGCGCGAACGTGGATAATGCCGCACATGACCACCGTGCACGATACTTCCGGCGCATTCTCCTGCCATCCGATCGCGTTCGTGCGCTCGCCGTACGCGCGACGCATCGATGCGCCGCACCAGTCCACCGTGGTCGCCGGCACCGAGACGCAGGCGGCGGCCGAGGCGGTGATCGAGTTCGTGGCGGGTTTCCCCGCGGCAGCCTGGCGCGACCTCGCCGGCTTCGAGCGGATCTGGCTGCTGTTCGCGTTCCACCGCAGCGAGGGCTGGAAGGCCGAAGTGCGCCCGCCGCGCGGCGGCGGCAAGCGCAGCGTGCTGGCGACGCGCTCGCCGCACCGGCCGAACGCGATCGGGCTGTCCGCGGTGGAACTGGTGGCGGTCGAAGACGGCTCGCTGCGCGTGCGCGGGATGGACCTGCTCGACGGCACGCCGATCCTCGACATCAAGCCTTACGTGCCGTACGCGGATGCGTTCCCCGCCGCGCGCGCCGGCTGGATCGACGCGATCGACGCGGCGCAGGGCCGGCATTCCGCGCCGGGGCCGCGCAAGCCGCGCCCGGCACGGCCACGCGGCGGCACGGACGGCGACGTCAACGCCTCATGAGCAGCTGCCGCAGCACGTGCTGCCGCCGCTGACGTGGATCTGCCGCGGCTCGGACACGCGGCTGGCCTCGTAACCCGCCTCCTGCAGGGCGGTGATGACCTGGCCGGAGGTCAACCGCGCCGCCACGTCGATCTGTCCCGCGACGGGATCGCCGGTGACCTGCGCGTTGGCGTCATGGGCACGCAGGATGGCGGCGATGGCGCCGGTATCACCGGCAAGATCCTTCACTTGAAACAGCATCGGTACGATCTCCAGGGCAACGGCGGGACATCCGCCGACGGCGATGATGGCGGCCGGCCAGGCCGCGCGCCCTGACCGGGATCAGGGCAATCCCGGCCGGTGAGACCTGCGCCCGGCAAACTGCCCGGGCCGGCACGGACCGCTCCGTCACCGGCACCCGATGCATTGGCAGTGGATCGGTTCAAACCTTGGCCGCGCCCGGCTCTCCCGCCGGCGCGGCTTTTTTTTTGCTTCAGGGCGGCGTCGCGGCCGCCGGCAACCACGGCGACACGCGCGGGCGCCCCAGTGCCGCGAGCAGCGGCGGGTCGCGCCGATAGACGTCGGGGCGGAAACCGACGCGGCCGTCCTCGCGCAGGTCCACCGTCCAGTACGCCAGCAGCAGCGGTACCGGCTTGCGCAGCATCACGGTCTGCGTCTTCAGCGTGTCGATCGCGCGGTCGATGCCCGCGCGATTCCACTGCACCGGATCGTCCAGCAGCAGCTCGGCCAGTTCGCGCGGACGCTCCACCCGGATGCAGCCGGAGCTGTACGTGCGCTGCTGGTTGGCGAACAGTTCCTGGTGCGGCGTGTCGTGCATGTACACCGCGTAGTCGTTGGGGAAGCGGATCACCAGCCGGCCGAGCGAATTGCCTGGGCCGGCGTCCTGGCGCAGCACGACGCCGCGCGGGTTGGCCCAGTTCACGCTGGCCGGCGACAGCTCGCGGCCCTGGCCGTCCAGCACGCGGATGCGGTTGGCGGCGAGGTAGCCCGGGTTCCTGCGCAGCTTCGGCAGGATGTCGTTCTTCAGGATGGTCGGCGGCACCGTCCAGGTCGGGTTGAGCGTGAGGTAGGTGATCGTCGACTTGAACACCGGCGTGCTGCGGTACGGCTTGCCCACCTGCACGCGCGAACGCCACACCGGCTTGCCGTCCTTGTAGTAGGCGACCTGGTAGCCGGCGATGTCGACCACCACGAACTCGCCCTGCAGCTGGTGCATCAGCCAGCGTGCGCGCTCCAGGTTCGCGCGCAACTGCTCGATGCGCGCCGCGACCGGCACGTTCAACGCGGCCAGGGTGGCCTTGCCCAGGTGGCCGTCCGCGGCGAGGTATTGTTCGCGCTGGAACTGTTTCAGCGCGGCCTCCAGCGCCGGGTCGTACAGGTCGTACAGGTCGTCCGCGCCGCCGCCCAGCGCAGGGCCGACCGGCTGCAACCGCTGGCGCAACATCGGCACGCGCGGGTCGTGGCTGCCCGGCTTCAGCGTGGGGCCGTCGGCGATCCGCGGCCAGCCGCCCTGCGCCGCCACCTCGCGCAGTTTCGCCAGCGCCGTGCGCAGCTGGCCGTACAGCGGGTTCTGCGGACGGGCGCGCGCGAACAGCGCGCCGATCGTGCCCTGCGCCAGCGCGTCGCGCACCGCCTTGAGGCCTTGCGCCTGGTCGATCTGCCGCGGGTCGAAGTTCCAGTGCGTGTCCAGCGTGGCCGGATCGACCTTGCCGCGATACAGGTGCATCAACGCGGCCAGGCAGGCATCGGTGGCCTGCAGGTCGAACTGCGCGCGCTGTTGCGGCGTCGCCTGCGGGTCATCCAGCACGGCGCGCCCGCGCTGCAATTCGCTCAGCCCATAGTCTTCCGGGTCGAGGCCGTCGCCGGCCACGTCGCGCAAGGCGGCCAGCAACTGGTCGAGGTCGTCCGGACGCGACCACGCCGGCGCGAAGCGGTTCTGTTCGTAGAAATCCGCCACCGCATCGCCGGGCACCTTGGCGGCATCGACGTCGGCATGCGCGGCGCGCCATTGCTCGACCCGCTCGCGGATCTGCTCGGCCACCGGCCCCAGCGGCTGCTCGACTGCGGCCTGTTGCGCGTGCGCCGCCGTTCCCAGCAGCAGCCCCAGCACGGCGATGGCGCGAACGACACGGGAAAATCTGGGCGGCACGGCACGATCCTGCGCAAGGGAGTCCGCCCCGTCATAGCACAGCCAGCCATCGGCGCAAACGCCGCGGTATCCGACGGGTTTTTAACGGGGGGCTGCTAGGATCGGCGACCGCATGCCCGACCTGTCCCAGACCAAGCCGTTCCGATGAGCCGACTCCTGCGCCACGTCGCCGCCCCGATGCTCTCCCTCGCCTGCTGCTTCGCCACGGCGCATGCCGCGGAACCGTCGCTGCAGGACGCGCTCAGCCAGCTCGCGCCGCACGCAAACCCCAAGGTGATCGGCCTGGCGCTCGCCGCCACCGAATGCGCCGCCGCACAGGGCCAGCCGCCGTCCGACCGGCTGGCGGTGATCGACTATTCGAAACCCTCGACCGAGCCGCGGCTGTGGGTGTTCGACCTGGCCAGACGCAAGCTGCTGTACCACGAGCTGGTGGCGCACGGCCGCAACACCGGCGACAACCTGGCCACGAAATTCTCGAACACGCCGGAGAGCCTGCAATCCAGCCTGGGCCTGTTCCGCACGCTGGGCACCTACGCCGGCCGCAACGGCTACTCGCTGCGCATGGAAGGCCTCGAACCGGGCACCAACGATCATGCGCTGGCACGCGCGCTGGTGATCCACGGCGCGGCCTACGTCAACCCCGCCTTCGCCCGCCAGCAGGGCCGCATCGGCCGCAGCTACGGCTGCCCCGCCGTGCGCAACGCGATCGCGCGCCCGCTGATCGACACGCTCAAGGGCGGCCAGTACGTGTTCTCCTACTACCCCGATGCGCGCTGGCTGAACAGCTCGCCCTACCTCAAGTGCAGCATCGGACGCGCCATGACCGCGAGCCTCCGCGCACCCTGAACCCTTCACGCCGCGGCCGCGCGCCGCCGCGCTACCCTCGCGGCACACATCCCGCCGGAGGCATCGCATGAAAAACTTCCTGTGGCTGCTCCCGCTCGTGCTCGCCGCCTGCATGGCGGCACCGGAGTCGGACACCCGCGCTGCCGCGCCTGCGCCGGTCGGCAACGACCTGCCCACGTCGACCGCCACCCTCGCGCGCTACCACTGGCAGCTGCACGACGCCGTCGACGTCGGCAACCGGCGCCTCGACGCGCTGTTCGGCAAGACCGACAAGCCGCCGCTGCAGCTCGACTTCACCAGCGACCAGCTCAGCGTGCGCAACGCCTGCAACGCGATCGGCGGCGGCTACCGGATCGTCGACGGCCACCTGGTCACTGCTTCGTTGCTGCAGACCATGATGGCCTGTACCGACGCCACCCTGATGCAGCGCGAAACCACCATCAAGGCCGTGCTGCGGGACCGGCCCGCGCTGATCGTGTCGACGCCCGGCGGTACGCCGCTGCTCACCCTGGCCGCCGCCAGCGGCCAGACCCTCACGTTCGCCGGCCAGCCCACCGCCGAGACGCGCTACGGCGGCCCCGGCGAGACGGTGTTCCTGGAAGTGGCGCCGCAGGCGGTGCCCTGCCGGCACCCGCCGATGCCGCACAAGACCTGCCTGCAGGTGCGCGAACGCCACTACGACGCGAACGGCCTGCGCGCGGGCGAGCCCGGCCCGTGGCAGCCGCTGCAGCAGGGCATCGAGGGCTACGTGCACGAGCCCGGCGTGCGCAACGTGCTGCGCGTAAAGCGCTATCCGCTGAAGCGGCCGCCGGCCGACGCACCGTCCAGCGCGTACGTGCTGGACATGGTGGTCGAGAGCGAGATCGTCAAAACGCCGGGCGCAAAGTAGCGCTGATCCGCGTCAGGGACGCGATCCGCCGTTGAGCGCGTTGTCGCTGTCGCAGCGCAGGCTCCTGCCGAGCGGCGGCTTCAGCGCGTCGCCCCCAGCAGCCCCACGTGATAGCCGGCCTGCCGCAGCCTGGCGGTCGCCTTCGCGTTCAGCACCAGCAGCATTCCCTTCCCCTGTTGAGTTGCGTGAACCGGTTTTTCTTCTTGCGCAGCGCCTCGATCCGCCTCCCCGAACAGATCGTCTGGTACGCGGCAACCGCCGCCAGCGGCACGGAGCATGACGACGGGCATACCGGTCTGGTAAAGCTGGCCCAGCATCAGCCGGCGAACGTGCCCGCCATGCCTGTCCTGTGCGACGCCCCTCGCCGCCGGAAGTATGCTGCAACGGCGGCGCGCGCAAGCGGGACACCGCAGTGCCTGACTATTTCTCCTGCAGCAGGGACTGCATCTTCAGGTACACGCCGTTGCTCCAGCCGAAGCCGATCACGTTGTCCTTGTAGCCGGCGCTGATCTTCACGTCGGCGTTGCCGCTGGCCATGTTGTATTTCTCGCGGATGGTGCCGTCGTCGGCGAGGCTGCGGTCGATGGTGGCGGTGAACTCGCGCGCGATGCGGCGGGCGTCGTCGTGGAAGCCGTAGGCGTCCAGCCCGGCCACCGCCAGCCAGTTGGTCGGCGCCCAGCCGAATGGCGCATCCCACTGCGCGCCACTGGCGTGGTCGCTCATCTGCAGGCCGCCCTTGCGCTCGAAGATGCCGAGCTTGCCGCGCAGCGCCTGGGCCTGCTGCTTCGACGCGGCACCGGCCCACAGCGGATAGTAGGTGGAGACGAAATCGTAGTCCGACGGCTTGCCGGTGACGAAGTCGTAGTCCATGTACATGCCCTTGCCGGCGCGCCACAGGTATTTGTCGATCGCCGCGCGCCGCGCGTCGGCGGCGCCGCCCCAGCGTCTGGCGTCCGCATCGTTGCCGAGCTGCACGGCGAAATCGTGCAGGTCGCGCTCGTAGCGGTACAGCAGGCTGTTCAGGTCGACCGGCGCGTACTGCTGGGTGGAACCGCCGAACGGGCCCATGCGGAAGGTGGTGTCGAAACCCGACTCGCGCATCGCGCGATCGCCGAGGTAGTAGTCGGCGCTCAGCCGATAGCCTTTCGACCAGGCGCCGGCACAGACCTTCGAGGCCTCGATGTTGCAGCTGACGGCCTTGAGCCGCACGGTTTCCGCCGCGTCCGGATGCTCGGAGGCCTTGACCAGGTAGCCGCGGTCCTGCGACGGGTGCGCGACCAGCCAGTCGATCACGCCGCGCAGGTAGCTGCTGTCGCGCATCTCCAGCACCGGTGCCGCGCCGCCGTAGTCGTAGTAGCGCGCCAGCCCGGTGTCGCCGGCCTGGTGTTCCTTGCGCGTCCAGGTGGAATAGTCGCGCACGGCGAGCGGATACGCCCGCTCGAGCCACGCATGCGCTTCGGCCTTGCTCTTGAAGCTGTCCGGGTCGTCCAGCACGGCACGGATCATCGAGCTCAGGAACGGCGGCTGCGAACGGGTCAGGTAATAGGTGCGGTTCGCGTTGAGCACCGCCCCGTAGTACCGAACCTCGAACAGCGCGTTCTCGACCATGTCGCGCGCCAGCGCCTCGCGGTGGTCGGCGACCAGGCCGAGCACGATGAAATAGCTGTCCCAGCCGTACATCTCGTTGAAGAAGCCGCCCGGCACCACGTACGCATGCGGCAGATAGAGCAGGCCCTGCCGCGGCAGCGAGGTCGGCGCGATGTCGCCGAGCTGGCCGACCGCCCGGGGCAGCACGTGCACGTCGACGTTGCAGCGCGCCTTCACCGCGACCAGGTCCGGCGGCGTCGGCAGGTTCGCCGGCAGGTACAGCACCGGCTGCGTGCCCACCTTGGGATCGCGCAGGGCCGAGCAGTCGTCCATCGAACGCGTCAGCGTGGTCCATGCGTGGTCGATGTAGGCCCGCGTCTTCAGCGGATCGGGCGCCTGCTTCGCCGACACCGCAGTGACGAAGACAAACGACAGGGCAACCAGGATATTTCGGAACAGTGATTTCATCGGCGTGGTCCTGCGCTTGGGGATGGAGCACGGAAGGAATGTCCAAAGATTACCCGACACGAAGGTTATGGCCCGGTGATAGCAGATCCCGGACGGTGGCGACCACGGCGAACCGCACTGGACACCACGCAACCCGATCCACCCGCGTCATCCCGCGGCGGCACCGCTGTGCTACGGTCGGTCCGTCCCGTTTCGACGTGCTCGAGGAAGCCGCCCATGCGCCTCATCCACCTGCTGCTTGCCGTGGTCATGCTGTCCATCCCGTTCCAGCCGGTCGCGGCGCAGACGCTGCGCGTGATGACCTTTAACGTGCGCCTGCCCAGTCCCGACGACGGCGCGAACCGCTGGGAGCATCGTCGTGACCTGATGGTGCGCACGATCCGCGAACAGCAGCCTGACGTGATCGGCACGCAGGAACTGTACAAGCTGCAGGGCGACTATCTGGTCGGCAAGCTGACGCACTACGCGTGGTTCGGGCGCGGCCGCCGCGGCGACGACAGCGACGAGCACATGGGCGTGTTCTACCGCACCGACCGCCTCAGGCTGGTGGAGTCCGGCGACTACTGGCTGTCCGACACGCCGGACAAGCCCGGCAGCATCAGCTGGGGCCATCCGTTTCCGCGCATGGTGACCTGGGCGATGTTCGAGCTGAAGTCCAGCGGCCAGCGCTTCTACTACGCCAACACGCACTTCCCCTACCGCGACCAGGACGAGCTGGCGCGCACCCGCGCGGCGCAGGAAATCCTCGGCCGCCTCCAGGCCCTGCCCGCGGCGCTGCCGATCGTGCTGACCGGCGACTTCAACACCGCGCCAGCCAGCCCCGCCCACGCGCTGCTCACCGGGCTGCTGCAGGACGCCTGGCTGGACGCGCCCACCCGCAGCGGCCCGGAAGCCACCTTCCATAATTTCACCGGCACGCCGGACCGGCGCATCGACTGGATCCTCTACCGCGGCCTGCACGCCGACGCGGTGCGCACGGTCACCACGCGGCAGGACGGCCGCTATCCGTCCGACCACTTCCCGGTCGTGGCCGAACTCCGCTGGCCGCAGCACGACCGGGCGCACTGAGCCGCCGCTTCAATCAGTAACCGCCGGCGCAGGCTGGCCCAGGTTGCCGACGAGCGGCGCCCTGCCGCGTTCGCGCAGGCGCAGGAACGGGCGCTCGACCAGGTAATGCAGCGCCGCACCCAGCAGCAGGACGGCCAGCGCATAGGTGGCGAAGGCGAGCGCGCGCTGCCCCTGCAACGCGGCGCCGAACGTCACCTGCACCAGGTGGAAGGCGATCTTGTGGCTGAGATAGAGGCTGTAGGAAACCGCGGCCAGCCAGCCCGCGCCCGGCACGCGCCAGCGGCCGATCAGGCTGTGCCGATCCGCGCCGGCAAACACCAGCAGGCCGAAGCCGAACGACAGCAGCGGCCAGCCCAGCGCATTGGCGAGCAGGCCGGTACGCTCGCGGAACAGCCAGAACGCGAGGCACGACACCGCC
>CAVPQF010000010.1:0-16864 GCA_963707225.1 uncultured Gammaproteobacteria bacterium
ATACGGTGGCGCGCCTGCGGGCGGAAGCCGACGAGGTGATTTGCCTGGAAACCCCCGCAGCCTTCTTCGCCATCGGTCCCTGGTACCGGGAATTTCCCCAGCTCACCGACGACGAGGTCCGGGAGCTGCTGGCCGAGGCCTGGCGGGATGCGGGCGCGGGCGACAATGGAGGGAGTGCGCCATGAACCATCGCGATGTCCAGGTGGATTTGGGGGATGTTCAACTCGACGGCGCGCTCGCCGTCGCACCGGGCGGAGCGGGTCTCGTCATTTTCGCCCACGGCAGCGGCAGCGGTCGCCTGAGCCCGCGCAATCTCCAGGTCGCCGGCGTTCTGAACCGGGCCGGCTTGTCGACGCTGCTGTTCGATCTGCTGACACCGGAGGAACAGACGCTCGACGAGCGCACGGGAGAATTGCGCTTCGATATCGAGCTGCTGACGGCCCGCCTGGTCGGGGTGATCGACTGGGCACAACGCCAGCCGGCGACCACCGGACTGCGGATCGGACTGTTTGGCGCCAGCACCGGTGCGGCGGCGGCGCTGGGCGCGGCGGCCGCGCGCCCCGGCAAGGCCGCTGCGCGGCGTCGCCGCACGCCCGGCAATGCCGTCGCGCAGGCCGGCGAGGTCGTCGAATTCGAAGCCGGCCAGTTGCAATGCGCCACCCAGCGCGCGCAACACCTTCCAGCCCGGCCGGGCCTGGCCGGGCGCCTTCGCGCCGGCCATCACGCCCTGGGCCAGCCCGTCGACGTTGACCAGGGTGGCATCGTTTTCCGGCAGCAGCGCGATCGGCAGGATCACGTCGGCCACCTCGCGCAGCGCAGGGCTGGCGTAGGCGCTGAACGCCACCACCTGGTCCGCGCCACGCAGTGCCTTCAAGGCCGCGCCGCCATCGGCGAAATCATGCGGCGGCTCGACGCCGTACAGCAGGTAGCTACTGCGCGGCTGCGCCAGCATCGCCTGCGCATCCAGCCCGCCGTTGCCCGGCACCACGCCGAGCCGCGCCAGGCCGACGCCATTCGCACCGACCGGCAGCTCGTCGTAACCGGCGCCGGTGGCGTCGGCGATGAAACGCGCGACTGCACGCAGCCAGGACGCCTGCGGATGAGTCACCGCAGCTTCGCCGAGGATCACCACCGCCTTGCCCTGCTCTGATGCAGCGTGTTTCAGCGCGGCGATCGCGTCGCTGTCGCCCTGGTCGCTCTGCGCCGCAGCGATCGCGTCGGCCAGTGCAGCCGGTGCGGTCACGCCAGTGGCCACGGCGGCCCTGGCCAGCGCCAGCAGCGCGTCGACCAGCGCCTGCGGCGCCACGATCGCTTCGCCGGCCAGCTGGTAGTTGAAATCGAAATGCGCGGGGTTGACCGCGTAGACCTTCGCGCCCTTCTTGGTTGCCTGGTGCACGCGGTGATTCAGCAGCGGCATTTCGTGGCGCAGGTCGGAGCCCACCAGCAAGGCGGCCCGGACCTGCTCGACCTCCGCCACCGGCAGCGCGAACGGCTGCGCCACGGCGTTGTCGGCGAAATCGAGCTGGCGCAGGCGATGGTCGACGTGCGCGCTGCCCAGGCCACGGGCCAGCCGCACCAGCAGGTCGCCCTCCTCGTTCGAGCTGGCCGGGTGCACCAGGATGCCAAGCTCGCTGCCCGGCATCTTCTTCAATGCTTCGCCGGCGAATTCCAGGGCGTCTTCCCAGGTGGTCGCCTGCCATTGGCCATTGCGCTTCACTTCCGGCGCGCCGATGCGGTCGGCGGCGTACATGCCCTGGTGGCTGTAGCGGTCGCGGTCGGACAGCCAGCACTCGTTGACCGCCTCGTTGTCGCGCGGCACCGTGCGCAGCACCTCGCCACGGCGCACGTGCAGCCACAGGTTGGAGCCCAGCGCATCGTGGTAGCCGATCGACGGCTTGGCGACCAGCTCCCAGGCGCGCGCCTTGAACTGGAACGGCTTGTTGGTGAGCGCGCCGACCGGGCACACGTCGATGATGTTGCCGGACAGCTCGGTCTCGATCGTCTTGCCGATGTAGGTGCCGATCTGCAGGTCTTCGCTGCGGTTCATGCCGCCCAGTTCGTAGGTGCCGGCGATCTCGCTGGTGAAACGCACGCAGCGGGTGCAATGGATGCAGCGGGTCATCTCGGTGGCGACCAGCGGCCCGATGTTCTCGTCGGCCACGGTGCGCTTGCGCTCGGTGAAGCGCGAGATGCTACGGCCATAGCCCAGCGCCACGTCCTGCAGTTCGCATTCGCCGCCCTGGTCGCAAATCGGGCAGTCCAGCGGATGGTTGATCAGCAGGAACTCCATCACGTCTTTCTGGAACTTCAGCGCCTTGTCCGAGCGCGTCATCACCCTCATGCCTTCCGCTACGGGAGTAGCGCACGCCGGCTGCGGCTTGGGCATCAGCTTGCCGCCCATCTCCACGTCGACCAGGCACATGCGGCAGTTGGCGGCGATCGGCAGCTTGCGGTGATAGCAGAAACGCGGGATCGACACGCCGATCGCGTCCGCCGCCTCGATGATCATCGCGCCCTTGCGGATCTGCGTCGGCTTGCCGTCGACCTCGATGTTGATCAGGTCCGGCGCGGTGTTAGAGCCTGAATTCATATGCCAAGCACCTCGCGCCGGAAGCTGTTTGCGCGCAAGACAAGGAAGCGCGAAGGAATGTATGTCGATACATGACTGAGCAATGACGCAGGATTGCGGGCAAACAGACCCGGCCCGAAGGGTTGCGCCTGAGCGGCCGCCATGCGGCAGCGCGTGGCTCGACCAGACGGCCAGTCTGGCGCTGCGCCACGCACCACCACCTGACGGCCACTCAGGCGCAACGCGAGATGCTTGGCATATGAATTCAGGCTCCCCGGCTGCGCACTCATGCAGCAACTCCAGAGTTGGCTTCGGCATGCTTGTCCTCGACGATCGAGTGACCGTGCTGCACGAAGTATTCGAATTCGTTCCAGAAGCGCGCCAGGAAGCCCTGCACCGGCCACGCGGCGGCTTCGCCGAATGCGCAGATGGTGTGGCCCTCGATCTGGCCGGCGATCGCCTTCAGGCGGTGCAGGTCGTCCTCGGTGCCCTTGCCTTCGACGATGCGCGTGAGCACGCGGTACATCCAGCCGGTACCCTCGCGGCACGGCGTGCACTGACCGCAGGACTCGGCCTTGTAGAAACGCGCGATGCGCTGGCAGACCCTGACCATGCAGGTGGTCTCGTCCATCACGATCACCGCGCCGGAACCCAGACCCGAGCCGGCCTTCTGCAGGCAGTCGTAGTCCATCGTGCTCTCGAGCATGACGTCGGCAGGCAGCACCTTCATCGAGGAGCCGCCGGGGATCACTGCCTTCAGCCTGTGGCCGTTGCGCACGCCGCCGGCCATGGCCAGCAGTTCCGTGAACGGCGTGCCCAGGCGGATCTCATAATTGCCTGGCCGGTTGACGTGGCCGGAGACCGAGAAGATCTTCGGGCCGCCATTGTTCGGCTTGCCCAGGTTGAGGAACCAGTCCGCACCGTTGCGCAGGATCGCCGGCACCGAGGCATAGGTCTCGGTGTTGTTGATCGTGGTCGGTTTGCCGTACAGGCCGAAATTGGCCGGAAACGGCGGCTTGAAGCGCGGCTGGCCCTTCTTGCCTTCCAGCGATTCCATCAGCGCGGTCTCTTCGCCGCAGATGTAGGCGCCGGCGCCGAGTGCGGTATAGATGTCCACGTCCAGCCCGGTGCCCTGCACGTTCTTGCCGAGCAGGCCGGCCGCGTAGGCTTCCTTCAGCGCGGCTTCGAAATGCTCGTACGGCTCGTGGTGGAATTCCCCGCGCAGGTAGTTGTAGGCCACGGTCGAGCCGGTGCAGTAGCACGCGATCGCCAGGCCCTCGATCACCGCATGCGGGTTGTAGCGCAGGATGTCGCGGTCCTTGGCCGTGCCCGGCTCGGATTCGTCCGAGTTGCACAGGATGTACTTCTGCATGTCGCCCTTCGGCATGAAGGACCACTTCAGGCCGGTCGGGAAGCCCGCGCCGCCACGGCCGCGCAGGCTGCTCTTCTTGATCTCGTCGATCAGCGAGGCCGGATCGGGCTTCTCGGCAAGGATCTTCCTCCACGCCTTGTAGCCATCGACCTTGTCGTAGCTGTCCATCGACCACGGCGTGTCGAAATGCAGCGTGGTGTAGACGACCTGGTGTTCCTGCGGTGCGGGTCCGACGGCCATCAGTGCCTCCCCTCGGCATCGTGCCCGTGCGCGGGACCGTCAACGCTCAGGCCATCGAGGATGGCGTCGAGCTTCTCGATGGTGATGTGCTCGTGGTAATGCCCGTTCACCGTCATCGCCGGCGCGTACACGCAGGCCGCGATGCACTCTTCTTCCTGCTTCAGGTAGACGCGGCCATCGGGCGTGCTCTCGCCGACCTTGATGCCCAGCTTCTTCTCGCAATGGCGCACCAGGCCCTCGGCACCGTTGAGCCAGCACGAGATGTTGGTGCAGATCGCCACGCTGTTGCGGCCGACCGGCCTGGTCTCCAGCATCGAGTAGAAGCTGGCCACTTCGTAGGCCCATACCGCCGGCAGGTCGAGATACTTCGCGACCGCGGTGATCAGCTCGTCGGTGAGGAAGCCCTGGTTCTGCTCCTGCGCGGCGAACAGCGCCTGGATCAGCGCCGAGCGTTTGCGATCCGGCGGGAACTTGGCCACCCATTCGTCAATGTGATGGCGGGTGTGCTCGGTGAGTACGACGAGCGGATCGACGTTCCTGACCTGCTCGAAATGTCCGGTGGCTTTCATGCGTTTCTCCGTCGTGCCGGCTCAGCGATCCACTTCGCCGAACACGAGGTCATAGGTTCCGATCATGGCCACCACGTCGGCTAGCATGTGGCCGCGCACGATGGTGTCCATGGAAGACAGATGGGCGAAGCCCGGTGCGCGCAGGTGCGCGCGAAACGGCTTGTTGGCACCGTCGGAAACCAGGTAGCAGCCGAACTCGCCTTTCGGCGCCTCGACCGCGCAGTAGGTTTCGCCGGCCGGCACGCAGTAGCCTTCGGTGAACAGCTTGAAGTGGTGGATGAGCGCTTCCATGCTCTCCTTCATCTCGACCCGCGACGGCGGCGCCACCTTGAAGTTCGGCACCATCACCGGACCCGGGTTGGCGCGCAGCCATTCCACGCACTGCCGGATGATGCGGTTCGACTGGCGCATCTCTTCCACGCGCACCAGGTAGCGGTCGTAGCAGTCGCCGTTGACGCCGACCGGGATGTCGAAATCCATCTCGGCGTACTTCGCGTACGGCTGCTTCTTGCGCAGGTCCCATTCGACGCCCGAGCCGCGCAGCATCGCGCCGGTCATGCCCCACTGCTGGGCCAGCTCCGGACTGACCACGCCGATGCCGACGGTGCGCTGCTTCCAGATGCGGTTGGTGGTGAGCAGTTCCTCGTACTCGTCCACCTTCGACGGGAAGTCGGCGGTGAACGCGTCGAGGAAGTCGAGCATCGAGCCTTCGCGCCAGCTGTTGATGCGCTTCAGGTCGGCGCCCTTGTGCCACGGCGACTCGCGGTATTTCGACATCTGCGCCGGCAGGTCGCGGTAGACGCCGCCGGGACGGTAATACGTGGCGTGCATGCGCGCGCCCGACACCGCCTCGTAAACGTCCATCAGTTCCTCGCGCTCGCGGAACGCATACAGGATCACCGCCATCGCGCCGAGGTCGAGCGCGTTCGAGCCGATCCACATCAGGTGGTTCAGGATGCGGGTGATCTCGTCGAACATGGTGCGGATGTACTGAGCCCGCTCCGGCGCCTCGATGCCCAGCAGGGTCTCGATCGCGCGCACGTAGGCGTGCTCGTTGCACATCATCGACACGTAGTCGAGCCGGTCCATGTAGCCGATCGACTGGTTGAACGGCTTGGACTCGGCCAGCTTCTCGGTACCGCGATGCAGCAGGCCCACGTGCGGATCGGCGCGGATGATGGTCTCGCCGTCCATTTCCATGATCAGGCGCAGCACGCCATGCGCGGCCGGATGCTGCGGGCCGAAGTTCATCGTGTAGTTGCGGATCTCTTGCACGCTCAGTTCCTCTGCCAGTCGTCGGCGGCTTCGGCCCTGGCCTGCATCAGGTCGGCGTCGTCGCGGATGGTGCGCGGCACCAGCACGCGCGGCTCGATCGACACCGGTTCGTAGATCACGCGCTTCTGCTCGGGGTCGTAGCGCACCTCGACATTGCCGATCAGCGGGAAATCCTTGCGGAACGGGTGGCCGACGAAACCGTAATCGGTGAGGATGCGGCGCAGGTCGGGATGGCCGTCGAAGATGATGCCGTAGAGGTCGAACGCCTCGCGCTCGAACCAGTTCACGCCCGGCCACACCTGGGTAAGCGACGGCACCACCGGCAGGCTGTCGTCCGTGCAGAACACACGCAGGCGCAGGCGGCGGTTGTGTTCGATCGAGAGCAGCTGGATCACCGCGGCGAAGCGGCGCGGCTGGTTCTCGCCGTTGCCGCGCGGGCGTCCGGCCCAGTCGAAACGCCCTTGCGCCTGGCCTTCCACGCCGCGCGAGAAGCCGGTGCCGGAAACCGTCTCGGTGTCCCACTCGGTCTGGCCGTAGCCGAGGTAGTCGATGCCGCACAGGTCGATCAGCTCGCTGAAGCGGAACGCCGGCTCGTCGCGCAGTGCCGTGGCCACAGCGATCAGATCGGCGGCAGCCAGTTCGGCGACGGTCTCGTTGCGCACCGTGGTGATGGTCAGCGTATCGCCGAATCGCGCAGCGAGCTGCCCGGCCAGCGAGGTCTTTTGGATGTCAGTCATGGACTGCGCCTTCAGAGTGTGCCGTTCAAGAGCGCGCGATAGTGCTGGTGCGGCGGATCTTCTTCTGCAACTGCAGGATGCCGTGGATCAGCGCTTCGGCCGTGGGCGGGCAGCCCGGCACGTAGATGTCCACCGGTACGATGCGATCGCAACCGCGCACCACGGAGTAGGAATAGTGGTAGTAGCCGCCGCCGTTCGCGCAGCTTCCCATCGAGATCACCCACTTCGGCTCGGGCATCTGGTCGTAGACCTTGCGCAGCGCGGGGGCCATCTTGTTGACCAGGGTGCCGGCCACGATCATCACGTCGGACTGGCGCGGGCTGGGGCGGAAGATCACGCCGTAACGGTCCAGGTCCAGCCGCGACATGCCGGCGTGCATCATCTCCACCGCGCAGCAGGCCAGGCCGAACGTCATCGGCCACATCGAGCCGGTGCGCGCCCAGTTCATCAGCGCGTCGACGCTGGTGGTGGCGAAGCCGCGCTGCACGACGGGGTTGTCGCCGGCCGGTCGCAGGATGTCGTCGACCAGGTTCAGCGGCTGCGGGTTGTGCATCACCCGGCTGACGGAATCGATCACTCCCATTCGAGTGCTCCCTTCTTCCACACGTAGGCGAAACCGACGACCAGCAGCAGCAGGAACAGGCCCATCTCGATCAACGCGATGAGGCCGATCTGCTGGAACACCACCGCCCACGGAAACAGGAAGGCGATCTCCAGATCGAAGATGATGAACAGGATGGCGAGCAGGTAGTAGCGCACGTCGAAGCGCATGCGGGCGTCTTCGAACGCCTCGAAACCGCACTCGTAGGGCGAGAGCTTGTCGGCTTCGGGACGACGCGGGCCGGCCAGCAGGCCGATGGCCAGCAGTACCAGGCCAAGCCCGGCAGCAACGCCGATGAACAACAGGACGGGCCAGTATTCGGCAAGCACGATGCAACTTACCTCCGCGCCAGGGCGCATCAGTGACCGTGGGGATTTGAATTCAGCAATTCACGGTCCGGCGATTTCGATTCGACAGGGCCAGCACGGCCATGGGCTGCTCAGCCCCGCACGCAGGCATGGCAGCCGCGTGCGTCCGACGTTTCGCGAGATGAACTCGCGATCTCACCATTGTATCAGTGCGCGGGGGTACAACAAGCCTTGACGACCGGTCGCGTGCGGATTAACGCCGCAAATTCGCGATGCCCGCGTGACACGGCATCACATGGTGTGGGTGGCACGCTCGGAGGTCAGTGTGCCGGCCAGGATGTTCTCGATGCGGCTGCGGGCAGCCTCGGCATCGCCCGACTCGTTGAAGTGGATGCCGATGCCGGCGGTGCGGTTGCCCTGCGCACCGACCGGACTGATCCACACCACCTTGCCGACCACCGACAGGCGCTCGGTCTCTTCGGCCAGGGTCACCAGCAATACCACCTCGTCGCCCAGCGAATAGGATTGCGACGTCGCCGCGAACAGGCCACCATGCTTGAGAAACGGCATGTAGGCGTTGTACAGCGAGGCCGCATCCTTGATTTTCAACGAGATGATGCCCTGACGGGCCGCCATGGGTTTCATGCTTGGCTCCAGCCGGACGTCCGGACCGCCCGATCGATGACCCGGATCTTAGATGTTGTGATCCGCCCGCACCACTGTTGCGACGCCTGCTCTGCCGCAGCCATGACGCGCAACACCTTCAGGCGCCGTCGGTCTGGCTGGCCAGCAGCGACTGGCGTTCGTTGACGAGGCTGCCCCACGACGCCGGCGGCACCCAGCCGGCGACCCATCCCGGTACCGCCTCGGCGGGCATCGGCCGGGAGATCGAGAAACCCTGCAGCTGGTGGCAGCCCAGCGAAGCCAGCAGGTCGCCCTGCTCCGCCGTCTCGACGCCTTCGGCGATCACCGTCTTGGCCAGCATGCGCGCGGTGGTGATCACTCCCGCCGCGATCGCCATGTTGCGCTCGTCGTTGAGGATGTCGCGCACGAAACTCTGGTCGAGCTTGATGTGCTCGATGTCGAGCTTCTGGATGTGGCTCAGCGAGGCGCTGCCGGTGCCGAAGTCGTCCAGGCCCACGCGGATGCCGCGCCGGCGGCACTCCTCGATGACGATCCTGGCACGGGCATGGTCCATCGACGGGCCGGTTTCGGTCACCTCGACGCCGAAACCCACATCCATCACGTCCGGATAGTTGTCGAGCACCGCGTCGATGTCGGTGAAGAACGCCGGGTGCAGCAGGTGGCGTGTGCTGATGTTGATCGAGACCGGGATCGAGATGCCCGCACGCATCCACGACTGGCAGCAGCGCAGCGCCTCGTCCAGCACGTAGCGGCCGATCGGCCGGGCCAGCTGCGGATCGTCCAGCACATGCATGAACTTTGCCGGTTCGATCAGTTCGTCGGTGTCACCCAGGCGCAGCAGCGCCTCCATCCCGGCCACGCCGTGCAGCCCCGGCAAACCGTCGATGTACACGATCGGCTGAAACAGCAGTTGCAGGTGCGACCGCTGCAAGGCCTGGGCGATCCGCTCGCGCATCGCCTGCAGCCGCACCTGCTCCAGCTCCATCGCCGGCTCGTACAGCGAGCCGCGATCCTTGCCATCTTCCTTCGCCGCGTACATCGCCAGGTCGGCGTGCCGCACCAGGCCTTCCGCATCCGATTCGTCCAGCGGGTACAGCGTCCAGCCCACGCTGGCGGACACGTACAACTGCTCGCCCATCAGGTTGATCGGCGCCCGCAGCGCCTGCAGGATGCAGCGGCTGATCACGTCCAGTTGCTCGCGGCTGTCCAGGCCGGAGATCACCAGCGCAAATTCGTCGCCGCCGAAACGGGCCAGCACGTCGGCCTCGCGCAACATGCCCAGGATGCGTGCCGAGGCTTCCGCCAGCACATGGTCGCCGCCGCCATGGCCGATCGTGTCGTTCACGCTCTTGAAGCGGTCGAGGTCGAGCACGCCCACCGCCAGCAGGGTGCCCTGTTTCGTGGCCTGTGTACGCGCCTGCTCCAGCAGCTCGAACAGCAGCCGTCGGTTCGGCAGGCCGGTGACCACGTCGTAGAAGGCCAGACGCTCGACTCGCGCCTCGTGCATCTTCTGCTCGGTGATGTCGCGCTGGTGCCACAGCCGTCCCTGCGGCACGCCGTCGATCCGGATCGGGGTGAAATCGCGCAGGAAGGTGCGCCCGCCCTTCATCGCCACCTCGTCGCCCTTGACCGGCTCGTCGGCGGCCATGATCTCCTGGATCCGGCGCCATTCGCGCTCGGGGTTCCGGTAAGCCGGCCGCAGAAGCGCGTACAGCGCTTCCACCGACTTGCCTTCCAGTTCCGCCGGCGTCTCGGACAGGCCGAACAGCGTGCAGAACGCCTCGTTGGCGAAGCTCACCCGATGGCCCTCGGACATCACCAGGATGCCCGCGTACTGCCTGGACAGGATGGTGTGGAAATGCTGCAGGGTGAAGCGCAGCTCCTGTTCCGCCGCCACACGGGCCGCCTGGAAGTACTGCATCTGGATGCCCAGGCCGAGCTCGACCGCCATTTCCGCAAAGACCTGGACTTCGATCGCACCGAACGCGTCGGCCTCGTCCGCGCCGATGACGAAGCAGCCCACGGTCGCCCCGTCCGTCCGCAGCGGCAGCGCAAGCACGGCACGCACGCCGGCCATGCCGGTGCCGGGCGCCCCGTCCGGTTGATCTGCCGCCGGATGGCCGACCTGCACCTGGCCGCTCGACAGCGCGCGCGCCACTGCGTCCCCGACGTGCGCGCTGCCGTCGCGCGCGAAACGGAAATCCGCCGCCACGCCATCGGCCAGTCCCTCTTGCGCGCGCACCCGCAGACTCGCCGGATCGCCTTCGTCGAACAAGCCGATCCAGGCAGCACGGTAGCCGCCGATGCGTCGCGCCACGCGGCAGGCCCCGGCCAGCAGCGCCTGTTCGTCCTCGCTGTGGGTGACCAGCTTGATCATCTCGCTGAGCAAGCGCAGCGCGCGACGCTGGCGCGCCTCGTCCTGCACCGACTGCAGCAGCCGCGTGCGCTGTTCGTGCGCCTCCAGCCCCAGCCCGATGCTCGCTGCAGCCTGTTGCAGCAGCTCGATCATCCGCGCCGTGAAAAAGCCGGCCCGGGAAGCGCGTATCACCAGCGCCGCGCAGACCTCGCCGAATTTCAGCACCGGTACCGCGACCACGGCCTGCACGTCATGCCGCGCATAGGCCGGCCGGAACATCTCCATGCCTTCGGCATGGCGGACATCGGCTTCCAGTTGCGGCTCGCCCTGCCAGAACGCCGGCCGCGCCAGCGAGAACGGAATGCGCTCGGGGTAGATGTCGGCCATGTCGGGCGTCACCTGCGCCGGCGCGATCCGCCGCAGCCATCCGTTGCTTCGATCCAGCTCGCCCACCATCACCAGCCGCGCACCGATCCGCCGCTCGAGCACCTCGATCACCGCCTCGTACAGCACCGGCGGCGCCAGCGAACGCACCAGCAACTGGCCGATCTCGGACAACGCGGCATAGAAGCTCTCGCCGGACGCCGTCGCCCCTGTATCGACCTGCATCGAATTCTGATCCGGTGTATGCATTCGCTTGGGTCAGCCAGATGGACGGATTCAGCCGCTACCGCGTTGATTCAGACGAGTCTTGGATCAGCTGATGCCGGCTAGTGTCGAGCACGGCAAGCCGCGACGACGAGCCGTGCCGCAGCCATCTCCCCTGGCGCGAAGCTAGTCCGGTCAATCAGCCTGCGCAAGACCCGCTTCGACGCCGCCGGAAGGGTCCGACAGCTCGCACCAGCCCCAGTGGTCGAATATCCACGGTGAGCGCAAGGTCAGCGCCAGTCGCACGAAACACGGGCCACCCGCCAGCACCGACAGGTGCAACCGGCCGGCCGCGTCGCGCTGCAGCGGCGCATCGCGCCAACGCCAGCTTTGCGTGCCCGCCGGGCTGGCCACGCTGAGCCGCAGCCAGGGCTGCAGCCAGACCGGCGGTCGCCACGGCAGGGCAGCCAGCGGCGATGCCGGTCCGGCAGGGCGTTCGGGGCGAGCGGCCAGGCGCAGCATGCGCTTGCCGCTCAAGGCCATCTGGCTGCGATGTTCAGCCAGCGCGGCGCGCTTGCACGCCGATTGCGCAAGCGTGCCGTGGATCTCCAGGGAATCGCCGTCCCCGGCGCGGCCATGCACGAGGTAGTTCAACAGTGGTGGCGGACTGGCCTGTTCCGCCAGCGCCAGGCGCACCAGCACATGCGCCGCGGCGTGGTCGGGATGGCGGTCGGCCAGCGCCGGCGCCACCACCAGGCTGGGGCCGAACTGGCCGATCGCCGCAGCCAGCGCCGACACCGAGGCGCCGCACGACTGCAGCAGTGCATCGGTGACGCCCATGTCCGGCCAGCCCAGCAGCTGCAGCGCCTGCGCCGGCACGCCCAGGCACTGCAGCGCGCGCAGCATCTCGGCATGGCGGCGCTGGCCCCAGCGCTGGCGGTCGGCAACGCGGATGCGCAGGCGCCGCTCCAGCCAGCGCTGCGGCCACGGGTTGTTGTCGCCCTCGGTCAGCAGCAGGATCCGCACCTCGCCGCCGGCCGCCCGCACCTGCTGGATCAGCAGGCCGGTCGCGATGGTCTCGTCATCCGGATGCGGCGCCACGACCAGCAGACGGGTCCGCGCGGAGAACGCCGGCAGCCCGTTCGCCGTGGCCGGCGATGAGCGGGCGCCCGCTCCGCTCATCGCCACTGCGCCAGCAGTTCCAGCAGCAGCAGGTCGGCACGCAACGGACCGCGCAAACCCTCGCGGGTGCGATTGACGGCGTCGTACCAATGGCCGAGCGCCTCGACGTCCATGGCGCTGGCCAGCGGCCCGTGGGCAGCCGCCGAGCGCGCCTTGATCTCGTCGGCGGTGGCCTGGGCGGCAAACCACAGCCGCTGCGCCGGTTCGCTGTCCAGCCAGCGCTTGACCA
Organism: uncultured Gammaproteobacteria bacterium; assembly: GCA_963707225.1. Lineage (GTDB taxonomy): Bacteria > Pseudomonadota > Gammaproteobacteria > Xanthomonadales > Rhodanobacteraceae > Rhodanobacter. The sequence goes on from CAVPQF010000010.1 coordinate 12,672, forward strand.
CCTCGGTCGGCTGGCCGCGGCCGGCGGCCAGCGCGGCCAGGTCCTTGCGCACTTCCTGTCGCCGCTCCAAGGCGCCCTCCCCGGCCCAGGCCCTGGCCAGGCCGGGATTGCCGCCGGCCGCGGCGAGCGCGCCGGCCGCGTCGCGCACGCCTTCGGCCTGCAGCCAGGCCAGCGCGTCGGCGGCGGCGGGCAGATGGAACTCGATCCGCTGGCAGCGGCTGCGGATGGTTTGCGGCAAACGCCACGGTGCATCGGCCAGCAGGATCAGCATGGTCTGCGCGGCCGGTTCCTCCAGCGTCTTCAGCAATGCGTTGGCGGCCGCCGCGTTCATTGCGTCGGCCGGGTCGATGCTGGCCACCTGCCAGCCGCCGAACTGGCTGTTCATGGCCAGCCGCGCCGACAATTCGCGGATCTGGTCGACCACGATCTCGCTGCGCTGCACGCCGTCCTTGCGCAAGCCGAAGCCCAGCGTGACCACGTCCGGGTGCGAGCCGGCGGCGAGCAGCAGGCAGCTGCGGCAATGCCCGCAGGCATCGCCGCCGATGGGCTCGGCACACAGTAGCCCCTGCACGAAGCGCTGCGCGAACGCACGCTTGCCCAGGCCAGCGGCGCCGCACAGCAGCAAGGCATGCGGCAACGCATCGCGCTGGCGGCGCGCCTGCAGCCGCGCCCAATGTTCGGCGTGCCAGGGCAATCCGTTCATGCCTGCGACTCTCCAAGCAGGGTTGCCAGCGCCTGCGTCGCGGCCTGCAGGACGGCAGTTGGTGACTGGCTGGCGTCGATCACGCGGAAGCGCTCCGGTTCGGCCATGGCGCGTTCGCGATAGCTCGCGCGCACCCGTTCGAAGAAGGCATCGGCCTCGACCTCGATGCGGTCGGCGTCGCCACGGCCGGCGGCGCGCGCGCGACCGGTGGCCACCGGCAGGTCGAGCAACAGGGTGAGATCGGGCTTCACGCCGTCGCAGGCCCAGCGTTCCAGCTCCGCGATGCGCGGCGTCGGCTGGCCGCGGCCGCCGCCCTGGTAGGCGTAGCTGGCGTCGGCAAAGCGATCGCACAGCACCCATTGCCCGGCCTGCAGGGCGGGCTCGATCACTTCGCGCACCAGCTGCGCACGCGAGGCAAACATCAGCAGCAGTTCGGTTTCGGCGGCCAGTCCATGCAGGGCCGGATCGAGCACGATCGCGCGCACCGCCTCGCCCACGGCGGTGCCGCCGGGTTCGCGCGTCTGCACCAGCGCGATGCCGCGCCGTTCGATGTGCTCGCGCAGGCCGGCCAGCAAGGTGCTCTTGCCGGCGCCCTCGCCGCCTTCGAGGCTGATGAATTTTCCGCGCGGGTCCGTCATCGGCAACGCTTCCGCTGGTAGCAGTCGACGTTGCGATTGTGTTCCTCCAGCGTGCGGGCGAACACGTGGCCGCCATCGCCGCGCGCCACGAAATACAGCGCGTCGCCGGTGGCCGGATGCAGCGCCGCCACAAGCGCAGGCTTGCCCGGCAATGCGATCGGCGTCGGCGGCAGGCCGGGCCGGGTATAGGTGTTGTACGGCGTGTCGCTGGTCAGGTCGCTGCGGCGGATGTTGCCTGTGTAGTTCGCGCCCATGCCGTAGATCACGCTGGGGTCGGTCTGCAGCAGCATGTGATCCTGCAGGCGCCGCACGAACACGCCGGCGATCTGCGCGCGCTCGGCCGGAATGCCGGTTTCCTTCTCCACGATCGAGGCCAGGATCAGCGCCTCGTACGGCGTGGCCAGCGGCAGACCCGGTGCACGCCCTGGCCACAGCTCGTCGAGCGTCTTCACCATCGCGGCGTGCGCGCGCCGGAGGATGTCCAGGTCGCTGTCGCCCTTCACATAGGCGTAGGTTTCGGGCAGGAAACGCCCTTCCGGCGCTTCGCCGCCGGCGCCGATCTCCTGCATGACCGCGGCATCGTCCAGTGCGGCGCTGTCGTGCGTCAGCTTCTCGGCCCTGGCCAGCGCCTGGCGCAACTCGCCGAAGGTCCAGCCGTCGACGATGGTGAACAGACGCTGCAGCACCCGGCCGGCCGCCATGTTCGCGAGCAGCTGGCGCGGGGTGATGCCGGGTTCCAGCGCGTATTCGCCGGCATGCAGCTTGCCGGCCGCGTGCATCTGTTCGGCCAGCAGGCGCCAGTACAGCGGGTTCGCCGTGCTGAAACCACGCTGGCGCAACTCGCCCACGATGCCCTTGAAGCCGCTGCCGCGGCTGATGTCGATGCTGTCGCCTTGCGTCGCCACGTTGAGCGGTGCCGTGCTGAAGCGGGCAAAGTCGTTCCAGCCATAGATCAGCGCGCCGACCGAAACCAGCAGCACGATCAGCAGCAGCCGTGGCCATGCGCGCCCGCGCATCGGTTTGTCGCTCATTCGCCCTGCTCCATCGAAAATCCCAAGTCCCGCCAATGTTGCTGCAACCGTCGGGTCATCGTGCCCGGCATATAGCCGCAGCCATCCAGCGCACGTACCGGCAGGATGCCGCGCACGCTCGAACTGAGGAAGACCTCGCCGGCACCCAGCAGTGTATCCAGCGTCAGCTCGCCGACCCGTGCCTGCGGACACGCCGCCAGCACCTCGGCACGCGCCACCCCGGCCACGCCGCAGCGGTCCAGCGACGGCGTCAGCAGCTCGCCGTCGACCACCGCGAACAGATTGGCCATCGTCGCCGAAATCACCCGCCCATGGCTATCGAGCAGCAGACCTTCGGCGATCGCCGGGTCGTTCCATTCGGCACGCGCGAGCACCTGCTCCAGCCGGTTCAGGTGCTTGATGCCGGCCAGCAGCGGCTGCTCCGCCAGACGGATGTTGCACACGCGCATGCGCACGCCTTGCGCGTAGACCTCGGCGGCGACCGGCGGCGGCGCGAACGCAGCTATCACTCGCGTCGGTTGCGGCGAGGCCGGCAAGGCGTAGCCGCGCTCGCCGGGACCGCGGGTGACGGTGATGCGCAGCACCGATGCCGCCATGCCGCGGCTGACTTCCAGCGCCTCGCGCCACAGCTGCGCCGGATCGGGCGTCGGCATCTGCAAGCGCGCGCAACCTTCGGTCAGCCGCCGCATGTGCCGCGACCACAGCGGCGCGACCGTGCCGACCAGGCGGATGCTCTCGAACAGGCCGTCGCCATAGGCCAGGCCACGATCCAGCGCCGACACCTGTGCCGCCGCCACGCCGTCGACCAGCATGCGCGGCGTCATCAGTCGGGCACTCCCAGCGCACGCAGCAGGCCGCGCGCCTTGGCGCGGGTCTCGTCCAGTTCGCTGGCTGCCACCGAGTCGGCCACGATGCCGGCACCGGCGCGCAGGCTCACTTCGTCGCCGGCCAGGGTCAGGGTGCGGATCAGGATGTTCAAGTCGAGCTCACCGTTGCGATCGAGATAGCCCAGCGCGCCGGTATACGCGCCACGCGGCGCGTCTTCCAGCGCGGCGATGATTTCCATGCAGCGTACCTTGGGACAGCCGGTGATGGTGCCGCCCGGGAAGGTGGCGGCGATCACCTCGCCGGGCGTGACCTCGGCGCGCAGGCGCCCGCGTACATTGGAGACGATGTGGTGAACGTGGGCGTAACTCTCCACCACCATCAGCTCGTCGACCCCGACCGAGCCCGGCACGATTACTCAAAAGGCTTCGGACATACGATCTGTTAAAATAGTGCCATAAGCTTCCGGCGATGAAGGTGAGCACCCGAACCCAAAGAGTGAGATGCCGGCTTACCTAAGTCCGCCGTCCAGCTTCGGGCCAATCGCCGGGCGTGGTCGTCATCCATGATGCAGCCGGTGTGTCACATGATTTGTACAGCCAGGCTAATTGGCTTGCATCTAAAAAACTCCTAGCCTGGCGCCGGGCCTTTTCTATTGGGCGAACCAGTCACCGCGCCGCTTGGCACTGGCCGTTCCAGTTCAGACTCATCTCATCGACATCAAGGCAGATGCAGAAACAACTGCTGCTCGAGCAATTCAAGGGCCCTTCGCCTAGCTTGCATGCGCGCTCCATTTCCAGTCGCGGATTTCCGGCATGTCATCGCCATGCTGCCGAATATAACGGTCATGTTCGACCAGTTTGCTGGCGATAATCTCGATCGCGCCAGCGGCACGCGCCTGCAATTTTTGTACACGCTTGACGACAGCCTGCGCCAAGTGAAAGCGATCGATTTCGTTGCGAACGGCCATGTCGAACGGCGTGGTCACGATGACCC
>CAVPQF010000011.1:0-6149 GCA_963707225.1 uncultured Gammaproteobacteria bacterium
GCACCATCCAGGGCGAAGCCCGGGTATTGGCGCCCGTGGAGAAGATCGTCCGCCCGCGCGCCACCCTGCCCGAAGTCCGCCTGACCCCGGGGCACGATAGCGTGCAGCGGCTGCTCGACTATGCGAAGCCGCTGGGGGCGATCCGCATGGCGGTGGTCCATCCCTGCGACGAGTCCAGCCTTGGCGGCGCGCTCGACGCCCGGCACGCTGGGCTGATCGAACCGGTGCTGGTGGCTCCGCGCGCGCGGCTCGAGGCGGTGGCCGCCGCGGCAGGCTTCGACCTGACCGGCATCGCCATCGACGATGTCCCGCACAGCCATGCGGCGGCGGCCCGCGCGGCCGAGTTGGCTGCGTCGGGCAAGGTCGATGCGTTGATGAAGGGCAGCCTGCATACCGACGAACTGATGGCGGCGGTGGTCGCCGCGGGCAGCGGCCTGCGCACCAAGCGCCGGATCAGCCACTGTTTCATCATGCAGACACCGGCCTACCCGCGCCCGTTCATCATCACCGACGCGGCCATCAACATTGCCCCGACGCTGGAGGAAAAGGCCGACATCATCCGCAACGCCATCGACCTGGCCCAGACGATCGGCGTGGCACAGCCGCGCGTGGCGATCCTTGCCGCGGTGGAGACGGTCAACCCGCACATGCCGGCCACGCTGGACGCGGCGGCGCTGTGCAAGATGGCCGACCGCGGCCAGATCACCGGCGGCGTGCTCGACGGGCCGCTGGCGTTCGACAACGCGGTGTCGGCCGCCGCCGCGCGCATCAAGGGCATCGTCTCGCCCGTGGCCGGCCAGGCCGACGTACTGGTGGTGCCGGACCTGGAGAGCGGCAACATGCTGGCCAAGCAACTCGAATACCTCGGCGGTGCGGCCAGCGCCGGCATCGTGATCGGCGCGAAGGTTCCGATCGTGCTCACCAGCCGCGCCGACTCGCGCGAGTCGCGGATGGCCTCCTGCGCGGTGGCCTTGCTGCTGGCCCACCATTACCGGAGCCATCCGTTGTGAGCGCCTTTCCCATGACCCAGGCGGCAGGCGAGCTGCTGCTGGTGCTCAACTGCGGCTCGTCCAGCATCAAGTTCGCACTGTTCGACGCGGCGGTCTCGCCGCTGCCGCGCCAGCCGGTGTGGAGCGGCAAGGTCGAGGGCATCAGCGGAGCGTCGCCACGCTATGAGGCCTCTGGCGAACCCGATGCGACGCTCGCGCTGGATGCTGCCGATCCGTACACCGGCGCCTTGACGCACATCCGCGGGCGCCTGCAGGCGCGGCTCGGCGGGCGCCGGCTCGCCGCGGTGGCGCACCGCGTGGTGCACGGCGGCAGCAAGTATTTCGCGCCGGTACGTGTGGACGCCGCCGTGCTCGCCGACCTGCGCAGCTACATCCCGCTGGCGCCGCTGCACCAGCCGTTCGCGCTGGAGGCGATCGAGGCCCTGCTCGGCCTGCACCCGGACCTGCCGCAGGTTGCCTGCTTCGACACCGCCTTCCACCACACGGCGCCGAAGGTGGAGCAGATGCTGGCGCTGCCGCGTGCGCTGTGGGACGAGGGCCTGCGCCGCTACGGCTTCCACGGGCTGTCCTACGCGTACATGGCCACGGTGCTGGCCGAGCACTATGGCGCCGGCGCCCGTGGCCGCACGATCTGCGCCCACCTGGGCAGCGGGGCCAGCCTCTGCGCCATGCATGAGCTGCGCAGCGTCGCCACCACGATGGGTTTTTCCGCGCTGGACGGACTGATGATGGGCACGCGCTGCGGCACGCTCGATCCCGGCGCCGTGCTGTACCTGATGCAGATCCGCGGCCTCGACATCAACCAGGTCGGCCACATGCTCTACCACGAGTCCGGACTGCTGGGCGTGTCCGGCGTATCCTCCGATCCGCGCGACCTGCTGCCACGCGAGGGCGAGCCCCCCGTGCGCGAGGCACTGGCCCTCTATGTGCGGCGCATCGTGCGCGAGATCGGTGCGCTGGTCGCCGTGCTCGGCGGCCTGGACATGCTGGTGTTCACCGCCGGCATCGGCGAACACAACGCGGTGATCCGCGAGCGCGTCTGCGCCGCACTGGGCTGGCTGGGCGTCGCGCTGGACATCGACGCCAACGCGGCGCACGCTCAAGTGGTGTCCGCCCCGGAAAGCCGTGTCCGCGTGGTGGTCGAGCCGACCAACGAAGAGTGGATCGCCGCCCGCGCCGCGCTCGGACTGATGCAGGACCGATCCGTTCCGGATTGATGCGAGTCAACTCCCGCAGCACGCCGTTATCCGACCATGGAATATGGCATGGGGGGGGGTGGCACGTCCACCTTGGAGAAAGAGAACGTCTTCCATGGTCAAGATGCACGAGGGACAGGTGACGGCGGTACGCGGCGCGGTGCTGGACGTGCGTTTCGCCCAGCCGCCGCTGCCGGCGGTCAGCGAGGCCCTGCACGTGCTGCGCGATGACGGCACGCCGCTGCTGGTGGAAGTGACCTCGCAACTTTCCACGACGGACGTACGCGTGATCGCCCTGCAATCCACCGAGGGCATCGCCCGCGGACTGCGCGTGCAGGCGCTCGGCGAGCCGCTGCAGGTGCCGGTCGGGCCGGCGGTGCTCGGCCGGCTGTTCGACGTGACCGGTCAGCTCGGCGACGACGGCCCCGCCCTGCCCGCCGACGTGCCGCGCCGGCCGATCCATCGCGCACCGCCACCGCTGGCCGCGCAGAGCGGCAGCAGTACGCTGTTCGCCACCGGACTGAAGGTGATCGACCTGCTCACCCCGCTGGTGCAGGGCGGCAAGGCGGCGATGTTCGGCGGCGCCGGCGTCGGCAAGACGGTGCTGGTGATGGAGCTGATCCACGCCATGGTCGAGCGCTACCAGGGCATCTCGGTGTTTGCCGGCGTGGGCGAGCGTTCGCGCGAGGGGCACGAGATGCTGCTGGACATGCGCAACACCGGCGTGCTCGACCATACCGTGCTGGTCTATGGCCAGATGAACGAGCCGCCCGGCGCACGCTGGCGGGTGCCGTTCACCGCGTTGACCATGGCCGAGTATTTCCGCGACGAGCGGCGGCAGAACGTGCTGCTGCTGATGGACAACATCTTCCGCTTCGTGCAGGCCGGCTCGGAGGTTTCCGGCCTGCTCGGCCGGCAGCCCTCGCGGGTGGGCTACCAGCCCACCCTGGCCGACGAGGTCGCCGCGCTGCAGGAGCGCATCGTCTCGGTGGACGGCGTGGCGGTCACCGCGATCGAGGCCGTCTACGTGCCGGCCGACGACTTCACCGACCCGGCGGTCACCGCGCTGGCCTCGCACGTGGACTCGATGGTGGTGTTGTCGCGCGAGATGGCCGCGCAGGGCATGTATCCGGCGATCGACCCGATCGCGTCCACGTCGATCATGCTCGACGCCGACCTGCTCGGCGAACGCCACGTGCACATCGCCACCGGGGTACGCCGGGTGATCGAACACTATCGCCAGCTGCAGGACGTGATCGCCCTGCTCGGCATGGACGAGCTCGGCGCCGAGGACCGCCGGCTGGTCGAACGGGCGCGGCGGCTGCAGCGCTTCCTCACCCAACCGTTCGCCGTCACCGAGGCGTTCACCGGCATGCCCGGTCGCAGCGTGGCGCTGGCCGACACGCTGGACGGCTGCGAGGCGATCCTTCGCGGCGACTGCGACGATTGGCAGGAGAGTTCGCTGTACATGGTCGGCACACTGGATGAGGCCCGCGCCCGGGAGGCCGCCGCAACGAAGGCCGCGACATGAGCGGCCACCTGCACCTGGTGCTCGCCACGCCGCAGCAGGTCGTGCTCGACCTGGATGACGTCTCCGCCGTGCGCGGCGAGGACGCCAGCGGCAGTTTCGGCATCCTGCCCGGCCACGCCGACCTGATCACCGTGCTGGTGCCCACCGTGCTGCGCTGGCAGCGTGCCGGCGGCGAGCGCGGCTACTGCGCGCTCCGCGGGGGCGTGCTGCGGATGAGCGAAGGGACGGAACTGCACGTGGCCTGCCGCGGTGCCGTGCGCGGCGACCAGCTCGAAACACTGGAAACCACCGTGCGCACCACACGCGCCGACCAGGCCGATGCCGACCGCCGCGCCCGTGTCGAACAGATGCAGTTGCACGCCCGCGCCGTGCGCACGTTGCTGCGCTACCTGCGTCCCGGCCCCGGAAACGTCGCGCCATGACGACGCCGGCGCCCGACCATCCCAGCGGAGAAGACCACGACCCGGCCGCCACGGCCGCCCGGCGTGCGCGCCAGCGCGACGAGGCCAACCGCGACGATCCGGCCACCCCGGCCAGCATCCGCCTGGCGCAGATCGGCGTGCTGGGCTGGACCATCGTCACGCCGATCATGCTCGGCCTGCTGGCCGGGCACTGGCTGGATCGCTGGCTGGGTACCGGCGTCACCTTCGCCGCCGCCCTGCTTACCGTCGGCGCCGGGCTGGGCCTGTGGTTCGCCTGGCACTGGATGCACCGTCAATGAGGAGCCTTCGATGATCCTTCCCCTCGCGTCACTTCCGATCGCGCCGACGATCGGCCTCGGCGCGCTCGGCGGCGGCCTGGTCGGCCTGCTCCACTTCGTCGGCCTGCGCCATAGCGTGCGCCTGCTGACCACCGGCCGCACCGGCCTGGCACTGGCGTCGCAGGGGCTGCGCGTGCTGATCAGCGCGTTGTTGCTGGCCGCGTTGCTGCGATTCGGCCTGGCCGCCCTGCTGGCCGGATTCGTCGGCTTCCTGGTGGCGCGGCGCGTGCTGTTGCGCGACCGTGCGCCAAGCCATGCGCCGCCACCGGGCGGGGAGCCCCGGCCATGATCGGCTCGCCGCTGCGCACCGACATCCTGTTCCACCTCGGCCCGGTCCCGGTCAGCTCGGCCGTGGCGGTGAGCTGGGGGATCGTGGCGGCACTGGTACTCGGCTCGTGGCTGGCCACGCGACGCCTGTCGCTGCGCCCATCGCGCACGCAGGCCGTGCTGGAGCTGCTGGTCGAGACCATCGACGCACAGATCCACGACACCATGCAGGTGGATCCCGCACCGTACCGGTCGCTGGTCGGCAGCATCTTCCTGTTCGTGCTGGTCGCCAACTGGTCCGGCCTGGTGCCCGGCGTGGAGCCGCCCACCGCCCACCTGGAGACCGACGCCGCGCTGGCCGGCATCGTGTTCTTCGCCACCATCTGGTTCGGCCTGCGCAGCCGCGGGGTGCGCGGCTACCTGGCCACCTTCGCCGAGCCGGGCTGGCTGATGGTGCCGCTGAATCTGGTCGAGCAGATCACCCGCACCTTCTCGCTGATGGTGCGCCTGTTCGGCAACGTGATGAGCGGCGTGTTCGTGGTCGGCATCGCGCTGGCGCTGGCCGGGCTGATCGTGCCGATCCCGTTCATGGCGCTGGACCTGCTCACCGGCGCCATCCAGGCCTACATTTTCAGCGTGCTGGCGATGGTGTTCATCGGCGCCGCCGTGCACCCCGCCCCACCGCCCCGCGCGCCGGACGCGCCCACATCTTCCGATCGGAGAAACTCGCCATGAACGACCTGATTTCCGTTGTCAGCATTCTCGCCGCAGCGCTCGCGGTGAGCTTTGGCGCGATCGGCCCGGCGCTGGCCGAGGGCCGCGCAGTGGCCGCCGCGATGGACGCGATCGCCCGCCAACCCGAGTCGGCCGGCACCATCTCGCGCACGCTGTTCGTGGGCCTGGCGATGATCGAGACCATGGCGATCTACTGCCTGGTGATCGCCATCCTGCTGCTGTTCGCCAACCCGTTCCTCAAGTAAGCGGCGACCTTCGATGAAGATCGACTTCTGGACGCTGGCGCTGCAGGCGATCAATGCGCTGATCCTGATCTGGCTGCTGTCGCGCGTGCTGTATCGCCCGGTGGTGCGCGTGATCGCACAACGGCGCGAAGCAGCGGCGAAGCTGCTGGCCGACGCCGAGGCCGAGCGCGACCGCGCACGCCAGGCCACGGCGGCGGCCAAGGCGCAGCAGGCCGAGCTTGCCGCCGGGCGCGAGGCGGCGCTGAAAGCCGCGCAGACCGATGCCGAGGCGGCACGTGCCCGACTGCTGGCCGCCGCGCAGGCCGAGGTCGACGCCCTGCGCCAGCAGGCGCAGGCCGAACGGGACAAGCGGCGCGCCGACGAGCAGCGCGCCGACGAGCAGCGCGCCGCCGCCCTGGCCGTCGA
>CAVPQF010000012.1:0-53797 GCA_963707225.1 uncultured Gammaproteobacteria bacterium
GGATCCATCGTGAACACGGTGCGGTCCCAGTCGCAGGAGCAGCCCATCGCCTTGAGCTGTTCGAGGATGATGCCGCCGTGCTTTTCCTGCCAGGACTTCGCCCGTTTGAGAAACTCCTCGCGGCCGATCTGCCAGCGGGTCTTGCCTTCCTGCTTGCGCAACTCGCGCTCCACGACGGCGTGGGTCGCGATGCTGGCGTGGTCGGTGCCGGGAATCCAGACCGCCGATTTTCCCTCGAGCCGCGCGCGGCGGATCAGGGCATCCTGGAGCGTGTTGTTGAGCACATGGCCGATGTGCAGCACGCCGGTCACGTTCGGCGGCGGAATCACGATACTGTAGGGCTCGCGACCGGCCTGGGCGCGACCGGCGAAGCACTTCGCCTGGAGCCAGGCGGCGTACCATTTCTTTTCGATGTCGCGCGATTCGTAACTCTTGGTGATCTCGGCCATGGACGGTGCGGTTCGGTGAACCGCCGAGAAAACCCGCCGGGCCGGCACGAGGCAAGTGGTTTATCCCGATCCGCGGGGAGAAACCATGGAACGCCTACACGTCTCGCCCACGGAACACACAGAACACGCGGAAACCTGAATCGGAAAGCAGCCTCACCCCACATTCGATTCAGGTTTCCGTGTGTTCTGTACTGCTATAGCTGATCCTCAGGTAAGCGTGATCATGCCCCTGCAGGACGAGATCGACTTTGTACTTGTCATAGACGGGCTGCCAGGCCTCGCACAGTTCAGCGTTGTCCCGGCCGGGCGCAGGCCGAATACACCGGGTGGTGATGCGAGACCACGGTCCAGCGGTTGGGATTGTTACGGAGGACTGATTCGAGCCACACCGCTTGCGGTTCGGGCTTCTCCATGGAGTGAGACTGATGATCCGTACGCCCTGAATGTCGACGTAATAGACGAGTTAGCAAGTGAGCGGGCATGTCCTGCGGTCCGTTGTCGGGAAACTCAAAACGGTGTCTCCATGATGTGCTGAGCCCCGCGGGGAACTTTCTTCAACGCAACGGGGTCCGTCGGCAAAGGTCCGGAGCGGTAGAATGTCTTCGTGCCTATTCGTGATTGCCAATCACGCCGACCGTGGGAATCGACGCGTTGACCCAGCCGCCGGCCGCCCGTTTCCGTCCCGCCGCTGCCGTCGCCGCTGGGCGCGGGGCCATCACCGGCGCCCGAACCATCGTAACCCGGAGCCGGGGGCGGGGGGCAAGCGAACGACATGATCGGCGCAGCGATCACGGCGACAAGCGCCACAACCAGGATAAGAGCCTTCATGATACTCCTCCTTCTAAAGGGACCTGAATCACCCGATCTCACACGTGTGAGATCCCAACTTCGAATGACCCTAATCGCAAGCACCGTCCCTTGCGCGGATAAGCCGTAAGCATTACGTTCAGTCAGTTCCGCTGGTAAAGATCTTATAGTTCGACCGGTATTTCCGCCGCCACCCATCGCGAACTGGCGCTGCTCACCCACCAGCCGGCCGGCCGCGAGGCCTATCCCGGCGACGTGTTCTACCTGCACGCACGGCTGCTCGAGCGCGCCGCCAGGCTGTCGCCGGCCAAGGGGGGCGGTTCGCTCACCGCGCTGCCGATCGCGCAGACCGAGGCGGGCAACCTGGCCGCCTACATCCCGACCAACCTGATCTCGATCACCGATGGCCAGATCGTCTTCGACACCTCGCTGTTCGCCGCCGACCAACGCCCGGCCGTGGACGTCGGCCTGTCGGTGAGCCGGGTCGGTGGCAAGGCGCAGCCGCCGGTGCTGCGCGAGGTGGCCGGCAAGCTGCGGCTGCAGTATTCGCAGTTTCTCGAGCTGGAGCTGTTCACCCGCTTTGGCAATCTCAGCGATACCCGCGTCAAGGCGCAGATCGCGCGGGGCCAGGCGATCCGCGCCCTGCTGACCCAAGCGCGCTTCGCCGCGCAGCAGCTGCCGGAACAACTCGCCCTGCTGGCGGCACTGGACGATGGCGTGCTGGACGGCCAGCCCGCCGGCCTGATCGCCGAGCTGCGCCAGCAACTGCCGGCCCGCCTGGCCGCGGCACAGCCGGTAAAGACCGGCGCCGCGCTGGATGCCTCCACCCGCGGCATGCTGGTGGACGCGGTGCGCGAACTGGTCGCCACGATCGCCGCCGCATCGAAGGGGCCGCCGGCGTGAGTGGGCAGCTGGCCGAAGTCGCCGCCCGCCTGGACTCCACGCGCCAGCTGGGCAGCGTGATCGCCGCCATGCGCGCGATCGCCGCCAGCCATTCGCAACAAGCGCGGCGCGAGCTGGAAGCGATCCGACTGTATGCCGCCACCATCGGCCAGGCGATCGACCAGGTGCTCGGCACCTTGCCGGCCACCCGGTCCGTCGCGGCGCCGACGGCAACGAGCGACGGCGTGCTGGTGGTCGCGCTGTGCGCCGAACAGGGCTTCGCCGGCAGCTTCAACGAGCGCGTGCTGGACGTCGCCCTGCCATTGGCAGAGGCAGGCACAAGCCGCCTGTTCATCGTCGGCGATCGCGGCCTGATGGTGGCCGGCAACCGCGGGCGCACGCCGGACTGGAGCGTGCCCATGGCCGCCCACACCGACGAGGTCTCCGCGCTGGCCGACCGGATTTCCGATGCGGTCTACGCGGCGCTCGCGTCGCACGGGCCGGGCCGCGTACTGCTGGTCCACGGCAGCCCGGGCGAAGGCGAGGAGCCGGCGATCATCCGCCGCTGGCTGCTGCCGTTCGACTTCAGCCGATTTCCCGCCCGCCTCGCCGACGGTCAGGCGCCGCTGATGAACCTGCCGCCGATGGTGCTGCTCGAACAGCTCGCCGTGGAATACGTGCACGCCGACCTGTGCGAGGCGTTGATGCTGTCCTACGCGGCGGAAAACCAGGCCCGCATGCAGGCGATGATCGCCGCCCACAGCAACCTGGAACGCACCGAAGCCACGCTCGCGCTTCAGTTCCAGCGCGTGCGCCAGGAGGACATCACCGACGAGATCCTGGAGCTTTCCGCCACCCGCACCTGAGCACGCCGGTGGCGGCTACCGCGCCGCAATCAAAGGAGTCCCACTTGAACCACCGCCGCCACTGCCCGCCACCGCCACCCCGCGAGCGCCGCATGCCACTGCCCTGGGAGTACCCCAAGGCGCATGCCGAAGAGCCGAAGGTGGATGAGCGCCTGCGCGCGATCATGCAGCACCCGTCATATCGGGAGGCCGACAAGGACACGGCCTTCCTGCACGAAGACGCAGCGCGCGGCGTGCGCCTGCAGGTGGACTACCTCAAGGCCGAACTGGTGCTCGCCGCGCACGGCATCGAGCGCACGGTGCTGGTCTACGGCAGTACCCGCCTGCGCGAACCGCAGGCGGCCCGACGCGAACTGGCCATCGCCCGGGAAGCCGCGGCCCGGCGGCCCGACGATCCGGCCGCCACGCGTGCCCTGCAACTGGCCGAGCGACGGGAGGCGCTGTCGCGCTACTACGAGGTGGGGCGTGAGATCGGCCGGCGGGTCGGGCTCGCCGGTGTCCCGGGCCTGGCCATCCTCACCGGCGGCGGCCCCGGCGCGATGGAATCGGCCAACCGCGGCGCCAGCGAGGCCGGCGCGCAGACGGTGGGCCTGAACATCGCGCTGCCGCGCGAGCAGTACCCCAACCCTTACGTCACGCCCGGCCTGTGCATGCAGTTCCACTACTTCGCCATGCGCAAGCTGCACTTCATGAAGCGGGCGGTTGCCATCGTCGCCCTGCCCGGCGGCTACGGCACGCTCGACGAGGTGTTCGGCGCGCTGACCCTGATCCAAACCCGCAAGAGCGCGCCGATTCCCATCGTGCTGGTCGGCGAGGACTACTGGCGTCGGGTGCTCGACGTCGACTTCCTGCTCGAGGCCGGCAGCATCGACGAGGAAGACCGCGAACTGTTCTGGTACGCCGAGACCGCCGAGGATGCCTGGCAAGGGATCCTCGACTGGCACACCCGCAACGGCAGCCCCCTGCTCTCCCCCACCGCCGCGGATGCGCGCCCATGAACATCTCCTTCCACGGCGCCGACCGCGAGGTCACCGGCTCCTGCCACCTGCTCGAAGCCGCCGGCAAGCGCATCCTGGTCGACTGCGGCATGTACCAGGGCAGCGGCGAACTGGATGAGCAGAACGGCGGCGACTTCGGCTTCGATCCGGCATCGATCGACATCCTGCTGCTCACCCACGCCCACCTGGATCACTGCGGCCGGATCCCGCTGCTGGTCGATCGTGGCTTTTCCGGCGAGATCATCACCACCGCGGCCTCCCGCGAGCTGGCGCGGCTGGTGATGCTCGACGCCGCCGGCCTGCAGGAAGCCGACGCCGAGCGCCGCCAGCGGCATGCCAAACGCCGCGGCGAGGACGACGGCCGCCCGCTGTACACCACGCTCGACGCGCTCAACGCGATGGATTGCTTCGGCCGCGTCGCCCGCCATGGCCAGCCAGTCGCGCTCGCTCCGGGCCTGACCGCCACCTTCCATGACGCCGGGCACATCCTCGGCTCGGCCAGCATCCGCATCGCGCAGGAGGGTGACGGCGGCCGCTCGGTGATCTTCTCCGGCGACCTCGGCAACAGCGGCCGGCCGATCCTGCGTGACCCGCAGCCGCCACCGCATGCCGACGCGGTGGTAATGGAAACCACCTACGGCGACCGCCTGCACAAGCCGCTGGGTCCCTCGGTCGAGGAGCTGTATGCCGCGATCACCGACACTTTCGCGCGGGGTGGCAACGTGGTGATCCCCACCTTCGCGCTGGAGCGCGCGCAGGAGATCCTCTACCACCTGCACGCCGGCGTGGAGAGCGGCCGTCTGCCGCGCACCCTGCCGGTGTTCCTCGATTCGCCGATGGCGATCTCCGCCACCGAGATCTTCCGTCGCCACACCGAGTGCTACGACCCGAAGGAACGTGCCCTGTTCGCCCACGGCGGCGATCCGTTCGCCCTGCCCGGCCTGCGCTTCACCCGCGAGACCGCCGACTCGATGGCGCTGAACCGGATCCATGGTGGCGCGATCCTCATGGCCGGCTCGGGCATGTGCACCGGCGGCCGCGTGCGCCACCACCTGTGGCGCGAGGATTCCAGCGTGGTGTTCGTCGGCTATGCCGCTTCCGGCACCCTGGCGCGCATCCTCATCGACGGCGCCAAATCGGTGCGCCTGTTCGGCGACGAGATCCCGGTGCGCGCCCACCTGCACACCATCAACGGCTTCTCCGCCCATGCCGATCGTGACGAGCTGCTGGCCTGGCATGCGGCGATCAAACCGGACAAGACCATCCTCGTGCATGGCGATGCGAACGTGATGCAGCAGTTCGCCATGCACCTCACATCGACCGAGGTCCACATGCCCGCCACGGGCGACAACCTCGCCGTCTAGGAGCCTGTCGGGCTTAGGCGGTCGCGTCGAGAATTCGGCGGTGCGAGGACCGATTTTCGGCGCTTCGCCGGCCCATGGTGGTTCCATGGGCCAGGAAGCGACGGAAATAGGGACCGCACAGGCGGATTTGCAGACCGGCCGGCCAAGTCCGACAGTCTCCTTAGCTCCCTTTCGCGACCTGGAGGTTTCCGTGACCACATCTCCCCACACTGCCCCTTCCGACGATGCCATCAACCGGCTGGATCGTTATTGGCGCGCCTCGCTGTACCTGTGCGCGGGCATGCTGTACCTGCGCGACAACCCGCTGCTGCGCGAGCCGCTGCGGATCGAGCACATCAAGCACCGGCTGCTCGGCCACTGGGGCTCGGACGCCGGCCAGACCCTGGTGTGGACGCACATGAACCGGCTGATCCGCGAACGCGAGCTGGATGCGATCTTCGTCTCCGGCCCCGGCCACGGCGCGCCCTCGGTGCTGGCCCACGCCTGGCTGGAGGGCCGCTACGGCGAGGTCTATCCCGACAAGGGCGCGACCCTCGACGGCCTGCAGCGCTTCTTCAAGGAGTTCTCCTTCCCCGGTGGCATCGGCAGCCATTGCACGCCGGAGACGCCCGGCTCGCTGCACGAGGGCGGCGAACTCGGCTACAGCCTGTCACACGCCTACGGTGCCGCCTTCGACCACCCCGGCCTGACCGTCGTCTGCATGGTCGGCGATGGCGAGGCGGAAACCGGCCCGCTGGCCACCGCCTGGCATTCGAACAAGTTCCTCGACCCGGTCCGCGACGGCGCGGTGCTGCCGGTGCTGCACCTCAACGGCTACAAGATCGCCAACCCGACGGTGCTGGCACGCATCCCCCACGACCAGCTGGCCGAGCTGATGCGCGGCTACGGCTATGCACCGCACTTTGTCGAAGGCGACGACCCGGCCACGGTGCACCGGCAACTGGCCGCCACGCTGGATACCGCGTTCGACCAGATCACCGCCATCCAGCAGCGCGCCCGCCGCGGCGACGATGTCGGCCTGCCGGCGTGGCCGATGATCGTGCTGCGCACGCCCAAGGGCTGGACCGGCCCGAAGGAAGTGGATGGCCACCGCGTGGAAGGATCGTGGCGCGCACACCAGATCCCGCTCGACCCGCACAAGAGCAAGGCGCATCTCGAGCAACTGGAACAATGGCTGCGCAGCTACCAGCCGGAGTCGCTGTTCACCGAGGATGGCCGACTCGCGCCCGAGCTGGCCGCGCTGGCCCCAGCCGGCGAACGCCGCATGAGCGCCAACCCGGTCGCCAATGGCGGCCTGCTGCGCCGGGCGCTGCTGCGGCCGGACTACCGCGACTATGCGACGGCGGTGACCGAACCGGGCGTCATCACCGAGGAGAACACCCGCCCCACCGGCCGCCTGCTGCGCGACGTGATGCGGGCCAACCCCGACCGCTTCCGCTTCTTCTGCCCCGACGAGACCGCCTCCAACCGGCTGGACGATATCTACGACGCCAGTGGCAAGGCCTGGATGGCGGCGACACTGCCGGAGGATGCCGACGGCACCCATCTCGAGCGCGGTGGCCGGGTCATGGAAATACTTTCCGAGCACACGCTCGAAGGCTGGCTGGAGGGCTACCTGCTGTCCGGGCGGCACGGCTTGCTGGCTTCGTACGAGGCTTTCATCCACGTCATCGACTCCATGTTCAACCAGCACGCGAAATGGCTGGAGAAGGCCCTGGACGTGCCATGGCGGGCCAACGTGTCCTCGCTCAACATCCTGGTCACCTCCACCGTGTGGCGGCAGGACCACAACGGCTTCTCGCACCAGGACCCCGGCTTCCTCGACGTGGTGACCAACAAGAGCCCGCGGGTGACCCGGATCTATCTGCCGCCCGACGCGAACTGCCTGCTGTCGGTGATCGACCACTGTCTCGACAGCACCGACAAGATCAATGTGATCGTCGCCGACAAGCAGCGCCACCTGCAGTACCTGTCCATCGACGCGGCGGCGAACCACTGCGCCAAGGGCATCGGCATCTGGGATTGGGCCAGCAGCGACGAGGGCGCCGAACCGGACGTGGTGATGGCCTGCGCCGGCGATGTACCCACGATGGAGGCGCTGGCCGCCACCGCCCTGCTGCACCAGCACTTCCCCGAGCTCAAGGTGCGTTTCATCAATGTGGTGGACCTGTTCCGGCTGGTGCCGACCAGCGAGCATGTGCACGGCCTGTCCGACGCGGATTTCGACAGCCTGTTCACCCGCGACAAGCCGGTGATGTTCAACTTCCACGGCTATCCCTGGCTGATCCACAAGTTGCTCTACCGGCGCACCAACAGCCAGAACATCCATGTTCGCGGCTACAAGGAGCAAGGCAACATCAATACCCCGATGGAACTGGCCATTCGCAATCAGATCGACCGCTTCAACCTGGTGATCGACGTGATCGAGCGCGTGCCCGGCCTGCTCGTGCGCGGCGCACACGTGCGCGAACAGATGAAGGACGCCATGCTGGCCTGCGAGCGCTTTGCCTACAGCGAGGGTTACGACCCGGACGAATACACCAAGTGGCGCTGGCCCGGACTTCGCGGCAGTGCACCGTCGGCGGCGTGAGCGGGCTCTTGCATTGTTGGGTGGCGGCATCTGCTCCAAACGACGGCAGTGGCACAAGGAAGCGCCTCGATGATCCCTCACCCTCGTCCACCGCACCTCGGGGCTGCTCGCCCTCCTGGCGCAGGAGCTCGGGGGGCAGCCATGGGCTGGCGATCGTCGCCGTGGCGACGGCGGTGTGTGGCTGGCCCTGCTGCCGCTGACCTTGCGCCTGGCCGAACAGGGCTGGCCGCCACCGCAGCCGACGGCGATCCTCGAGCTGCCACCGGACGCGCGGCGAAGCGCGTCATGGCGGCTGACGACTGCCGGCGCCAATCACGCATTCGTTTTTCCTCGCTCGGCGACAGAACGGCTGATCAGGTGTGCTCGCCAACACCGTATCGCCTGAACAAGCCGCCATTCCCGTGAAAGCGGGAATGGCGTCGAGGAGAGAACGAACCGGAAGCGGGACAAGCAGCTCGGCTCGTCCGCGAGCGGACCGCGATCAGCCCTCCGGCCGCATGTAGGGAAACAGCAGCACGTCGCGGATCGAGGCCGAGCCGGTCAGCAGCATCACCAGGCGGTCGATGCCGATGCCGAGGCCGCCGGTGGGCGGCAGGCCCACTTCCAGCGCGCGGATGTAGTCGGCATCGAAGTGCATCGCCTCGTCGTCGCCGGCGTCCTTGGCGTCGACCTGGGCCTGGAAGCGTGCGGCCTGGTCTTCCGGGTCGTTCAACTCGGAGAAACCATTGGCGATCTCCTTGCCGTTGACGAACAGCTCGAAGCGGTCGGTGATGCCCTTGTCGGTATCGCTCTCGCGCGCCAGCGGCGACACCTCGACCGGATGGTCGGTGATGAAGGTGGGCTGCACGAGCGTGTGCTCGACCGTTTTCTCGAAGATTTCCAGCAACAGCTTGCCCCAGCCGTAACCGGGCTTGACCTGCACGCCCAGACGCCTGGCATGCGCGGCCATCGCCTCGCGGTCGCGCAGTTCCTCGCGCCGGATCCCGGGGTTGTGCTCCAGCACGGCGTCTTCCATGCGCCAGCGGCGGAACGCCGGGCCGAGGTCGATCGCGGCGCCGTCCCATTCCAGCTGCGTGGTGCCCAGCACGGCCTGCGCGGTATCGCGGATCACTGCCTCGGTGAGATCCATGATCTCGTGATAGGTGGCGTAGGCCTGGTACAGCTCCAGCATGGTGAACTCGGGGTTGTGCCGGGTCGACACGCCCTCGTTGCGGAAGTTGCGGTTGATCTCGTAGACGCGGTCGAAGCCGCCGACGACCAGCCGCTTGAGGTACAGCTCCGGCGCCACGCGCAGGTACAGGTCCAGATCCAGCGCATTGTGATGGGTGACGAACGGCTTGGCCGTGGCGCCGCCGGGGATGATGTGCATCATCGGCGTCTCCACTTCCATGAAGCGGCGCGTGGGCGCTTCCAGCCACTGGCGCATGGCGCCGATGATCTTGGATCGCAGCATGAAGGTGCGCCGCGCTTCCTCGGTGACGATCAGGTCGACGTAGCGCTGGCGATAGCGCTGCTCCACGTCGGCCAGGCCGTGGAACTTGTCCGGCAGCGGACGCAGGCTCTTGGTCAGCAGGCGCAGGTTGTCGACCCGGACGGAAAGCTCGCCGGTCTTGGTGCGCATCAGCACGCCTTCGGCGCCCACGATGTCGCCCACGTCCCAGCCCTTGAACGCCTCGTAGGTCTCGCCAAGCGTGCCCTGGTGGATGAACAGCTGGATGCGTCCGCTGAAATCCTGCAGCTGCACGAAGCTGACCTTGCCCTGCACGCGCTTCAGCACGATGCGCCCGGCCATCTTCACCCGGCGCGCGGCAGCCTCGACGGCCTCGGCCGTGTGCACGTCCTTGTCGGCGAACTCGGCCTGCAGGTCGCCGGCGAAGCTGTCGACCTTGAAGTCATTCGGAAATGCGATGCCCTGCCCGCGCAGCGCCGCGAGCTTCTCGCGACGCTCGGCGATCAGCCGATTGTCGTCGGGCTTGTTCTCGTCGACGGGAAGGGTATCGATCGTTTCACTCATGGGGATTCCATTGCTGCCTGCGCCCGCGCCGGTCGGCGGGCGCCTCTTTGTCTATCGTCATGGTTGCCAACTGGGGTGTACGGATCTCGCGCGTCAATCGCCCTTGCCGAACACCTGCCTGACCGCATGCTTCGTCGCGTCCCAGCCTTCGCGCGCACCATGGCCGACGGCCACGCCGGCCTTCTTCGCACCATGCCCGATGCCGGTGCCGGCTTCCTTCGCGCCGTGGCCGACCTTCTTGGCGACGTGCTTGGTCGCGTGACCTACATCGCGCGCGCCGTCGGCGACGCCGTGGCCGACGGTCCTGGCATCCTGCTTGATGCTCTGGCCGGCACTGCCTTGCTGCGACTGCGCCGCCGCGCCGAACGCGGCCAGTGCGGCAAAGGCGATCAGGATTGCGCAGATCTTCTTGCTGTTCATGCGGGCCACCTCGTCAGTGAGCGGAGCGGAAGGAATCGGGCATCACGCGTCGATGCGCTTGGCACCGGCTTCGAGGCCGGACTTCAGGCTGGCCTCGATGAATTCGTCGAGATCGCCATCCAGCACCTTCTGCGTATCGGTGCGCTCGATGCCGGTGCGCAGGTCCTTGATGCGGCTCTGGTCCAGCACGTAGTTGCGGATCTGGCTGCCCCAGCCGATGTCGGACTTGGTCGCTTCCAGCGCATCGCGTTCTACATTGCGCTTCTGCACTTCAAGCTCATACAGCTTCGCGGCCAGCATCTTCATCGCGGTGTCGCGGTTCGCGTGCTGGCTGCGGCCGGTCTGGCAGGCCACCACGGTATTGGTCGGGATGTGCGTGATGCGCACCGCCGACTCGGTCTTGTTGACGTGCTGGCCGCCGGCACCGGACGAACGGTAGACGTCGGTACGCAGGTCGGCCGGGTTGATCTCGATGTCGATGTCGTCGTCGACTTCCGGCGACACGAACACCGAGGTGAAGCTGGTATGCCGACGGTTGTCCGAATCGAACGGGCTCTTGCGCACCAGCCGGTGCACGCCGATCTCGGTCTTCAGCCAGCCGTAGGCGTAATCGCCTTCCACGCGGAACGTGGCGGACTTGATGCCGGCCACGTCGCCGCCGCTGACCTCCATCAACTCGGTTTTCCAGCCGCGCGATTCGCACCAGCGCAGGTACATGCGCAGCAGCATCTCGGCCCAGTCCTGCGCCTCGGTGCCGCCGGCGCCGGCCTGGATGTCGACGAACGCGTTCATCGCGTCCATCTTGCCGGAGAACATGCGCTGGAACTCCAGCTTGCCGACCTGCGCCTCGAGCTTGGCCAGGTCGTCGATCACCGATTGCGCGGTGTCGTCGTCGCCGTCGGCGATCGCCATCTCCAGCAGGTCGCCGGCGTCGTTCAACCCGGCGGTCAGCGTGTCGATGCCGTGGACGATGGTATGCAGGCGGGCGCGTTCGCGGCCCAGTTCCTGCGCGCGCGCCGGGTCGTCCCACACCGTGGGGATTTCCAGTTCGCGGGTTACTTCTTCCAGACGTTCGCTTTTCGTAGCGTAGTCAAAGATACCCCCTAAGCGACTCGACCCGGCCACGAAGGTCGGCGATCTGCGCATGGATGGGATTGGTCTCGATCATGTGTTGGCGGTCCGTGATGCAAGCACGCAAGAATACCAGAGGAGACGCCGCCTTCGTTGCACGACGCACTACACTGTCCGCGCTTACCTCCGAACGGGGCTCGCCATGCCGATCGACCGTCGAGAGTTCCTGAAACTGGGTGGCCTCACCACCCTGGCCGGTGCCATGCCGGGGCTGCTGCAGGCCGGCGGCGTGCAGGCGGCGCCGCCAGCCGAACCGAAGGGCCATGCCGACCACACCTTGCGCATCGGCCGCAGCCTGGTGGAACTGGCGCCCGACCACATCGTTTCCACGCGCACCTACAACGGCCAGTTTCCCGGGCCGCTGCTGCGGCTGAAACAGGGCCGGCAGGTGGTGGTGGACATCCACAACGACACCGACACGCCGGAGCAGCTGCACTGGCACGGGCAATCCCTGCCCACCGCGGTGGATGGCGCCGCCGAAGAAGGCACCCCGTACATTCCGCCCCACGGCATGCGCCGGATCGCCTTCGTGCCCGGGCCGGCGGGGCTGCGTTTCTACCACACGCATCTGCATGCCGGGGCCAATCTCGACCTCGGCCAGTACGGCGGCCTGGTCGGGCCCGTATACGTCGAGCCGCAGCACGAGCCCGGCGCCTGGGACCGCGAGGTGTTCCTGACGCTGAAGGAATTCGATCCGTTCTTCAGCAAGGGCGGCGACATGGCGATGGATTTCCTGCGGCCGGGCGAACGCGACCCGGTCCTGCAGCGGCGCGGCGGAAAGACGATGACGGCCTCGCTGGCCGGTGGCGCGCCGCACGGCTATGAAGTCGGCTACCAGTCGTTCGCGATCAACGGACGCATGCTCGGCCACGGCGAGCCGATCCGCGTGCGCGCCGGCGAGCGCCTGTTGCTGCACATCGTCAACGGCAGCGCCGGCGAGATCCGCAGCCTCGCCCTGCCCGGCCACGCGTTCACGGTGGTGGCGCTGGATGGCAATCCGGTGCCGCATCCGGCGACGGTGCCGGTGCTGTGGCTCGGCACTGCCGAGCGCATTTCGGCCATCGTGGAGATGACGCATCCGGGCGTGTGGATACTCGGCGACCTGGCCGATGACGACCGCAACCGCGGCATGGGCATCGTGGTCGAGTACGCTGGCCACCGCGGCAAGCCGCAGTGGATCAAGCCAGCGCCGTTCCCGTGGGACTATCGCCGCTTCGCCTCGCCGGATGCGCCACCGCCGGGCACGCCCGACGAGACCCTCGAACTGACCTTCGCCAAACGCAACGCGGCCCTCCACGGCTTCAATCAGTGGACGATCAACGGCCAGCCGTTCGACATGCGGGCGATGCAGCCGACTTTCCGGCTGCACTACGGCAAGCGTTACCGGCTGCGCATGCACAACGCCAGCGACGACATCCACCCGATGCACCTGCACCGGCACAGCTTCGAGGTCACCCGCATCGCCGGTCAGCCCATGGCCGGCGTGGTCAAGGACGTGGCGATGCTGGGCGGCTACCAGAGCATGGATGTCGATTTCACGGCCGACCAGCGCGGGCTGTCGCTGCTCCACTGCCACATGCAACTGCACATGGACTTCGGCTTCATGGCGCTGTTCGATTGCGCATGAGCAACGCGGGCGCGCCGAGCGGCTCCGCCTGGGAGGTGCTGGCCGCATTTCTCCGGCTGGGCGTGTCCTCGTTCGGCGGGCCGATCGCGCACCTGGGCTACTTCCATCGCGAGTTCGTCGAACGGCGGCGCTGGCTGGATGACGAGCGCTTCGGCCAGATGCTGGCGTTGTGCCAGTTCCTGCCGGGGCCGGCGAGCAGCCAGCTGGGCTTTTCCATCGGCCTGCTGCGGGCCGGCGGATGGGGTGGCGTTGCCGCCTTCGTGGGCTTCACGCTGCCCTCGGCCCTGCTGATGTTTGCCTTCGCCGTGCTGAGTCCGCGTTTGTCCGGCGCGCTGGGCCAGGCGGCGATCCACGGCCTGAAACTGGTTGCCGTGGCGGTGGTCGCCCAGGGCCTGCTCGGCATGGCACGGCGGCTCACGCCGGACCTGCCGCGCCTGCTGCTCGCCGCGCTCGCCGCCCTGTTGATCGCGATCGGCGGCAACGCAGGGATGCAATTGCTGGTGGTCGCCCTCGGTGCGGTGCTGGGCCCATGGTTGTGCCGCACGGTCACGGCGCGTCCGGGCGATTGCCTGCTTCTGCGGCATGGGCGTCGCGGTGGCATCGCGCTGCTGGCTGTGTTTGCCCTCCTGCTGCTGCTCTCCCTGATGCCGTGGTCCGGTGCACCGCCATGGGCCCGGCTGGCGGCGGGGTTCTACCGTGCCGGCGCGCTGGTCTTCGGCGGTGGCCACGTGGTGCTGCCCCTGCTGAAACAGACCGTGGTCGATCCGGGCTGGCTCGACGGCAACACCTTCCTCGCCGGCTACGGTGCGGCCCAGGCGGTGCCGGGCCCGATGTTCAGCCTCGCGGCGTTCCTCGGCGAACGCATCGGCGTCGGACACAGTGGCGCACTCGGCGCCACGGTCTGCCTGCTGGCGATCTTTCTGCCGGGGCTGCTGCTGGTTTCCGCGGCGTTGCCGTTCTGGCAGGCGCTGGCCGCGCGGAATGATGCCGCACGCGTGCTGGCCGGCGTCAATGCCGCCGTGGTCGGCCTGCTCGCCGCCGCGCTGTACGACCCGGTGTGGATCAGTGCGGTGCATCGCCCGCTCGATGCCGTCATCGCGCTGAGCGCCTTCGCCCTGCTGGCCTGGGCACGCTGGCCGGTGCTCGCCATCGTCGCATGGTGCGTGATGGCGTCGCTGCTCACCGTACTGTTCTGAAAGTTCAGGCCAGTGCGTGGTCGTGCACCCCCTTGACCGCCCGGCCGGACGGATCGGCCGCGTTCGCGAACGCGGGATCCCACGCCAGCGCCGCCGGCGACGAGCAGGCGATCGACTTGCCGCCGGGCACGGTCGCGGCGCAGGCCTCGCCGGGAAAGTGTTGCTCGAAGATGCGCCGGTAGAAGTACGCCTCCTTGGTCGCCGGCGTGTTGAACGGATAGCGCGCCGCCGCCGCAGCGAACTCACGGTCGCTGACCGCCTGCTCCGCGTGCGCCTTCAGCCCGTCGATCCAGCCGTAGCCCACGCCATCGCTGAACTGTTCCTTCTGCCGCCACAGGATCGTATCCGGCAGCGCGCCGGCGAACGCCTCGCGCAACACCGCCTTCTCGATGCGCCCCTGCCCGGCCATCTTGTGCGCGGCATCCAGGCCCATCGCGACGTCGATGAACTCCAGGTCGAGGAAGGGCACGCGCGCCTCCACGCCCCAGGCCATCATCGCCTTGTTCGCGCGCAGGCAATCGTAGCTGTGCAGCGCATCGAGCTTGCGCACGGTTTCCTCGTGGAACGCCTCGGCCGACGGCGCCTTGTGGAAGTACAGGTAGCCACCGAAGATCTCGTCGCTGCCTTCGCCGGACAGCACCATCTTCACGCCCATCGCCTTGATTCGCCGCGCCAGCAGGTACATCGGCGTGGCGGCGCGGATGGTGGTGACGTCGTAGGTTTCGATATGACGGATCACCTCGGGCAACGCGTCCAGCCCTTCCCAGAACGTGTAGACGAAGCCGTGGTGCACGGTGCCCAGCGCGTCGGCGGCAACCTGCGCCGCGGCCAGGTCGGGCGAGCCGTCCAGCCCGATCGCGAACGAATGCAGGCGCGGCCACCAGGCCTCGCTGCGGTCGTCGTCCTCGACACGCTCGCGCGCGAACTGCGCGGCGCAGGCGGCGACCAGCGAGGAATCCAGCCCGCCGGAGAGCAACACGCCATATGGCACGTCGGTCATCAGCTGACGATGCACGGCCTGCTCGAACGCCTTGCGCAACGCCGGTGCCGCCACGTCATGGCCGCGCGTGGCGGCGTAGTCGCGCCATGGCCTGGCGTAGTAGCTGCGCAGCTCGCCGCTGGCGCTGTCGTAGACATGGCCCGGCGGGAACGGCGCCACGTCGGCGCACAAGCCGACCAGCGCCTTCATCTCCGACGCCACGCACAGGCGGCCCTGCGCATCGTGGCCCCAGTACAGCGGGCAGACGCCGATCGGGTCGCGCGCGATCAGGTAGCGCTGCGCCTCGCCGTCCCACAGCGCGAACGCGAAGATGCCGTTGAGCTGACCCACGAAATCGCCGCCCTGTTCGCGATACAGCGCGTTGATCACCTCGCAGTCCGAACCGGTGGTGAAGTCGTAGTCGCTCGCTGCGCGCAGTTCGCGGTGGTTGTAGATCTCGCCGTTCACCGCCAGCGCCAGCGCGCCGTCGCGCGAACGCAGCGGCTGCGCGCCGCTGGCCGGGTCGACGATGGCCAGCCGCTCGTGCACCAGGATCACCCCGGCGTCGACGAACACCCCGCTCCAGTCCGGCCCGCGATGACGCTGGCGCTGCGACAGTTCCAGCGCCTGCCGGCGCAACGCCGCCAGGTCGTCGCCCGGCTGCAGGTCGAACATTCCGAAGATCGAACACATGCTTGCTGTCCTTCATCTGGTAATAAAAAACAAAAAAGGCCCGCTCTGGGCGGGCCTTCTTCGCGTACGTTCTGGAAACTTGAAGCTACGCGCCGGCCCGCCAGAAGCTGGCGTTATTGTTCGCGCGATTATTGTTGTTGCCGACCGGCACGAAGCTCCGCGCGGAAGGCGCGGTGAAATTCATGCTGCTGGCGGTGACGGAGTGCATGGGTGGACTTGAACAGATCATCCTGGTCTTGGCAAGTGCCTCAGGCGCCCCGTGCACATTAGTTGCCATCCGGAGCCGTGATCCAGCGGGTGGCTTCCTCGATTTCCGCGCCGTGGAACAGGCGGAACTGCGCCGGGATGGCAAAGCTGAATGCCGTCGCGGTGCCGCGCAGCCAGGGCACGTCGGTGACCAGCGCGACGCGATCCCAGCCGCTGAAATGGCGCATGCCCAGCTTGGCGTCGTCCCATATCGCGCCGGGGTCGAAGCCGGTGAAGTCATCGGCGGTGACGTACAGCAGGCGCAGCTTGCGATTCAGCGCGAAGGCCGCCTCCACGTCCGGGACGATGACGTTTTCGTAGTCTGCTGCCGTGACCTGGCCATGGGCGCGGAAGCCCAGCGTGCCGGACGGCAGTCCTTCGATCAGTGAGATCACGGGCGTTCTCCATGGGTGGGGTGACCGTCAGCTTGGAACAGGCTGCGTGAAAGAGACGCAAGGGAATCAGGCCGGCTGCAGATGCCGCAGCAGCAGGCGCGGCGTCTCGCGGCCCTGCCAGTCGTTGATGGTCAGCTCGTAGGCCGCGCGCAGCCGCGGCGGTGGCGGCCGGCCGTGGTACGCGTTGAACATCACCGCGTCATGCAGCGCGCCGTCGCGCGGATCGCGCAGTTGCAGGCGCAGGTGGCGCTCGCCCATCACCTTCCAGCCGGCGCATTCGAACAGGTTGTCGAACAGCGGCTCGGGGAACGCCTGTCCCCACGGCCCCGCCCCGCGCAATTGCCGGGCCAGTGCCAGCGTGGCGGCACCGGGCGGCAATTCGCCGTCGGTGTACAGCACGGCCTGCAGGCGTTCGGCGTCGATCAGCTCGCGCGCGATCGCGTCGAAGGCGGCGGCGAAGCGCGGATAGTCGCCGGTCCTCAGGCTCAGCCCCGCGGCCATTGCGTGGCCGCCGAAACGCTCGATCAGGCCGGGCTGGCGCGCGTCGATCGCGGCCAGCGCGTCACGGATGTGGAAGCCGGGAATCGAACGCGCCGAGCCGCGCAAATGGTCGGTGTCGTCCTCGCTGGCGGGGGCGAACGCGATCACCGGCCGGTGCAGCCGCTCCTTCAGTTTCGAGGCGACCAGGCCGACCACGCCGGCGTGCCACGAGGGCTCGTACAGCGCCACGCCCACCGCATCGGTGTGGGCCAGGTCCGCTGCCATCACCTCGGCCTCGGCCACCATCGACGCCTGCAGGTCGCGGCGTTCGCGGTTGATCGCGTCGAGCTGCTCGGCATGGCGGCGCGCCTGCGCCACGTCGTCGGTGAGCAGGCATTCCACGCCCAGGCGCATGTCTTCCAGTCGCCCCGCCGCATTCAGCCGCGGCCCGACGGTGAAGGCCAGGTCGGTGGAACACAGTGTCGCCACGCTGCGTTTTCCGGCCTCGACCAGTGCCGTGATGCCGGCGCAGGCACGGCCGCCGCGCATGCGCTGCAGGCCGGCCTCGACCAGCACGCGATTGTTGAAATCCAGCGGCACCAGGTCGGCCACCGTGCCCAAGGCGACCAGGTCGAGCAACGACGACAGGTCCGGCTTCGTTTCGCCGAATACGCCCTCTTCGTGCATCCGCGCGCGCAAGGCCAGCAGCAGGTAGAACATCACGCCCACACCAGCCAGCATCTTGCTCGGGAACGGATCGCCGGCCAGGTTCGGATTGACCATCGCATCGCACGCCGGCAACTGCTCGCCGGGCAGGTGATGGTCGGTGACGATCACGCGGATGCCGCGGGCCTTCGCCGCCGCCACGCCGGCGATGCTGGCCACGCCGTTGTCGACAGTGACGATCAGCTGCGGCGTGGGCTGCAGCGAGGCGACCAGCGCCGGACTCAAGCCGTAGCCGTGCACGAAGCGATTCGGGATGGCGTAGCTCACCCGCTGCGCGCCGAGCAGGCGCAGGCCGCGCACCGCCACCGCGGTGCCGGTGGCGCCGTCGCAGTCGTAGTCGCCGGCGATCAGGATCGACCAGTCGTCGCGGATCGCCTCGGCGAGCAGCTCGACCGCCTGCGCCATCCCGCCCAGCAACTGCGGCGACAGCATCCGCGCCAGCCGGTGTTCGACCTGGCCCGGTTCCAGCACGCCGCGCGCGGCGTAGACCTGCTGCAGCACCGGATGCACCGAGGCCGGCCAGCCATGCGGCACGCCCTTGCTTTCGCGCCGGCGCAGCTGCAACACGCTCAACGCCCTGCCCCGCGCCAGAAGCGCCAGCGGTGGAATGGTTTGTGGCGCCAGCGTTCGCCGCTGGCGAAATGCAGCACGACGGACTGGCGGCCGAGCAGCGGTAGCAGCACCGGCCACCAGCGCGAAGCAATCTCGTGCGCCGGCAGATCCTGCAGGTCGATCAGCCAGCCCGCCCCGCCGCCGGCGACGGCATCGGCCGTGCGCGACTGCTGGACGATGCCGGCACGCGCAGCCAGCGCGCGCAGCAGCAGGTCGTCGCCGAGCACGCCCCGCACCTTGCCGGGCAATGCATCCGGCAAGCGACCGCCGCCCCACAGCCACAGACTGTTGACCGGCGCCTGCCCGCGCGCCTGCCGCCGGGCATTCAGCGGATGCTGGTGCAGCAGCACCTGGACGTCGTTGAGCAGGACCCGCCAGCGGCGCCCGTCCGCACCTTGCGGCAGATGGTGCGCGAGGTCCTCGCCCAGTGCCTGTTCGGGTGCGGCGAAGCCGGGCAGCGGCGTATCGCCCGGCAGGCGCAGGTGCCAGTGATCCGGCGTGGAAATTTCCAGCTGCATGCCGGCTTCGTCGAACACGGGTCGCAGCGGCTCGGCCAGTGCCTGCGCCTCGTCCATGCCCAACTGCATCTGACCGCAGGCCAGCAGGCGCACGCCGTTCATGTCGGGCTGCACCCAGGCCGGATCGGCCGACAGCCAGATGTCGTCCGCCGCATCGCCGGCGAGAAACTCGCGGGTGATCGCTGCGGCGGGTACGCCGGCGTCGACCCCGGGGAAGTGATCGCCCAGACCGCCCAGGTAGCCGACGCCGCCATCCGGCAAGCGGTCGGCACGGGGCAGCCATTCGCGCAGCGGATGAGCCGGTTCGAAATGCGCCAGCGCGGGCAGCCACAATTGCAACGATTGCTCCGGCGTCGGCATGTCTAGGCTTCCAGTTGCTCGACCAGGGCCAGCCACTCGGTTTCCAGCGCTTCCTTCTCGCGGCGCAGTTCGGCCTGGCGCTGGCTCAGCCGCATCATCTCGCTGGTCGGGCCGTTGTAGGTGGCGGGGTCGGCCAGTCGGGTTTCCAGCGTGGCCAGTTCGGCGTCGATCGTGGCGGTGCGGGTCTCGATCTTCTTCACCCGCTGGCGCGCTGATTTCTCGCTCTCGCGCTGGGCGGCCGCCTGGCGGCGGCGTTCCTCGGACGTGGCTTCCGGCACGATGTCGACCACCACCGGCCTGGCCGCCACGCCCGCCTTCGCTGCCTTCTTGCTGGCGGCGCCGCGCGTCTTCAGCCAGCGCGCGTAGTCGTCCAGGTCGCCGTCGAAACTTTCCACCACGCCGTCGGCGACGCGCCAGAAGCTGTCGCAGACCATGCCGAGCAGATGGCGGTCGTGCGAGACCAGCACCAGCGCGCCGTCGAAGTCGGCCAGCGCATCGGCCAGGGCTTCGCGCATGTCCAGGTCGAGATGGTTGGTGGGCTCGTCGAGCAGCAGCAGGTTCGGCTTGTCCCACGCAATCAGCGCCAGCGCCAGGCGCGCACGCTCGCCGCCGGAGAAACCATCGACCGATTCGAACGCGCGGTCGCCGGCGAAATTCCACGTGCCGAGGAAATCGCGCATGACCTGGGTGGCCACGCCTGGTGCCTTGTCCTGCAGGTGATCGAGCGGGCTGGCGCCTTCGCGCAGGCTTTCCACCGTGTGCTGGGCGAAGTAGCCGATCTTGAGGTCCTTGTGCGCCTTGCGCTCGCCGCCGAACGGTTCCAGCTCGCCGACCAGGGTCTTGACCAGGGTGGACTTGCCGGCGCCATTCGGGCCGAGCAGGCCGATCCGTTCGCCGGCCTCGATGCTGAAGCGCACGTCGGCGAGCACGATGTTCGCCACCTCGTCCACCTGCGTGGACGGATCGGCCAGGTAGCCGGCGGTGATGTCCTCCAGTTGCAGCATCGAATCGGGCAGTCGACCCGGCGCGGGAAACTGGAAGCTGAAGGGCCGCTCGGCGCGCACCGCCTCGGTGCCGGCCAGCTTCTCCAGCCGTTTCATCCGCGA
Source organism: uncultured Gammaproteobacteria bacterium (assembly GCA_963707225.1). Classification (GTDB taxonomy): domain Bacteria; phylum Pseudomonadota; class Gammaproteobacteria; order Xanthomonadales; family Rhodanobacteraceae; genus Rhodanobacter. The sequence continues at coordinate 20,460 of CAVPQF010000012.1, forward strand.
CTGCGCCTGCTTGGCCTTGCTGGCCTTGGCCTTGAAGCGGTCGACGAAGGACTGCAGGTGCGCGCGCTCGGCCTGTTCGCGTTCGTGCGAAATCTGCTGCTGGCGCAGTTGCTCGGCGCGCAGGCGTTCGAACGCGCTGTAGTTGCCTGTATAGAGCTTGGCCTTGCCGTCGTTGAGGTGCAGCGTGTGGGTGATCACGCCGTCGAGGAATTCGCGATCATGCGAAATGATCAGCAAGGTGCCCTGGTAGCGGCGCAGCCACTCTTCCAGCCACAGCACGGCGTCGAGGTCGAGATGGTTGGTCGGCTCGTCCAGCAGCAGCAGGTCGGACGGGCACATCAGCGCACGCGCCAGGTTCAGGCGTCCGCGCCAGCCGCCGGAGAATTCCTTCACCGCGCGCTCGTGCGTTTCCGGCGGGAAACCCAGGCCGTGCAGCAGGCGGCCGGCGCGGGCGCGGCCGTCATAGCCGTTCAGTTCCTCGATGCGGTGATGCGCCTTCGCCATCGCCTCCATGTCGCCGCGCTCACCGGCGTCGGCCTCGTCGCGCATGGCGGCGGCCAGTTCCTCGTCGCCGCCCAGCACGTAGTCGATCGCCGCATCCGGCAGCGCCGGGGTCTCTTGCGCCACCGAGGCCAGCCGCAGCCTGGCCGGCATGTCGAGATCACCGGCATCGCTCTCCAGGTGGCCTTGCAGGGCCGCGAACAGGCTGGATTTGCCGCAGCCGTTGCGGCCGATCACGCCCAGCCGCCAACCGCTCTGGATCACCAGGTCGATGTCGGAAAGCAGCAACCGGCTGCCGCGGCGCAAGGCGAAATGTCGAAAGGAAATCATGGAAGGCCCGGATCGCAACTGGGCAGGCTGTCGCCCGCAGCCGCCCATGATAGCGGCGATGGCGCTATTCTCGGCGAACCGGCGGGTGCCGCCGCGCGATGACGAATGCCGAACCCATCGCAATCGGCGGCCATCGGCATGGCGCAGCACAAGCGGTTCTGCTACAACGACGCCGCATACAGCCTTGTATGGAGAGGGGAGCCATGGTCAAGTTCACGAGCAGTTTGCCGATCGTCATCATGCTGGCCGCTGCCGGCCTGGCTGCGCCACAGCCGGCCAGCGCGGCGCAATCGCGGACGGAGCACGGCGACAGCCTGCTGATCCATCGCGTGCAGCAGGAAAAGGACATGAACCTGCCCCGCCGCGGGCTGAGCATGGCCGAGGTCGAGAAGACCTGGGGCGCGCCGCAACGCAAGCTGTCGCCGCGCGGCGGCGACACGAAGAAGCACCCGCAGATCAACCGCTGGGAGTACTCGAACTTCATCGTGTATTTCGAGCACAGCCACGTGATCCATGCGGTGCTGAACACGCCGGCCGGCAACAATACCAACCCCGCAGCCGTCAACTGAGCTGATTTCACAAGGACGCGGCCCGTGGGGACACGGGCCGCGTTTTCGCGTGCGCGGCCCTCGCGTCGTACAATCTGCGGCCTTCTTCCGCACGAGACTACCCAGCATGACCGACCACTCCCTGCGCCTGCCGGCGGAATGGGAACCGCAGGCTGCCGTGCTGATCGCCTGGCCGCATGCCGGTACCGACTGGGCCGACCGCCTGGCCGCGGTGGAAACCACCTACGTGGCGCTGGCCGCGGCGGTGACGCGGTTCCAGCGGCTGGTCATCGTGGTGGCCGATGCCGCGCTGAACGCCCACGTGCAGTCGCAGCTGCGTGGTGCCGGCGTGAACCTGGCGAAGATCGGCTTCGTCGAACTGCCGTACAACGACACCTGGCTGCGCGACTCCGGCCCGATCACCCTGAAGGGCGGCGTAAAAGGCTTCCAGCTCACCGACTTCCGCTTCACCGGCTGGGGCGGCAAGTTCGACGCCGAGCAGGACGATGCGCTCGTCGCCGGCCTGGTCGACGCCGGCGTATTCGGCCACGCCGCGCACAAGCGCATCGACTGGGCGCTGGAGGGCGGCGGCATCGAGAGCGACGGCAACGGTACCGTGCTCACCACCTGGCGCTGCCTGGTGCAGCGGCATCCGGAACAGTCGCGCGAGGAGATGAGCGCGATCCTGCGCGACAGCCTGCACGCCAAGCGCGTGCTGTGGCTGGACTACGGCTACCTCGAAGGCGACGACACCGACGCGCACATCGACACCCTCGCCCGCTTCGCGCCGGGCGAGCGCATCGTGTTCCAGGCCTGCGACGATCCCGGTGATCCGCATCACGACGAATTGCAGCGGATGGCCGCCGAGCTGGCCGCACTGCGCACCATCGATGGTCGCCCGTACCGGCTCTACCCGCTGCCGTGGGCACAACCCATCCTCGACGAGGGTCGCCGCCTCGCCGCGTCGTATGCGAACTACCTGATCGTCAACGGCGCCGTGCTGGTGCCGGCGTACGGCGACAAGGCTGACGACGAGGCCGCGTACATCATCGGCAGCGCGCATCCGGGCCGTGACGTGGTGCAGGTGCCGTGCCGCCCGCTGATCTGGCAGAACGGCAGCCTGCACTGCATCACCATGCAGCTGCCCGCCGGGCTGGCCTGAGCCGCATCGGCTAAACTGTGCGGTCTACGCCTGGCGACACGCCGAGGATTCACGCCGATGACCCGCAAGACCCTGAAGGTCGCGCTGCTGCAGGAAGCCGACCGCGGCAGCCGCGACGCCAACCTGGACGCGATCGAAGCCGGCCTGCGCGACGCCGCGGCCGCCGGTGCCGAACTGGTGCTGCTGCAGGAATTGCACAACGGCCCGTACTTCTGCCAGCACGAGTCGGTGGAAGTCTTCGAACAGGCCGAGAGCATTCCCGGCCCGGGCACCGTGCGCATCGGCAAGCTGGCCGAGGAATTGAAGCTGGTCGTCGTCGCCTCGCTGTTCGAGCGCCGCGCGGCCGGCCTGTACCACAACACCGCGGTGGTGTTCGACCGCTCGGCGGCCATCGCCGGCACCTACCGCAAGATGCACATCCCGGACGATCCGGCGTTCTACGAAAAGTTCTACTTCACCCCCGGCGACCTCGGCTTCGAGCCGATCGACACCTCGATCGGCCGCCTCGGCGTGCTGGTGTGCTGGGACCAGTGGTATCCGGAGGCGGCGCGCCTGATGGCGCTGGCCGGCGCCGAACTGCTGCTCTACCCCACCGCCATCGGCTGGGATCCGAACGACGAACAGGCCGAAAAGGATCGCCAGCGCGACGCCTGGATCACCGTGCAGCGCGGCCATGCCGTGGCCAACGGCTTGCCGCTGCTGTCGTGCAACCGCACCGGCTTCGAGGCCGATCCGTCGGGCGCGGGCGCCGGCATCCGGTTCTGGGGATCGAGCTTCGTCGCCGGTCCGCAGGGCGAATTCCTGGCCCGGGCCGGTACCGATGCGCGCGAACTGCTGCTGGCCGAGGTCGACCTGGCGCGCAGCGAGCACGTGCGGCGGATCTGGCCGTTCCTGCGCGACCGACGCATCGACGCGTACGCCGACCTGCTCAAGCGCTTCCGTGACTGAAGCCTCGCCCCGTTGCTTGTTCCGCATGGCCGTCGTCCCCATGCTTGGATTTCCCACGAGACCGGCCTGCTGATCGCATGAGTGTTCCCGAAACCGAAATCACCGCGCCGCCTGCCGCCCTGCAGGGCCAGCCGATCGAGCGCGTGCAGCGCGACGGCGTGGAATACGTGGTGCTGGGTACCGCGCACGTCTCGCGCAGCAGCATGGAGGCGGTCGATGCCCTGCTGGCCAGCGAACACTTCGACGCCGTGGCGGTGGAACTGTGCGAGAGCCGCGCGCAGAGCATGCGCGATCCTGAAGCGTTCAGGCAGCTGGACCTGTTCAAGGTGATCCGCCAGGGCAAGGCCGGCATGGTCGCCGCCAGCCTGGTGCTCTCCACGTTCCAGAAACGCCTGGCCGACCAGTCGGGCATCCAGCCCGGCGCCGAGATGAAGGCGGCGATGGATGGCGCCGAGCAACGCGGCCTGCCGTTGTGGCTGATCGACCGCGAAGTCGGCACCACGCTCAAGCGCGCCTGGCGCAGCGTGGGTTTCTGGCAGCGCTTCGGCATGCTCGGCGGCCTGCTGGCCAGCGTGTTCGATCGCGAGGACATCGAACAGGGCGAGATCGAAAGACTGAAACAGGGCGACCTGCTGGAAAGCGCATTCAGCGAATTCGCCAGCAGTTCGAAACCGCTTTACGAAAGCCTGATCGGCGAGCGCGATGCGTTCATGGCCGCGCGGCTGCGCGAGGAAGCGGCCCGCCCGACCGCGACGGAAAACCGCCGCGTGCTGGTGGTGATCGGCGCCGGCCATCTCAAGGGGTTGTGCACGCTGCTGCGCGAGCAGCAGGACGATCCCGCCAGCAAGGTCGCCGAGCTGGCCGTCTCGCCGCCCAAGACGCGCTGGCCGAAATGGTTGGCCGCCGCCCTGGTGCTGCTGGTATTCGCCGCGATCGCCTGGGCGTTCCACCGCAACGCGTCGCTGGGCACGCAGGCGCTGCTGGCCTGGGTGCTGTTCACCGGCGGGTTCGCCGCGCTCGGCGCGCTGGTGGCCGGCGCACACCCGTTCAGCATCACCGCCGCGTTCATCGCCGCGCCGATCAAGCCGTTCCGTCCCGGCATTCCGGCCGGCGGCATCAGCGCGATGGCCGAAGCCTGGGTGCGCCGCCCGCGGGTGGTCGATTTCGACAGCCTGCGCGACGACATCGTGCACTGGAGCGGCTGGTGGAAGAACCGCGTGGCGCGCACCTTGCTGAATTTCTTCCTGGTCAGCGTGGGCACGATCATCGGCGAGTACAGCGCCGGCATCCACATCTTCAAGAGCCTGCTCTGACCGCGGCCGCGTGCCGAGCTGCATGCTACGATGCGCGCCGCCTGCAGGCTCCCTGCAAACGCGCGTCGATGTCCGGCCCGGATGGCGAAACTGGTATACGCAAGGGACTTAAAATCCCTCGGCCGCAAGGCCATGCGGGTTCGATCCCCGCTCCGGGCACCAACAACCGCGTGATGCCCGATCAAACGATGGAGTGCGGCGAGCGTCGCCGCACTCCACGATGACGCCTGGCCTGGATCAGGCTGCCGCGTCCTTCAGCTTCTTCAACGGACGGATCTTGACCTTGACCGATGCCGGCTTGGCCGCGAACCACTGCTCTTCCTTGGTGAACGGGTTGATGCCCTTGCGCTTCGGCTTGGCCGGCACGCTCACCGCGGTGATCTTCAGCAGGCCGGGCAACTGGAACGAACCGGCGCCCTTCTTGTGCACGGAGCCGGCGACCGCGCCTTCCAGTGCGGCGAGCACGGCGCGAACGTCTTTGGCGACCACGCCACTGGCTTCCACGATGTGCGCCACCAGGCTGGACTTGTTCAGGACTTCCTTGATCGGCTTGGGTGCAGCCGATGCGGCCTTGGCCTTGGGTGCCGGCTTGCTCTTGGCCGCTGCTTTCTGCTTCTTTGCCATGAATTTCCCCCTCGTCTACGTGGTGATGGATTGTTTGCATTGCCTCACGGCACGCTGAATGTAGGGGAATTCAGCGGTGCCGCCAACGGGTCGGGCAACAAAAGCGGTTTCCCGGTCGCAAAATCTTCAGCAAGACAACCGGCGACACCCATTCCGCGAGGCTTGGCGTACGCTATCGGCCATGTGGTGCACGGGCTCAGGATGCCATGGAGAAGGATGGCGAATGCAGGACGTAGCGAACCATCTCGGCTTTGGCTACTTCACCGCGGCCCTGCTGGCGACCGCAGCCGTGGCCTTCGTGGCGGGCATCCAGTTCCTGGTGCTCGGCGTGCGCCAACGGCGCGAACCCACGCACCTGGCCTTTGCCGTGCTGTGCCTGTGCGTCGCCACGCTGGCTTTCTCGAACGCGGTGATGGACGCCGCCGACAACCTGGCCCTGGCGATTCTCGCGCTGCGCGCGGTATGTGCAGCGGCCGTGCTCGCACTCCCTGCGCTGGTGCTGTTTGTCGGCGGCTACACCGGCAGGCCGGCGAATCGCTACCTGCTCGGGACCGTATGCGCGCTGTCACTGTGGCTGTTCTGGATCAACCTGCACTCGCCGTACGGCATGCTCGATACCGTCCTGCACGAAGCCGCTCCGACGTTGTTGCCGTGGGGGGAAGCGCTGTACACCCTCGAAGGCATGCACTCGACCTGGAGCCACCTGTTCCGCGGGCTCGGCTATGCCGTCTTCCTGTGGGCGCTGTATCGCGCGGCGCGGCAATACCGCGAGGGGCAGCGCCTGCGCGGCGCCATGCTCGGCATCTGCCTGCTGATCCAGTTCCTTGCCCTGCTGTGGGGCGCCATCGTGGTCAACACGCTGGGCAAGCCCTACCCGTCGATCGACGCCTTCGCGTTCCTGCCTTTCGTGCTGCTGATGAGCCTGCTGCTGGCCGGCCAGATGCACTCGCATGCGCTGCAACTCGAGCGCACCGCCAGCGAACTCCGCGCCGAGGCCGAGACCCGCCGCGAAGCCGAACTCGACCTGCGCCATGCGGCCTACCACGATGCCCTGACCGGCTTGCCCAATCGCCTGCGCGCGCTGTACACCCTGGCCGACCTGCTCGCCGATGCGGTGCATTCCGATCAGTATGGCGCCGTGCTGATGATCGACCTGGACAACTTCAAGACCATCAACGACTCGCTCGGCCACCACGCCGGCGACCGCGTGCTGGAGACCATCGCCGACAGCCTGCTCGCCGCGGCGCCCAGTGCATCCACCGTGGCCCGGCTCGGCGGCGACGAATTCGTGGTGCTGCTCGGCACCCTCGACGACGATGCCGACGCCGCAGCCGCGCGGGCCATGCAGGTCGCCGAGCGCATGCTTGAACGCCTGGCGACACCGCTGGCAGTCGACAGCCGCGTGCTGGGCATCGGGGCGAGCATCGGCGTGGCGGTGTTCCCGAACCTGGATGCAGGCGCAGCCGACATCATCCGCTGCGCCGACATCGCGCTGTACCGCGCCAAATCCGCCGGGCGCAATGCGGCACGCCTGTTCCTCCCGCACATGCAGCGCGACGCCGATGATCGCCTGGAACTGGAACGCGGCCTGCGCACGGCCCTGGAGCGCCAGGAATTCTCGCTGCGCTTCCAGCCGCAGGTCGACATGCGCGGAAAGCCGGTGGGCGCCGAGGCCTTGCTGCGCTGGAAGCACCCCACGCTGGGCGAGGTCTCGCCGGCCACCTTCATCCCGGTGGCGGAGGAAACCGGCCTGATCCATGCCCTGGGCGCCTGGGTGATCGCCGAGGTCTGCAACCACATCCGTGAGTGGCGCCGGCTCGGCATGGATTTCGGCGGACGCATCGCGGTCAACGTCAGCCCCTGGCAGATCGCCCACCCGCAGTTCGTGGCGAACATCGAGGCGCAGGTGAGGGCTGCCGGCGTCGAGCCGTTCGCACTGACCCTCGAGTTGACCGAAAGCGCCCTGCTCAACGACTTCGATGCCGCGCTGCACACGCTGCACCAGCTTTCCGCCGTCGGCTTCCGGCTGGCGCTGGACGATTTCGGCACCGGCTATTCGTCGCTGGCCTACCTGCAGCAACTGCCGCTGGACGAGCTGAAGATCGACCGCACCTTCATCAGCGCGATGCAGCCGGCCATCGACGATCCGCTGGCGGGCTTCATCGTCGACATCGGCCGGCGCCTTGGCATGACCACGATCGCCGAGGGCGTCGAGACCCGGCAACAGCGAATCATGCTGGAGACGCTCGGCTGCAACATCGTGCAGGGCTACTTCATCAGCCTGCCGCTGACCGCCGCCGATTTCCAGCGTTGGCTGACCCGGCAGGCGACGGCCAACGATGCCGCCGACATCGCCGTCACCTCCGACTGGTAGGCGACAAAAAACCCGCCATGGGCGGGTTTTCGGGGCTGGCTGGCAGCCGCTTGCGCAATGGAGGCCTAGGTCGGAATCGAACCGGCGTACGCGGATTTGCAGTCCGCTGCATGACCACTCTGCCACCAGGCCATTGCTTCGTGAGGCGCGACCATGATGATCGCAGGTTGCCTCTAAAAAACAAAACCCCGGAAAGCCGAGGTTCTGCATTGAAACTGGAGCGGGAAACGAGACTCGAACTCGCGACCCCGACCTTGGCAAGGTCGTGCTCTACCAACTGAGCTATTCCCGCATCGGAGCCGCGAATCATAGCAGAACGCAGTCACTTGTGAATAGCTGCGGGCGCGCTTTTCGATCCGGATTCAGGCGCCCTGCCCCGAGCCGACGCACTGCTGAAACGACAAGGCCCCGAACGGATCGGGGCCTTGTCTGCAAACTGGAGCGGGAAACGAGACTCGAACTCGCGACCCCGACCTTGGCAAGGTCGTGCTCTACCAACTGAGCTATTCCCGCATTGGAGCCGCGCATTCTAATACGTGAAAGCGGATCGTCAAGCCCGTAACGGTCGGGCCATGCCCCGGCACTCAGATATCGCCCTTGTCCATGGGCGACTGTCCCGGCGTACCGCTGCTCAGGATCGGCCAGGCGGCGCGCAGATAGTACAGGCCCGACCAGATCGTGAGCACGCCGGCGATCACCAGCAAGGCCTCGCCGATGTGATACAGCCGCAGCGCCTCGGCGGCTTTCTCGTGCTGCACGATCAGCACCACCAGCGCGACCATCTGCATCACCGTCTTCAGCTTGCCGATGAAGGCGACCTTGACGGTGGCGCGCATGCCGATCTCGGCCATCCACTCGCGCAGCGCGGACACGCTGATCTCGCGCCCCACGATCACCGCCGCGGTGACCGCCATCAGGATGCCGGGCCAGCCGCCGCGATGCGACTCGACCAGCAGGAACAGGGTCACCGCCACCATCAGCTTGTCGGCGACCGGATCGAGGAACGCGCCGAATGCCGACGTGAGGTTCATGCGTCGCGCGAGATAGCCGTCGAGCCAGTCGGTGACCGCCGCCAGCACGAACACGATCGCCGCGGTGATGTTGTGTCCCGGAAACGGCAGGTAGAACACCGCGACCATGACCGGCAGCAGGGCAACGCGGAAAAGGGTCAGCCAGGTCGGCAGGTTGATGTGCATGGTTGGTTCCAGTGATTTGCGCCAGTTTCGCATGCCGGCACGCCACTGCCGAGTGAAGGCGTCCGCCGGTGTTCAGCCATGCAGGCTGGCGTAGATGCGCTCGGCCAGGCCGCGGTCGATGCCTTTCACCTGTATCAGTTCCTCGACGCCGGCGCGCTCCAGACCCTGCATGCCGCCGAACGCCTTCAGCAGCGCCGAACGCCGGCGCGCGCCGATGCCCGGCACGTCTTCCAGCACGCTGCGTTCGCGCGCCTTCTCGCGCCGCTTGCGATGGCCGCTGATCGCGAAGCGATGCGCCTCGTCACGCACCGCCGCGACCAGGTGCAAGGCCGGCGACGACGAGCCAGGATGCAATTCGCGCCCCGAGTCGGCGAGCACCAGCGTTTCCTCGCCGGCACGCCGGCCCGGACCCTTCGCCACGCCCACCACTTCGATGCCGCCGACGCCGAGTTCCCGGAGCACGTCCAGCGCCTGCGCCACCTGGCCGCGGCCACCGTCGATCAGCAGGATGTCGGGGCGCGCGCCCTCGCCTTCGGCCACCTTGCGGAAGCGCCGGGTCAGGGCCTGGTGCATCGCCGCGTAGTCGTCGCCCGGCGTGATGCCGACGATGTTGAAGCGTCGATAATGCGATTTCTCCGGACCCTCCGGCCCGAACACCACGCACGAGGCGACGGTCAGCTCGCCCATCGTGTGGCTGATGTCGAAGCATTCGACGCGCCGTGGCGGCGCCGTCAGCCCGAGCACCTTCTGCAGGTCGTCGAAACGCGTGCCCAGGGTCTGCCGGCTGGCCAGCCGTGCGGTCAGCGAGGCCTGCGCGTTGCGCTCGGCCATCTGCAGGAATTGGGCGCGCTCGCCGCGCACGCTGGATTTCAATTCGATGGCGCGACCGGCGTGCCGGGTCAACAGCTCGGCCAGGAGCTCCTGGTCGGCCAGCGGTTCACCCAGGATCAGCTCGCGCGGCACCGGCCGATCCAGGTAGTACTGCGCGATGAACTGCGCCAGCACGTCGGCCGGCTCGGCATCCAGCGGCAGGCGCGGGAAGAAATCGCGCGTGCCCAGGCTGATGCCGTTGCGGAAGAACAACACGCTGACGCAGGCCATGCCCGCCTCGATGCGGCAGGCGATCACGTCCATGTCGGCGCTGGCGCCCTGCACATGGTGCTGCGCCTGCAACTGGCGCAGGGCGGCCACCTGGTCGCGCAGTTTCGCCGCGCGTTCGAACTGCAGCGCCTTGCTGGCCTGTTCCATCGCCTCGGCCAGTTCGTCGATCACCGCGTTGCTGCGGCCCTCCAGGAACATCTCGGCGTGGCGCACGTCGCTGCGGTAATCCTCCACGCTGATCAGCCCCACGCAGGGCGCGCTGCAGCGGCCGATCTGGTACTGCAGGCAGGGCCGCGTGCGGTTGCGGAAGTAGCTGTCTTCGCACTGGCGCACCTTGAACAGCTTCTGCATCAGGCTGAGGCTTTCGCGCACCGCGTAGGTGCTCGGGTACGGCCCGAAGTAGCGTCCCGGCAGGTTCTTCGCGCCGCGGTGGAAGGCCAGCCGCGGGTAGTCCTCGCCGCCGGACAGGTAGATGTACGGGTAGCTCTTGTCGTCGCGCAGCAGGATGTTGTAGCGCGGCTTGAGCGACTTGATCAGCTGCGATTCCAGCAGCAGCGCCTCACCCTCGGTGCGCGTCACGGTGATCTCGACGCGGGCGATCTGCGCCACCATCGCCGCGATGCGCGGCTCCATGCGCGGCTTCAGGAAATAGCTGCCGACGCGCTTCTTGAGATTGCCGGCCTTGCCCACGTAGAGCAGCTCGCCGGCCTCGTCGAAATGACGATAGACGCCGGGCGAGGAGGTCAGCGTACGGACGAAGGCCTTGCCGTCGAAGGGGGGCGGTTGTGCGGACTGCATGGGATCATTCTAGTGGCGATGACCCATGCAGATGGTGGATCAATGCTGCGTGCGCAACCACAGCTCCGCGCGTTCCAGGTCGGCTTCGGTGTCGATGCCCGGCGGGAACGGCTCCGGGGTCAGCCGCACCGCGATCGCGTGGCCGTGCTCCAGCACGCGCAACTGCTCCAGCGATTCGGTCTGTTCCAGCGGCGTGCGCGGCAGGCGGCTGTAGCGGTCCAGGAAGCCGGCCCGGTACGCATAGATGCCGATGTGCCGCAGGAACGGCGAGCCGGATGGCAGCGCGTTGCGGTCGGCGGCGAACGCATCGCGCGCCCACGGCAATGGCGCCCGGCTGAAGTACAGCGCGCGGCCGTCGGCGGCACGCACCAGCTTTACCACGTTGGGGTCGAACAGTTCCTCGGCGTCGATGATCGGCGTGGCCAGGGTCGCCATCGGCGCGTCGTCGCCGGCCAGCGCCTGCGCCACCGCACGGATGCCGGCGGCGGGTGCAAACGGTTCGTCGCCCTGCAGATTCACCACGATGCTGTCGTCGGCCCAGCCATAGTGCTGCGCGCACTCCGCCAGGCGGTCGCTGCCCGAGGCGTGATCGCTGCGGGTCATGCAGACGTCCACGCCATCCTGCCCGGCCAGCGCCCCGGCGATGCGCGGGTCGTCCACCGCCACCACCACCTGGCTGGCGCCGGCCTGCAGGGCGCGCTGCGCCACGCGCACCACCATCGGCACGCCGTCGATCGCGCGCAGCGGCTTGGCCGGCAGCCGGGTCGAGCCGTAACGGGCGGGAATGGCGACGATGAATGGAGGTACGACGTTGGACATGGGGACGATCTTCAACCGGGAGGCAAGCCTTGCTGCAACGATACATGCACGACGCGGACAGTTCAGCCTGCGCCGCTCAGCGCGAAGCCACAGCCGTTGGCCAGCCCCAGGAAACCGGGAAACGACGTGGCGACATGGCCGCAGTCATTGATCCGTACCGGCCCGGTGGCGACCAGTCCGGCCACCGCGAAGCTCATCGCGATGCGATGGTCGAGGTGGCTTTCCACCGTGCCGCCGCCGAGCCGGCCGCCATGGATGACCGCGCCGTCCGGCGCTTCCTCGATCGCCGCGCCGAGCGTGCGCAGGCCGCTGGCCATCGTGGCAATGCGGTCGGATTCCTTCACGCGCAATTCGGCCGCGCCGCGGATGACCGTCGTGCCGCCGGCCACCGCGGCGGCGATGAACAGCGCGGGGAACTCGTCGATCATGTCCGGCACCAGCGCCTCGGGCAGCTCGACGCCATGCAGCGGCGCGTGGCGCACCACGAGATCGCCGACCGGCTCGCCGCCGGCCTCGCGCTCGTGTTCGATCGCGATGTCCGCGCCCATCAGGCGCAGCGCCTGCAGCAGGCCGGTGCGGCGCGGGTTGAGGCCCACCGCCGGCAGGCGCAGTTCGGAACCGGGCACGATGCTGGCGGCGACCAGGAAGAACGCCGCCGAGGAAAAGTCGGCCGGCACCTCGACGTCGGTGGCATGCAGCGCATGGCCGCCGACAAGTTTGGCGTGGCCCGGCGCGAACGAGATCGGCCAGCCGAACGCGGCCAGCATGCGCTCGGTGTAGTCGCGGGTCGGGTGCGGTTCGATGACCTCGGTTTCACCGGCGGCATACAGGCCGGCCAGCAGCAGCGCGGACTTCACCTGCGCGCTGGCCACCGGCAGTTCGTAGCGGATGCCGTGCAACGGCTGGCCACCATGCACGTGCAGTGGCGGCAGGCCGTCGTGCGTGTCGATGCGCGCGCCCATCCGGGCCAGCGGATCGGTCACCCGGCGCATCGGCCGTTTCGACAGCGAGGCATCGCCGACCAGGGTACTGTCGAACGCCTGCCCGGCCAGCAGGCCGGTCAGCAGGCGCATGCCGGTGCCGGCGTTGCCGCAATCCAGCGCCTGCGCCGCGCCGCGCAGGCCGCGCAGGCCCACGCCGTGCACCACGCGCTCGCCGGCCGACGGGGTGTCGATGCGCACGCCGAGCTGCGCCAGCACGGCGGCGGTGGCGCGGGTGTCCTCGCCTTCGAGGAAGCCGCGGATGCACGACTCTCCCTCGGCGATCGCGGCCAGCATCAGTGCACGATGCGAGACCGACTTGTCGCCGGGCACGCGCACGCTGCCGTGCAGCGGCCGACCCGGGCGGCTGCTCCAGTCCAGGCGAGCGCTCAAGGCAAGGCCACCGGATAGGAGCCCAGCACGCGGATGGTGGCAGCCGATGCGCCGATGTCGTGCACCGCCGCCTGCAGCGCGGCGTCGTCGATGTGGCCGGAGACGTCGATGAAGAACGCGTACTGCCACTTGCCGGTGTGCGCCGGCCGCGACTCGATGCGGTTCAGGCTGATGCCGTGCTTGGCGAACGGGCTGAGCACGTCATACAGCGCGCCCGGCTTGTCGTTGACGGTGATCAGCAGCGAGGTGCGGTCGTTGCCCGAGGGCGGGAACAGCGAACGGCCGATCACCAGGAAGCGCGTGGTGTTGTCGGCGCGGTCCTCGATGCCCTTGGCCACGGTCTTCAGGCCGTAGACCTTGCCCGCCGTCTCCCCGGCGATCGCCGCTGCGTCATCGGCGTACCGGGCCAGTCGGGCGGCTTCGGCATTGCTGCCCACCGCGATGCATTCCACGTCGGGCAGGTTGATGCGCAGCCAGGTCTTGCACTGCTGCAGCGACTGCGCGTGCGCGTAGACGCGGCGCACGTCCTCCAGTTGGCCGGTCAGCGAATGCAGGCACTGGTGCACGCGCAATTCCACCTCGCCGCAGATGGTGGCCTCGGAGGTGAGGAACATGTCCAGGGTGACCTGGATCATGCCTTGCCCGGAGTTCTCCACCGGCACCACGCCGAAGTCGGCATGCCCGGCGGCGACTTCCTGGAACACTTCCTCGATGCTGCCCAGCGGCAGGCCGTAGGCGGCGTGGCCGAAATGCTTGCGCACGGCCTGCTCACTGAAGGTGCCTTCCGGCCCCAGGAAGCCGATCTTCAATGGATCCTCCTGGGCGAGGCAGGACGACATGATTTCGCGGAACAGCCGCACCATCTCGGCGTCGGACAGCGGACCCTCGTTGCGGTCCACCACCATGCGCAGCACGTGGGCCTCACGCTCGGGACGGTAATAGTCGATCGCGGAAAGCCCCTCGCCCTTCACCTTCGCCACCGTCCGCGCGTGGTTCGCGCGTTCGGAAATCAGCTGCTGGATCTGCCGGTCGATGCTGTCGATGCGTTCGCGCATCTCGCTCAACGGTGTCTTCGGATCGGTCATGCTTTGGCCGCCTGGATGGATAGAAGTCCAAATGATGAAGCGGCATCTTGCCTGAAAAATTCGGCCATTGTCCGCTCAGCCGTGCCGCTGCGCGAAATCCCGCATGAAGGCGACCAGCGCCTCGACGGCCTCCGGCGGCACCGCGTTGTACAGCGAAGCGCGCATGCCGCCGAGCGCCTTGTGGCCCCTCAGCGCAAGCAGGCCGGCCGCCTCGGACTCCTGCAGGAACGCGGCGTCCAGCGCGACGTCGTGCAGGGTGAAGCGCACGTTCATGCGCGAGCGCGCGGACGGTTCGATCGGGTTGCGGTAATAGCCGCCGGAGCCGTCGATGGCCCGGTACAGCAGCTCGGCCTTGGTCCGGTTGCGCGCGGCCATCGCGCCCAGACCGCCCTGCGCCTTGAGCCACTGGAAGGTCAGCCCGGCCACGTACCAGCCCCAGGTGTTCGGCGTGTTGAGCATCGAGCCGGCGGCGGCGTGCTCGGCGTAGCGGAAGATTCGCGCCATCGGCCGACCGGCCCGCTGCAGCAGGTCGCGGCGGATGATCATCAGCACCAGGCCGGACGGGCCGATGTTCTTCTGCGCGCCTGCATAGATCAGCCCGAAGCGGCCGACCTCCAGCGGCTCGGACAGGATGTTCGACGACATGTCCGCCACCAGCGGCACGGCGCCGACCTCGGGCACCCCGTGGAACTCCACGCCGTGGATCGTCTCGTTCGGCGTGTAGTGCACGTAGGCGGCGTTCGGATCGAGCTGCCAGCTGTCGCGCGGCGGCAGCTTGAGGTAATCGTCCGCTTCGCCGCTGGCCGCCACGTTCGCCCGCACATAGGGTTTGGCCTCGCTGGCCGCCTTCGCGCTCCAGTGCCCGCTGACGATGTAGTCGGCGCTGTCGCCCTCGCCGGCCAGGTTCATCGGGATCTGCGCGAAGTGCTGGGTGGCGCCGCCCTGCAGGAACAGCACGGCGTAGTCGGCGGGGATCTGCATCAGTTCGCGCAGGTCGGCCTCGGCCTGGGCGGCCATCGCGATGAAACGCTTGCCGCGGTGGGACTGCTCCATCACCGAGGCGCCGCTGCCGTCCCAGTCCAGCATCTCGCGCTGGGCGCGTTCGAGTACCGCCTGCGGCAAGGCTGCCGGGCCGGCGCTGAAGTTCCAGACTCTGCTCACGTGCGCCTGCGTCCTGTCGGGGATATCCCGCTCATTATGGCGCGGCGCAGCATGGCGCGGTCAACCCTCGGCGCATGCCTCAGCGCGCGCCCTCAGAATCGGATCAGCAGCACCAGTGCGATGCCCAGCGCCAGCACGGCGGCGGTGACGATCAGCCACCACACTTCGCCGCTCGGGCCGGCGGCGTCTTCCGGCAACTGTTGCGGCAGCGGTTCGGCCATCACGATCTCCGGCTCCGGCTCCATACCCGGCCCGTCGACCACGAAGCGGTGCATCGCCACGCCCAGCTGGTCGCCGGGCTGCAAGGCCAGTTTCTGCACTGTCACGCCGTTGACCCGCAGCGGATGGCGTTCGCACGACTGGGTGGTTTCCAGCCACAACTGGCCACCCTCCCAGAAAATCCGCAGCGCCACGATGTCACCTTGCGGCAGTTCCAGCGGACAGCCGCCGTTTGGCCCGAACGTCAAGTTGTCCTGCAACGGCAGCACCCGTCCCGACAACGGGCCGGCCACGGCGCGCAAGGCCACCGTGCAGCGTCCCTGTTCGGGCACGTCCAGCGGCGGGCGCAGGGCGGGGTCCTCGTCGGCGCGCAGCAGCAGGCGGCAGTCGCCCACGCTGACCACGTCGCCGACGCGAAGCAAGGCGCGTTCGCGCACCGGCCGCGCGTTGACGTGGATGCGATCGGCCGACGGCAGTACCTGCAGCACCCAGCCGCGGCGATCCTGCTGGATGCGCAAATGATGCGGCGCCGCCTGGCTGGCGGCCAGCACCAGGTCGTTGTCGGGCGCGCTGCCGATGCGCAACTGCGTCTGCGCCCAATGGAAATCCTCACGGGCCGCATTGGGAAATTCGATACGCATGAATGAACCGGTCGATGGACCGTGGAACTCTAACATGCGGCCACATGGCATTAAGATGATGCCTTTCGCCCGGAACCCGCCATGCCCAAGATCGATATCCGCCGTCCGCACCAGTTGCCGATCGCCGACGCCCGCGCCGTGGTCGAACAGGTGGCCGCACGCATGCACGAGAAATTCGGCATGGACGGGCGCTGGCAGGGCGACACATTGCTGTTTTCCCGCCCCGGCGTCAGCGGCTCGATCGCCGTCGGCAGCGACGCGATCCAGGTCAAGGCCGAGCTGGGCCTGATGCTGGCGCCGCTGAAAGGCATGGTGGAGCAGGAAATCCGGCGCAAGCTGGACGAGCACTTCGCCTGACCGCGGGCCGGCCGGGTCCGCGTTGATGATTCTTTAACCAGACACTCATCCGTGGCATAATCGTCGGCTTACGCAGTCATGACGGCTGCGCGTGAACCCCGGAACACATGGCCAAAGACGACGTCATCGAAATGGAAGGCACGGTCCAGGAGACCTTGCCGAACACCATGTTTCGTGTGCAACTGGAGAACGGGCACGTGATCATCGCCCACATCTCCGGCCGCATGCGCAAGCACTACATCCGCATCCTTACCGGCGACAAGGTCAAGATCGAAATGACCCCGTACGACCTGAGCAAGGGACGCATCACGTACCGCATGAAGTAAGTGCCTCGTGCTCCGTTCACGGGGATGGTGGTGCCAGACATGACAAAGGCGGCGCAATGCGCCGCCTTTGTCATGTCTGGCGTTCGGCTTATTCGACCACGGCCGGCAACTTCTCCGCCGCCTTGCAGTCGACCTTCAACTCGCCGTCCACCACGCCCAGGTGGACCACGCCACCATCGGCCAGCTTGCCGAACAGCAACTCGTCGGCCAGCGCGCGCTTCACCTTCTCCTGGATCACCCGCGCCATCGGCCGCGCACCCATCTGCGGGTCGAAGCCGTGCTCGGCCAGCCAGTGGCGGGCATCGGCATCCACGTCCAGGCCCACGCGCTTCTCGGTCAGCTGGGTTTCCAGCTCGATCAGGAACTTGTCGACCACGCGCAGGATGTGTTCGAAGTCGAGCGCGGCGAACTGGATGATCGCGTCCAGCCGGTTGCGGAACTCCGGCGTGAAGATGCGGCGGATCACTTCCATCGCATCCGTCTCGTGCTTCTGCTCGACGAAACCCATCGTGCGCCGTGCGGCGATCGCCGCGCCCGCGTTGGTGGTCATCACCACCACCACGTTCTTGAAGTTCGCCTCGCGGCCGTTGGTGTCGGTCAGCACGCCGCGGTCCATCACCTGCAGCAGGATGTTGAACACGTCCGGGTGCGCCTTCTCGATCTCGTCCAGCAACAGCACCGCGTGCGGATGCTTGGTCACCGCCTCGGTCAGCAGGCCACCCTGGTCGAAACCGACGTAGCCCGGAGGCGCACCGACCAGCCGCGACACCGAGTGGCTTTCCATGTACTCGGACATGTCGAAGCGGATCATCTCGATGCCGAGCTGCATCGCCAGCTGCTTGGTCACCTCGGTCTTGCCCACACCGGTCGGGCCGGCGAGCAGGAAGCAGCCGATCGGCTTGGACGGGTCGGCCAGGCCCGAGCGGGCCATCTTGATCGACGCGGCCAGCGCCTCGATCGCCGGGTCCTGGCCGAACACCACCATCTTCAGGTTGCGCTCGAGGTTGCGCAGCACGTCGCGGTCCGACGCGGAGACCTGCTTGGCCGGGATCCGTGCCATCTTCGCGACGATGTACTCGACCTCGCCCACGTCGACCGTGCCGGTGCGCTGGCCTTCCGGCAACAGCCGCTGGCGCGCGCCGGCTTCGTCGATCACGTCGATCGCCTTGTCCGGCAGCAGCCGGTCGGGGATGTGCTTGACCGACAGGTCCACCGCCGCCTTCAGCGCCTCGTTGGTATACGCCACGTGGTGGTGCTCCTCGAAGCGCGAGCGCAGGCCCTTGAGGATCTCGATGCTGTCGGCCACGGTCGGCTCGACCACGTCGATCTTCTGGAAGCGGCGGGCCAGCGCGCGGTCCTTCTCGAACACGCCGCGATATTCCTGGAACGTGGTCGAGCCGATGCAGCGCAGTTCGCCGGAGGCCAGCATCGGCTTGATCAGGTTCGACGCGTCCATGGTGCCGCCCGAAGCCGAACCGGCGCCGATGATGGTGTGGATCTCGTCGATGAACAGGATCGCGCCGAGCTGTTTCTTCAGCTGCGCGATCACGCCCTTCAGGCGCTTCTCGAAATCGCCTCGGTACTTGGTGCCGGCCACCAGCGCGCCGAGGTCCAGCGACCAGATCGTGGCGTCTTCCAGTACCTCGGGCACCTCGCCGTCGACGATGCGCTTGGCCAGGCCCTCGGCGAGCGCGGTCTTGCCCACGCCAGCCTCGCCCACGTACAGCGGGTTGTTCTTGCGCCGGCGGCACAGCACCTGGATGGTGCGCTCGATCTCGTCGGTGCGGCCGATCAGCGGGTCGATCTTGCCTTCCAGCGCCAGCTCGTTGAGGTTGCTGGCGAACTCGTGCAGCGGATTGCCCTTCGACTCGCCGCCTTCTTCGCCCTCGCGCTCGCCGCCGGACACGCCGGCCGCCGGCTCGTCGCCGATCTTGGCGATGCCGTGCGAGATGTAGTTGACCACGTCGAGCCGGGTGATTTCCTGCTGGTGCATGAAGTACACCGCATGCGAATCCTTCTCGCCGAAGATCGCCACCAGCACGTTCGCGCCGGTGACCTCCTTCCGGCCGGAGGATTGCACGTGATACACCGCGCGCTGCAGCACGCGCTGGAAGCCCAGCGTGGGTTGCGTGTCGCGCTCGTCGCCGGGCGGCAGCACCGGCACGGTCTCGTTGATGATGCGCTCCAGGTCGGCGGACAGCCGCGGCAGGTCCACACCGCAGGCGCGCAGGGCGCCGAGCGCCGACTGGTTTTCGGTCAGCGCCAGCAGCAGGTGCTCCACCGTCATGAATTCATGACGCTGTTCGCGGGCCTGCTTGTAGCAATGGCCGATGGTGACTTCCAGATCCTTGCTGAACATTCGGATCGTCTCCGCTTTGCATGGTGAGCGGCCTTCAGCGCCGCAATGGGCACGAAATGGGGTCGCTCAGAGCTTTTCCATAGTGCACAACAACGGATGCTGATGGGAACGTGAATATTCGTTGACGTGGGTTACCTTGGTTTCAGCCACTTCGCGGGTAAACACGCCGCACACGCCGCGTCCGCGGGTATGCACGTGCAGCATCACCTGCACCGCCTGCTCCTGGTCCAGGTTGAAGAAGGTGCGCAACACCTCGACGACGAAGTCCATCGGGGTGAAATCGTCGTTCAGCAGCAACACCTGGAACAGCGGTGGTCGCGCCACCTCGGGCTTCGCGGTTTCCAGCGCCAGGCCGCGGCCGCTGTCTTGCTCATGTTCGGGTTCGTGGGCCATGGTTTCTTGGGGTGTGATCTCTGCTACGAAGTATACGCCGCGGTGCCGCCTGTACTCCCGCAACGATGTGACAAGGGAGGTGATGGCACAATGGCTGCTTTTCCAGCCCCCGCCCACCCCATCATGGCCGATTCCACCACCCCTGCCGAGATCTGGCGCCCGCATGTCACCGTCGCCTGCATCGTGGCCGATGGCGAGCGGTATTTGATGGTGGAGGAAGAGGTCAACGGCCGGCTTGTCTACAACCAGCCAGCCGGCCACCTGGACGACGGCGAAAGCCTCGCCGCGGCGGCCTTGCGCGAAACGCTGGAGGAAACCGGCTGGACGGTGGAACTGCAGCACCTGATCGGCGTGCACCAGTGGCGCAGCACCGAGCACGGCGAGGCGGTGGTCCGCTTCAGCTTCGCCGCCCGTGCGCTGAGCCACGACCCGGACCGCCCGCTGGATACCGACATCCGCCGCGCACTATGGCTCACCCGCGCCGAGATCGCCGCGCTGGGCGAACGCCTGCGCAGCCCGATGATCCTGCAGAGCATCGACCTGTGGCTGGGCGGCCAGCGGCTGCCACTGGAGGTCATGAGCCACCTGCCCGGGGACGACACGCCATGAAGGTGATGCTGGGCATTTCCGGCGGCGTCGACTCCTCGGTCGCCGCGCTGCTGCTGCAACAGGCCGGCTACCAGGTCGAAGGCCTGTTCATGCAGAACTGGGAGGAGGACGACCGCTCCGGCCCCTGCACCGCCGACGCCGACCGCAAGGACGCCGTGGCCGTGTGCGGCCGGCTCGGCATCCCGTTCCATGCGCGCAACTTCGCCGCCGAATACTGGGACGGCGTGTTCGAACACTTCCTCGCCGAATACCGCGCCGGGCGCACGCCGAACCCCGACGTGTTGTGCAATCGCGAGATCAAGTTCAAGACCTTCCTCGACGAGGCCCATGCCCTGGGCGCCGACAGGATCGCCACCGGCCACTATGCCCGCGTCGACTGCGTGGATGGCCGCTATCGGCTGCTGCGCGCGGTGGACGCGGCCAAGGACCAGAGCTACTTCCTGCATGCGCTGGGCCAGCAGCAACTGGCCGCCACGCTGTTTCCGCTGGGCGGGATCGACAAGCCGCGCGTGCGCGAGATGGCCCGCGCGGCAGCCCTGCCGACGCATGCGAAGAAGGATTCCACCGGCATCTGCTTCATCGGCGAACGCGATTTTCGCGGCTTTCTGTCGCAATACATTCCAGCTCGTCCCGGCGAGATGCACACTCCCGACGGCGAACTGATCGGCGAGCACCAGGGCGTGATGTACTACACCCTGGGCCAGCGCAACGGGCTGGGCATCGGCGGCCGCCATGGCGCCAGCGGTGAAGCCTGGTACGTGGTCGGCAAGGACGTGGCCGCGAACGTGCTGTACGTCGCCCAGGGCGGCGAGAACCACTGGCTGTACTCGCAGCGGCTGCAATCGGAGGCACCCACCTGGATCGACGGCGCCGCGCCCGCGGCGCAGTTCCGCTGCACCGCGCGCACCCGTTACCGCCAGGCCGACCAGGGCTGCATGGTCAGCGTGACCGACGCCGGCCTTGATGTACGCTTCGACGAACCCCAGCGCGCCGTCACCCCCGGACAGTCGGTGGTCCTCTACGATGGCGAAGCCTGTCTCGGCGGCGCGGTGATCGCCTCCACCGACGCACCTTACGGTGGCCTGCTGCCGGCATTCGCGCCGTCCTCCACATCCCCAGCAAGAGAATCGGCATCCCGTGTTTGAAACTTTTTCCATGACTGAAGATCGCGTGATCGCCCTCGCCGGCCTGTTCCAGGCCTGTGCGCTGGCGCAGCAGCTGGCCAACGAAGGGCGCTGCGACGAGGCCGCGATGGAAGCCAGCGTGGCCAGCGTGTTCCGCATCGATGCGCCTTCGGTGGTCGGCGTGTACGGCAACATCTCGAACGTGCGGCTCGGCCTGCGCACCCTGATCGCGCAGCTGGACGAAAGCACCCCCGACATGTCGGTGACGCGCATGACGGTGGCCGTGATGCGGCTGGAGCGCAGTCTGTCGGCGCGCGCGGACCTGCTCGGGAAACTGCAGCAGGGCATCGTTGCCGCGCAGCGGCAGGTCGAGCATTTCGGCCAGGACTCCAGCCAGGTCAACAGCCGCCTGGCCGAGGTCTATGCATCCACCCTGTCGATCCTCAAGCCGCGCGTGATGGTCAGCGGCGACCCACAACAGTTGCAGCAGACCGCCGTGGTGGAAAAGGTGCGCACGAACCTGCTTGCCGCGGTGCGCTCGGCGGTGCTGTGGCGGCAGCTCGGCGGGCGCCAGTGGCAACTGCTGCTGTACCGGCGTCAGTGCAGCATGCTGGCCCGCGGCCTGCTGACCGGGGCCACGCTGGACAATCGCTGACGTCGACTTTGCCGGCGGCGAGAAAGCAAACGGCGGGCTGATGCCCGCCGTTTTCCGTCCATGGGTGGAACTCCCTTGCGATAGACCGTCCGTCACTCGTTCCGCACCGGCAGCATGCCACCGGCGCGTTGCATCAGAATGACACTTCGCCGAACACGCCGATCTCGTTGGTCTTGGTGTTCTGCACGTGCGGCGGCACCGGCGTACCCACCGACTTGTCGGCCTTTTCGTGCTTCCACACGCCGGCCAGCTTGAAGCCCTTGGTTACCTGGAACTCGACGCCTGCGTTGTAGTAGACATCCTTGTTGGCATCGTCCAGGGTCTTGCTGAGCTTGGCGTTGTCGTAACGGGCAAACAGGTTCACCCCGTCGGCCACCGCCACGCTGCCCCAGAACGAATAGCCATCGGCCTTGTCCGTAGCCGTGGTCAGCACGTTGTTCCAGTTCTTGGCGGTGAAGTACTCGGCGCCGAGGCGGAATGCATCGCTGGCGTAGGCCACCATGAAGTCGCCGCGCTGCGCGGTGTTCGGCGCGTTGATGTTCTCGGTTTCCTGGCCACGATGGCCGCTGTAGCCGCCGACCGCCACAATCATGTTGTCGAACGGCACGAAGCCCACGCGGCCCTCGACGTCCACGCCCTTGCTGCGGCCCGGGTTCTTGTAGCCGTTGCCGTTGACCACCGACACCGCGTAGTTGAGCGACTTGCTGGCACCGATGTCACCGCCAAGGTGCAGGCCCCAGTCGGCCGAATTGCCGTACTTCAGGCGATCGGTGAGCGTGTTCTCGACGTAGCGGAAACCGTAGTACTTCTCGGCGAACGGGATCCACGGCATGTCGGCCGAACCGATGCGGAATACGGCGGCCTGGTCGAACTTGGCCTGCACATAAGCCTTCTTGACGAACAGGTTGGTCTCGCCGTCGGAGCTGACGTAATTGAAGTCGGTGGTGAGGTTGGCCGACCAGATGTCGTTGAACTTGTGGTCGATGCCGAGGTAGAAGCGTTTCACGTCCAGGCCGATGCCGGACTTGTCGCTCTTGCCCTTGTCGCTGTTCTTGTCGTCGATGTTGGTGAAGTCGAAGAACATCTTGCCCGACAGCGTGGTGTTGTTGACCGCCTTCTCCAGCGCGGCGAGCTTCTTGTCGCTGGCCGTGGTCACGTTGGTGGCCTTCTCCACCGCCTGGCCGGTGCTGACGTTGATGTCAGACTGTGCGTCGGTGCGCTGCTCCAGTTCCTCCACCTTGGCCTGCAGCGCGGCCAATTGTGCCTTCAGCTGCTCGACTTCGCTGCTGCTGGCGGCGGCCGTCCTGTTCTGCGCCGGCGCCGCGGAGGCGGCAAGACTGGTCAGGCCAAGGCCGGCGGCAATCGCCACCGCAATCAATTTGGAACGCATGTGATTCTCCGCAAGTGGGTGGAAAGCATCTCGATCGCCCCTCGATCCGATGGCTGGCTAGCGATTGGTTAACAAGTCTGCCGAGGGATTTTTACGGTTAAGTGCAGCTTTGATGACATATTCAAGACAGCGCATCCGCCAAGCCGCGGAAGTGGCGCATCTCACGCCGCGTGACGCGGCTGATATGCTTCGCCGATGGATATTCTCAGCAACAGCGCCGCGCCGCGCATGGCCGAGCGGTTTCGCGGCTTCCTGCCCGTGGTGGTCGACGTGGAAACCGGCGGCTTCGATGCCGAACATGACGCCCTGCTGGAAATCGCCGCGGTGCCGCTGGCGATGGACGAAGGCGGCTACCTGAAGTTGCAGACCACCGTGTCCACGCACGTGGAGCCGTTTCCCGGCGCGAACCTGGATCCGCGTTCGCTGGAAATCACCGGCATCGATCCGACCAACCCGCTGCGCGGCGCACTGGCCGAGCGCCACGCGCTGGACCACATCTTCTTGGCGGTGCGCGAGGCAGTGCGCGAAGCCGGCTGTCAGCGCGCAATCCTGGTCGGTCACAACGCCGCGTTCGACCTGGGCTTCCTCAACCAGGCTGTGCGCCGTTGCGGCCACAAGCGCAATCCGTTCCACCCGTTCAGCTGTTTCGATACGGTCAGTCTGGGCGGCCTCGCCTACGGCCAGACCGTACTGAGCAAGGCCGTGCTGGCCGCCGGCCATGCGTTCGACAGCCGCGAAGCGCATTCGGCGGTGTACGACGCCGAGCGCACCGCCGAACTGTTCTGCAGCGTGGTCAACCGCTGGCGCCAGCTGGAGCTGTTCGAGCAGGCCCACAGCGGCCTCGACGCGGCCTGATCCCGGTTGTTTCGTGCGGGCTGCCACCCCGCGAAGCGGCCATGTGACAGATTGTCATCTGCCTGAAACATTCATTTCATCCAATGGCAACACGAAAAGCCTGAAATGGCGGGGTCGCATCCGACTTCCCTCCAAGGAGCTACCGTGTTGACCATCAACAAACTCCCGCTTCGCTTCGTCGCCGTCGCCACGTTTGCCGTGGCCTCGACCTTCGGTGTGGCCGCGCACGCCACCGACATCACCGGCGCCGGCTCCAGCTTCGTCTACCCGGTCATGTCCAAGTGGTCGGCCGCGTACGCGGAGAAGACCGGCAATCATCTCAACTACCAGTCGGTCGGTTCCGGCGCGGGTATCGCGCAGATCAAGGAAGGCACCATCGACTTCGGCGCCTCCGACGCGCCGATGAAGGCCGAGGACCTGCAGAAATACGGCCTGGGCCAGTTCCCGATCGTGGTCGGCGGTATCGTGCCGGTGGTCAACATCACCGGCGTGCAGGCCGACCAGGTCAAGCTGGACGGCGCCATCCTCGCCGACATCTTCCTGGGCAATATCACCAACTGGAACGACCCGAAGATCGCCGCGCTGAACGCCGGCCTCAGCCTGCCGGCCGGCAAGATCACCGTGGTGCATCGCTCGGACGGTTCGGGCACCTCGTTCAACTTCACCAACTACCTGTCCAAGGTCAGCCCGGAATGGGCCAGCAAGGTGAAGTTCGGCACCGCCGTGGAGTGGCCGACCGGCGTGGGCGGCAAGGGCAACGAAGGCGTCTCGCAGTACGTGCGCCAGATCAAGGGTTCGATCGGTTACGTCGAATACGCCTATGCGGTGAAGAACAAGCTCGCCTGGGTCGACCTGAAGAATGCCAGCGGCAACTACATGAAGCCGAGCGCTGATGCCTTTGCCGCTGCCGCCGCCACCGCCGACTGGGCCAGCGCCAAGGACTTCAACCTGATCATGACCAATGCACCGGGCGAGCAGGCGTGGCCGATCACCGCCACCACCTGGATGATCATGTACAAGACGCCGAAGAATGCCGGCAACAGCAAGGTCGCGTTTGACTTCTTCAAGTCCGCCCTGGAGCAGGGCCAGCAGGCCGCCAGCGAGCTGGATTACGTACCACTGCCGGCGAGTCTGGTCAGCCAGATCGAGGCGTACTGGGCGTCCGAGTTCAAGCATTGATGCAGTAAAGCGCACTCCCCCGCCGGCCCGGTCGGCGGGGGAGTGCGAGTTTCCATCCCGCACCACTGGATTTTCATGGCAGCGATCGAAACAGCCATTTCAACGACCGACATCCTGGAACAGCGCAGCCGTCGCGATGCCCGCCACGAGCGGCTGTTCCGTTGGCTGCTGAAGGGCTGCGCGCTGATCGTGCTGGCGTCCCTGCTCGGCGCCGCCGGCGCCACGCTGTGGGGTGGCCGCGATGCCTTCGGCACGTTCGGCTGGCATTTCCTGGTGAGCTCGGAGTGGGACCCGGGCAACGACGTCTATGGCGCCATGGTGCCGGTCTACGGCACGGTGATCACCTCGTTCATCGCGCTGCTGATCGCCGTACCGATCAGCTTCGGCATCGCGGTCTATCTTTCCGAAGTCGCGCCGACATGGCTGCGCACGCCGGTCGCCTCGGCGATCGAGCTGCTGGCCGGCATCCCTTCGATCATCTACGGCATGTGGGGCCTGTTCATCTTCGCCCCGTTCTTTGCCGATCACATCAAGCCGTGGCTGACCAGCAACCTGGGCAACAAGCCCGACGACGGCAAGCTGTCGTGGGTGGCCGAACACGTGCCGTTCGTGGGCAAGCTGTTCGGCAGCGACTACCCGTTCGGCGCCAGCATCCTGGTCGCCGGTATCGTGCTGGCGATCATGATCATCCCGTTCATCTCCTCGGTGATGCGCGAGGTGTTCCTGACCGTGCCGACCCGGTTGAAGGAGTCGGCCTATGCGCTGGGCTCCAGCACCTGGGAGGTGTCGTGGGACATCGTGCTGCCGTATACCCGCTCGGCCGTGATCGGCGGCATCTTCCTCGGCCTCGGCCGTGCGCTGGGTGAAACCATGGCGGTGACCTTCGTGCTCGGCAATGCCATGCACCTGTCGGCTTCGCTGCTGGATCCCGGCACCTCGATCGCCTCGACCATCGCGAACCAGTTCAGCGAGGCGGCCGGCCTGCAGAAATCCGCGCTGATGGCGCTGGCCTTCCTGCTGTTCGTGGTCACCTTCATCGTGTTGCTGATAGCGCGCCTGATGTTGCGCCGGCTGGCCAGCAAGGAGGGCCGCTGATGAATTCGCCGTATCTGCGCCGCCGCATCACCAACGCGCTGGCGATGCTGCTGAGCACGCTGGCCACCCTGGTCGGTCTGGCGTTCCTGGCCTGGATCCTGTGGGAAACCCTGCGCCAGGGCATCAGCGCGCTGGATCTGAAGCTGTTCACCAGGGTCACCGCCTATGGCGAGGACGGCGGCCTGCTCAACTCCATGGTCGGCAGCCTGGTGATCAACTTCATCGGCATCGGCATCGCCACGCCGATCGGCGTGCTGGCCGGCACCTGGCTGGCCGAATACGCGGACCGCACCCGGCTGGGCGAGTCGATCCGCTTCCTCAACGACATCCTGCTGTCGGCGCCGTCGATCGTGATGGGCCTGTTCGTCTATACCATCATCGTGCTGCCGAGCACCGCTCTCACCCACGGCAACACCACGTTCTCCGGTTTCGCCGGCGGCGTGGCGCTGGCGCTGATCGCGCTGCCGGTGATCGTGCGCACTACCGACGAGATGCTGCGGCTGGTGCCGTCCACGTTGCGCGAGGCGGCGCTGTCGCTCGGCGTGCCGCAGTGGAAGCTGACCCTGCAGATCCTGATCCGTGCGGCGCGCTCGGGCATCATCACCGGCGTGCTGCTGGCGCTGGCGCGGATCAGCGGCGAGACCGCGCCGCTGCTGTTCACCGCGTTCGGCAACAACTACATGGCGATCAACCCGATCGAGAAGATGTCCAGCCTGCCGCAGATCATCTACCAGTACGCCAACGATCCGGGCGATGCGATGCACGCCCTGGCCTGGGCCGGCGCGTTCGTGGTCACCATGTTCGTACTGCTGCTGAGCCTGGCCTCCCGCCTGATCCTTACCCGCACCAAGGTGTCCCATGACTGATTCCGCCCTCGCCACGAACCCGGCACCGGTGGCGGCAGCGGCGGCTGTCGCCCCCAAGCTCGTCGTGCGCGACCTGCACTTCTACTACAACGGTTTCCAGGCGCTGAAAGGCATCAGCATGGACATCCCGGAGAAGCAGGTCACCGCGATCATCGGCCCGTCCGGCTGCGGCAAGTCGACCCTGCTGCGCATCTTCAACCGCATCTACGCGATCTACCCGAAGCTCGACGCGAAGGGCTCGATCGAACTGGACGGCGAGAACATCCTCGATCCCGGCTATTCGCTGAATCGCCTGCGCAGCAAGGTCGGCATGGTGTTCCAGAAGCCGGTACCGTTCCCGATGACGATTTTCGAGAACGTCGCTTATGGCATCCGTCACCACGAGAAATTGTCGAAGCCGGACATGGAAGGCCGTGTGGAGCAGGCCCTGCGCAGCGCAGCGCTGTGGGACGAGGTGAAGGACAAGCTCAAGCAGAACGCGCTCGGCCTCTCCGGCGGCCAGCAGCAGCGCCTGTGCATCGCCCGCGCGATCGCGCTGCGACCGGAAGTGCTGCTGCTGGACGAGCCGACCTCGGCGCTCGACCCGATCGCCACCAGCCGCATCGAGCAATTGGTGGAAGAGTTGAAAAGCCAGTTCACCATCGTCATCGTCACCCACAACATGCAGCAGGCGGCGCGCGTCTCCGACCTCACCGCCTTCATGTACCTGGGCGAGCTGATCGAGTTCGACCAGACCGAGAAGATCTTCACCAAGCCGGGCAAGAAGCAGACCGAGGATTACATCACCGGGCGGTTTGGCTAGCTAGGGTCGGAGTCGTGGCTCGGGGCCCGGGAAAAGCCGCAGGCTCTCAGCGCCGTCATTCCCGCGAAAGCGGGAATCCATTCCGACCTTGACCTTTGCATGCGGCATTTACAGTGAGCAAGATGGATTCCCGCTTTCGCGGGAATGACGACATCGAAAGCTGAAAGAACACATCGAGGCAACACATGAACACCGGCACCGACCACATCATCAAGAGTTACGACAGCGAACTGACCCGGCTCACCGGCGAGATCGTGCGCATGGGCGAGCTGTCGGTGACCCAGCTGGAAGCCGCCATCGACGTGCTCGAGCGCCGCGACGAGCGCGCCGCCCAGCGCGTGGTCGGCAACGACGACGCGATCGACCAGCTGGAACAGGAAATCGGCCACGACGTGGTGCGCCTGCTGGCGCTGCGCGCGCCGATGGCCGGCGACCTGCGCAACGTGTACGCCGCGCTGCGCATCGCCTCGGACATCGAGCGCATCGGCGACTACGCCGCCAACGTGGCGAAGCGCTCGATCCCGCTGTCGATGGTGGCGCCGGTGGCGCCGGTCGGCGGCCTGCACCAGCTGGCCATGCTAGCCGCCGGCGAAGTGCGCGAGGTGCTGGCGGCCTACCGCGACCGCGATGCCGAGCGTGCCTACCAGGTGTGGAAAGGCGACGTGGTGCTGGACGAGGCCTATACCGGCTACTTCCGCCAGCTGCTCACCTACATGATGGAAGACCCGCGCAACATCACCCCGTGCACCCACCTGCTGTTCATGGCCAAGAACATCGAGCGCATCGGTGACCACGCCACCAACATCGCCGAGAACGTGTGGTTCCAGGTCACCGGCGAGCCACTGGACAAGCAGCGCAGCAAGCGCGATCTCACGTCGAGCCCGGAAGTCACCAAGCTCGGCGAATGACGCGGAGCGCACACCGCGTAGGGCGGGCATTGCCCGCCAGTTTTTGCCGTTGAATGATTTTCGCGGGAGCGGCGGACGGTGTCCGCCCTACGAAACCGGGCTTCTGCTAGTTCGCCGTGAGCTTGAGGCCGACGGTTCCCACCGGGATCAGCGCAACGCACAGCAGCCGCGGCAGCGTGGCCGGATCGCCGAACAGGACGATGCCCAACGCCACCGCGCCGACCGCGCCGCCGGGCAGAGTTACGGCAGCTCGCGCGTCTCGCGGCGACGCCTGATGCCGCGCACGATGCCATAGCCGCCGATCAGCAACCAGGCCACCTGCATGATGAACGCCGACAGGTTGAAGTTGCCGAAAGCCAGCGACAGCATCACGCCGATCGCGCCCAGCACGTTCATCAGCTGGTAGACCAGCCCGCTGCCCTGCAGCTTGCGTTCCTGCAGCAGGAAAAACGCCAGCAGCACCAGCGCCACGCCGAGGTAACCGGCCCAGTCGTACCAGAAGAAGCTCATCGTTTCACGCTCCGCTGGCGCAAGGCCTCGAACAGCACCACGCCGGTGGCGACCGAGACGTTGAGGCTTTCCATCGTGCCCGGCATCGGGATCTTCGCCACGAAATCGCACAGCTCGCGGGTGAGCCGGCGCAGGCCCTCGCCTTCGCTGCCCAGCACCAGGGCCACCGGCCCCCTGAAGTCGACGCCGTAGACGGTGGTGTCGGTGTCGCCGGCCAGGCCGGTGATCCACACGCCGGCATCCTTCAGTTCGCGCAGCGTGCGCGCCAGGTTGGTCACCGCGATCAGCGGCACCCGGTCGGCGCCGCCGGCCGAGGCGCGTCGCACCACCGGGGTCAGTCCGACCGCGCGATCCTTCGGCACGATCACCGCGGTGACCTTCGCCGCCGCCGCACTGCGCAGGCAGGCACCGAGGTTGTGCGGATCGGTGACGCCGTCGAGCACGAGCACCAGGGTGTCGCTGCCATCGCGCTCCAGCAGCGCGGCCAGGTCGCTCTCATGCGCTGCCGGCGCAGCTTCGTAACGCGCCGCCACGCCCTGGTGGCGCGCCTCCCCGGCCAGCTTGTCCAGCTCGTCGCGCGGACGATGCTGCAC
The DNA here is from genome assembly GCA_963707225.1 of uncultured Gammaproteobacteria bacterium. Lineage (GTDB taxonomy): Bacteria > Pseudomonadota > Gammaproteobacteria > Xanthomonadales > Rhodanobacteraceae > Rhodanobacter. The sequence continues at coordinate 50,674 of CAVPQF010000012.1, forward strand.
CGGAATCTTCAGCTTCCTCGCGCGCTCGGCCAGATCCAGCACGCGGGCATTGCGCTGGCCGTTCTCGACCAGCATTTCGCGCACGCGCTCGGCGTCGTTGCTCAACGCACCTTCGACCGGGTTGATTCCGACGATCCAGCTCTCGCTCATGACTGGCCTTTCGGTTTCGGTTTCGAACGACGCCGGCCGCTTTTCTTCGGCGCGGCCGCGGTGGCCGGCGCAGCTCCACGCTGCGCGGACTTGCCGCCGCCATCGTTCCTGCGCGGGCGGGAATCCTTCGAGCGGGATGGCTTGGCACCGCCGGGCGCACGCGCCGGACGTTGCTCACCGGTCTGGGATCGCGAGGAACCGTGGGCACGCGGCGGCGGATTATCCTGCATCGCGGCCTTGCGTGGAGTCGCCTCCGGCGCGGCGGCCACCGTTTCCTTGCGTCCAAACGCCCGCCCGATCGCCTTGGCGGCGCGGCCGAACATGCCCGGCGCCCTGGCCGTGGCGGCGGCCTTCTTCGGCAGCGAATAACGCTCGCCTGCGGCGGCATAGTCGTACGCCTTGCCGCTGCCCGTCGGTGCCGGGGCCGGCGTGCGTGGCGACACCAGACGGAAGTCGATCTTGCGATCCTCCAGGCTGGCACGCAGCACCTGGATGCGCACGTGGTCGCCGAGGCGGAACTGTGCGCCGGTGCGTTCGCCCTTGAGCAGCTTGCGGGTGGCGTCGAAGTGGTAGTAGTCGTTGGCGAGCTGGCTGATGTGCACCAGGCCGGACACCTTCGACTCGTCCAGTTCCACGAACAGGCCGAACGAGGTGACGCCGGTGACCAAGCCGTCGAACTCGCTGCCGATGTGCTTTTCCATCCACGCGCACTTGAAGCGCTCGTCCACGTCGCGCTCGGCTTCCTCGGCACGGCGCTCGCGCTGCGAGCAGTGGATCGCCATCGCCGCCATCTCGGCGGGGCTGTAGGTGTAGTCGGTCGGCTTGCGGCCGGTCAGCGCGAAACGGATCGCGCGATGCACCAGCAGGTCCGGATAGCGGCGGATCGGCGAGGTGAAGTGCGCGTACGCCTGCAGCGCCAGGCCGAAGTGGCCGCGGTTGTCGGGCTGGTAGGCGGCCATGCTCTGCGAGCGCAGCAGCACGTTCTGGATCAGCTCGCGCTCGGGGCGGTCATGCACCATGCGCAGGATCTCGGAGAAATCCCCCGGCGTCACTTCATCCACCGACGGCATGCGCAGCTTGAACTCGCGCAGGAACTGCTGCAGGTCCTCGTACTTCTCCGCCGGCGGTGGCTCGTGCGCGCGGAACAGCGCGGGGATTTTCTTCTTCTCCAGAAACAGCGCCGCCTGCACGTTGGCGGCGATCATGCATTCCTCGATCAGCTTGTGCGCGTCGTTGCGCTCGGTGGCGCCCATCGACTCCACGCCGCCGGTCTGGTCGAGACGGAACTTCACTTCCGGCGTCTCGAAGTCGATCGCGCCGCGGCGCCTGCGTTGCGCCGCCATCGCCTTGTACAGCGCGTGCAGGTTTTCCAGCTGCGGCAGCACGTCGGCCACTTCGTGGCGCGCATCCTTCTCGCGCAGGCCCACCGCCTGCCATACCTTGTCGTAGGTGAGCCGCGCATGCGACAGCATCACGGCGTCGTAGAACTTCGACCGGGTCACGTTGCCTTCGGCGTCGACCAGCATGTCGCACACCATGCACAGCCGCTCGACGCTCGGGTTCAGCGAGCAGATGCCGTTGGACAGGGTCTCCGGCAGCATCGGCACCACGAAGCCGGGGAAATAGGTGGAAGTGCTGCGCTCGTACGCCTCGCGGTCCAGCGCATTGCCGACCTGCACGTAGTGCGAGACATCGGCGATCGCCACGATCAGGCGCCAGCCGCCGCCACGCTTCGGCTCGGCATACACCGCGTCGTCGAAGTCGCGCGCGTCGGCGCCGTCGATGGTCACCAGCGGCAGCTGGCGGATGTCGGTGCGGCCCTCGCGCTCGGCGGCGGTCACCACCGACTCCACCTGCGCCGCATCGCGCAGCACCTCGGCCGGCCATTCGTGCGGCAGGTCGTGGCTGGCAATCGCCATCTCCACCACCAGCGACGGCTGCAGGCGTTCGCCCAGCACCGCGCGGATCTCGCCGATCGGGCCGCGCTGCGGGGTCGGCGGATCGGTGATCTCGGCCACCACGATCTGGCCGGAGCGCGCACCCTGCTCCCGGCCGGGCTTGATCATCACGTCCTGGTTCAGGCGGCGGTCGTCCGGCGTCACCAGGGTCACGCCGTTGTCGATCACCACCCGGCCGACCAGCCGCGGCGAACGCCGTTGCAGCACTTCGGCGATCGCGCCCTGCCGGCGCCCGCGGCGGTCGATGCCGACCACGCTGGCCAGCACGCGGTCGCCGTGCATCACCGCACGCATCTGCTGCGGCGAAAGGTACAGGTCGTCGCCGCCCTCGTCCGGACGCAGGAAGCCGTAGCCCTCGGCATTGGCCAGCACCACGCCGGCGATCAGGTCGAGTTTCTGCGTCGGCGCGTAGCCGCCGCGCCGGCCCAGCAGCAGCTGGCCGTCGCGCACCATCGCAGCGAGCCGCTTGCGCAGCGCATCGAGGTCGGTTTCATCGTGGATGTCCAGCGCCTCGGCGATGCGCGCCTCGGTCAGCAGTTCGCCGCGCTGCTCGAGCAGGTCGAGGATCGCCTCGCGGCTGGGGATCGGGCGCGCATAGCGCTGCGCCTCGCGATCGGCATGGGGATCGCGCATGGCGCCTGCGGCAGCCTTGTTGCGCTTGTCGGGTGCAGTGGCGGCTCGCGGCGCCCGCCTGGCTGACTTCTTTGCGGAACGCGAGTCCTGGGGATTGCCGGAATGGGGGGGAGTTTTTCTGGTCACTCAAGGTCCTTGTGATGTTTGCGCCGCGGAGAATGCCACGTCGCAGCGGATGGATGTGAAAAGTGTTGACAAGCCGCCGGCAGATGCCTAAATTACGCGGCTCACGCAGCTCACCGAGCGACGTGACACCTGCCCAGGTGGCGGAATTGGTAGACGCACTAGCTTCAGGTGCTAGCGGGGGCAACTCCGTGGAGGTTCGAGTCCTCTCCTGGGCACCAATTGTAAACGAAGGCCGCCTCTCAAGGCGGCCTTCGTCT
>CAVPQF010000013.1:0-21004 GCA_963707225.1 uncultured Gammaproteobacteria bacterium
CACGCCGCGCCGAAGAAAGGTTGTCGACGCAGCTCCGACGAAAATCCGGATCACCCACCCCGATCGCGTGGTATTTCCCGACGACGGCATCACCAAGCAACAGGTGGCCGACTACTACGTCGCGGTGATGAAGTGGTTCCTGCCGGGCGTGGTGAACCGCCCTACCTCGGTCATCCGCTGCCCCGAAGGCACGGCGAAAGCATGTTTCTTCCAGAAGCACATGATCACCGGCCTGAAGCATGTCGGCAGCGCGAGGCTGAAGGAGGAATCCGGCGCACAGGCGACCTACATCTATCCGCTGGATGCCACCTCGGTGCTCGAGCTGGTGCAGTTCGGTGTGCTGGAATTCCATCCCTGGGGCTCGACCATCGAGCAGCCCGATCGCGCCGACCGCGTCGTGTTCGATCTTGACCCTGGCGGCAACGTAGCCTGGGATCGCGTCGTGGCGGCGGCGCGACTGACGCACCGGCGACTGGCGCAGCTCGGCCTGGATTCGTTCCTGCGCACTACCGGCGGCAAGGGCCTGCATGTGGTGGTTCCCCTCAACCCCGCCTGCCCCTGGGCGCAGGTGAAGGATTTCGCGCATGCGTTCGCCAGCACGCTGGCGCAGACCCACCCGCTGGAATTCATCGCTACCGCCAGCAAGGCGCGACGCCAGGGCCTGATCTACGTGGATTACCTGCGCAACAGCCGCGGCGCGACCAGCGTGGCATCGTATTCGCTGCGGGCACGCGCCGGCGCGCCGGTCGCCATGCCACTGCGCTGGAATGAGCTGGGCAAGCTGAAAAGCGGCCATGACTTCGACATCCAGTCCGTGCCCAAGCGGCTTGCGCGGTTGCGCAACGATCCGTGGGCGGGCATCGACGAGGTACGCCAGGATCTCGACGAGATCATGAGGAAGCTCGGCCGATAATTCCGCGAGCCGCTTCCAGCTGGCGGCCGGAAGGCTGCCGCCATGGCACGGGATACCCACGTGCCGTCGACATGCCGGCCGGCAGACTGCCGGCATGGCCGATACATTTTCCGCCTTGTGGATGCACAACGCCTGGGTGCGACCGGGATTGATGGTGGTCGTCGGCCTGTTGCTGGTCATCGTGCTTCGCGCCGTGGCCTACGCGGTGTTGCGACGGTCAGCCGTCGGCCATCCGGTGGTCGCGGACATCATGGGCCGGGCCAGTGCGCCGATGGAATGGCTGATCCCGCTGCTAACGTTGACGATGGCCTTGCGCATCTGGCCGCCGGCGGCATCCGCGACGATGGCCCTGCTGCAGCACCTGCTGCTGATCGCCCTGCTGGCGACCGGCACCTGGCTGGCGGTGCGCTGCATCGGCGCGTTCGAGGGCGCGGCGATCCGGCGCTATCCGATGGACGTCGCCGACAACCTGCGTGCGCGCCGCGTCGTGACCCAGGTGCGCGTGCTCGGACGCACCGCCGACGTCATCGTGATCGTCATCGGCGCGTCGATCATCCTGTTGACGATCCCGGGCGTGCGCCAGCTCGGCGCCAGCCTGCTTGCCTCGGCCGGCGTGGCTGGCCTGGCGATCGGCCTGGCCGCCAAGCCGGTGCTGAGCAACCTGATCGCCGGATTGCAGATTGCGCTGACCCAGCCGATCCGGCTGGACGACGTGGTGATCATCGAGGGCGAATGGGGCCGCGTCGAGGAAATCACCGGCAGCTACGTGGTCGTGCGCATCTGGGACGAACGGCGCCTGGTGGTGCCGCTCAACTGGTTCATCGAAAACCCGTTCCAGAACTGGACGCGCCGCAGTTCGCAGCTGATCGGCGCGGTGTCCCTGATGGTCGACTACCGCATGCCTCTGGCGCCGCTGCGCGAGGAACTGAAGCGATTGTGCGACGAAGCGCCGGAGTGGGATCGGCGCGTCTGCGTGTTGCAGCTGACCGACGCCAACGAACATGCCATGCAACTGCGTGTGCTGGTGAGTTCCGCCGATTCCGGCCGCAATTGGGACTTGCGCTGCCGCGTGCGCGAGGGTCTCGTCGCTTACATCCAGGCCCGCTACCCCGAGGCCCTGCCGCGCTGGCGCGGCGAACTCGACAGGGGACATCCGGCGACGGATCAGACCTTCATGCCTGTTCGTCCCGAACCCCAGCATGCGCCTTCCCCGGAAGACGGCGGCCCACGCCGCCGTGGCGCCTGACTTGCACGCGTTCGCGGGTTGCGACGGCGCCATGGACATCGCGCCATGGCGCGAATCGCTGCCGCCGGGATCGACCTCAGTGCCTCAAGGCTGGGCGACGACCTGCGTGCACCTGCTTGATCTGCCGCAACCAGTCGTAGCCGTCCTCGGGCCGCAGGCTGGCGCTCGGGTTGCGAGGCGTCGTGGCCCGGTGCACGGCATGGGCGCCTTCGAACCGGCCTCGGGGATATTGCAGCAGATTGTTGAGGTGACGCTTCATTCGAAAGCCCGCGGCGAGGAATGGATGGACCGGACCGGCCAGCTTGGATCGGCAACGCACTGTTTGCGAGGCAACAGGATCGGGGCGGTGGCGGCGCAAGTAAACGGTCCAGAGGTGATCGCTCTGTTCCCGCGTGGAAACGGTGATTGTTCACTCAGGGAAACTTGCTGGCCACCAGTCAGGGTTTTTGCCGGGAAGGACTCGTGACTCGTGCCCATGTAGCTGCCCATCGCATATCTGGCTGCCGGATCATGGGCAAATCACTCCTGCTGTTCCTCGCTTTCAACCTGGCCGCGGCCGGGCCGTCGGGCCTCCGAGCGGCCACGTTGTACGGCGGCGACTACGCCAGGATCGGCGTGCCGGAACCCCCTGGCCACGGTCGACGGCGACTGGCGCTCAGCGCCGGGCGCGGAAGAACTCGCGCAGCATGCCGGCGGATTCCTCGGCGAGCAGGCCGCCGGCCACGTCGATGCGGTGGTTGTGGCGCGCATCGACCAGGGTGTCGAACACGCTGCCGGCGGCGCCTGTCTTGGGGTCGGCGGCGGCGTAGACCACGCGGCCAAGGCGGGCATGGATCATCGCCATCGCGCACATCGAGCATGGCTCCAGCGTCACGTACAGCGTGGCGCCGGACAGGCGGTAGTTGGCCAGCTTCTCGCCGGCCGCGCGCATGGCCATGATCTCGGCATGGGCCGTCGGGTCATGCAGGGTGACGTTGCGATTCCAGCCCAGTCCGATGATTGCTCCGCCCTGCACCAGCACGGCGCCTACTGGTACTTCGTTCTCGGCGTCACGGGCATGCGCCGCCAGCTGCAGCGCGCGCCGCATGTACTGCACGTCGGCAGTTGAGAATGTACTTGAAGTTCCGGCTATTTCGTCAGTCATTTCAATACATTGTCGCTTGAACGTGAGAAAGCCGGCAAATTGCCGGCCTTCCCTTTTGCGCGCAAGTTGCTGATTTCCTTATTCCCACTCGATCGTGGCCGGTGGCTTGCCGCTGATGTCATAAACAACGCGAGAAACACAACGCAACTCATTGATAATTCTATTTGAAACCTTGCCGAGGAACTCGTACGGGAGGTGCGCCCAGTGTGCGGTCATGAAGTCGACGGTCTCCACCGCGCGCAACGCGATCACCCATTCGTAAGCGCGTGCGTCACCGACCACGCCGACCGACTTCACCGGCAGGAACACGGCGAATGCCTGGCTGGTCCGGTCGTACAGATCGGCCTTGCGCAGTTCGTCGATGAAGATCGCATCGGCCTGGGCCAGCAGTTCGGCGTATTCGCGCTTCACCTCGCCCAGGATGCGCACGCCCAGGCCGGGGCCGGGGAACGGATGGCGGTAGACCATCGCCCGCGGCAGGCCGAGTTCCACGCCGATCCGGCGCACTTCGTCCTTGAACAGCTCGCGCAGCGGCTCGACCAGTTTCAGCTTCATGTGCGCCGGCAGGCCGCCGACGTTGTGGTGGCTCTTGATGACGTGGGCCTTGCCGGTCTTGCTGCCGGCGGACTCGATCACGTCGGGGTAGATCGTGCCCTGCGCCAGCCACTTCACGTTGCCGCCGGCGGCAATGAGCTTCTCCGACTCCTCATCGAAGATCTCCACGAACAGGCCGCCGATGATCTTGCGCTTGGCCTCCGGATCGACCGCGCCTGCGAGTGCCTGGAAGTAGCGATCGGCGGCGTCCACACGGATCACCTTGACGCCCATGTGCTCGGCCATGGTGGCCATCACCTGGTCGCCTTCCTGCCAGCGCAGCAGGCCGGTGTCGACGAACACGCAGGTCAGCCGGTCGCCGATCGCCTTGTGCAGCAACGCGGCGACCACCGAGGAATCGACGCCGCCGGACAGGCCCAGCAGCACGTGGTCGTCGCCGACCTGGGCGCGCACGCGGGCGATCTGGTCGTCGATGATGTTGGCCGCGGTCCACAGCGTCCTGCAGCCGCAGATCTCGGTGATGAAACGCTTCAACAGCGCCCCGCCCTGCTTCGTGTGCGTCACTTCCGGGTGGAACTGCACGCCGTACCAGCGCCTGGCCTCGTTCTCCATCACCGCGACCGGGATGCGATCGGTGCTGCCGGTGACGACGAAGCCCGGGGGGGCTTTCGACACGTGGTCGCCGTGGCTCATCCATACATCCAGCTTGTGCTCGCCGGGATGATCGCTGAGGCCGTCGAACAGGCGGCTCGGCGCCACGATGTCCACGCTGGCGTGACCGAACTCGCGCGCGTCTGCCGCTTCCGTGGCACCGCCGAGCTGGGCGGCCAGGGTCTGCATGCCGTAGCAGATGCCGAGGATCGGCACGCCCGAATCGAATGCCTCCCGGGGCGCCTTCGGCGCGTCCGCCAGTGTGGTCGACTCGGGGCCGCCGGACAGGATGATGCCCTTCGCGTCATACGCGGCGATCTCGGCAGGATCGTGATCCCACGCCCAGATTTCGCAGTACACGCCCAGCTCACGCACGCGCCGTGCGATCAACTGGGTGTACTGCGCACCGAAGTCGAGTATCAGGATCTTGTCGGAGTGGATGTTGGTCATTGCATGGCCGGGAATCGGGAATGGGGAATCGGGAATGGAAGCGCCGGTTCGCTCTGCACCCGGCGCGTACGGGAAAATCAGGAAGCGGGGAAAGTCGCTTTCAACGATTCCCCATTCCCGATTTCCCACTCCCGGCTTATCAGGAATTCAGCCGGTAATTCGGCGCTTCCTTGGTGATCTGGATGTCGTGCGGGTGCGCCTCGGTGACGCCGGCGGACGTCACCTTGACGAACTGCGCCTTGTGGCGCACGTCGTCGATGGTGGCCGCGCCCAGGTAACCCATCGACGCGCGCAGGCCGCCGATCAGCTGGTGGATGATGTTGCGCAGCGGGCCACGGTACGGCACGCGTCCCTCGATGCCTTCCGGCACCAGCTTGTCGGCGTCCGCCTCATCCTGGAAGTAGCGATCCTTGGAGCCGAGCTGCATCGCGCCGATCGAGCCCATGCCGCGGTAGCTCTTGTAGGAGCGGCCCTGGAACAGCTCGACCTCGCCCGGCGATTCCTCGGTGCCGGCGAACATCGAGCCGAGCATCACGGTGGACGCGCCGGCGGCCAGCGCCTTGGGGATGTCGCCGGAATAGCGGATGCCGCCATCGGCGATCAGCGGGATCTCGTCCTTCAGTGCCGTGGCGACCAGGTCGATCGCGGTGATCTGCGGCACGCCGACGCCCGCCACCACGCGGGTGGTGCAGATCGAACCGGGGCCCACGCCGACCTTGACCGCATCCACGCCCACGTCGAGCAGCGCGCGCGCCGCTTCGCCAGTGACGATGTTGCCGGCGATCACCTGCACCTGCGGGTAGTGCTTCTTGACCCAGCCGGCGCGTTCGATCACGCCCTGCGAATGGCCGTGCGCGGTGTCCACCACCAGCACGTCCACGCCGGCGTCGACCAGCGCGGCCACGCGCTGCTCGGTATCGCCGCCGACACCGACGGCGGCACCGACCAGCAAGGCCTCGTGGTGATCCTTTGCGGCATGCGGGTTGTCGCGCGCCTTCTGGATGTCCTTGACGGTGATAAGCCCGCGCAACTGGAAGGCATCGTTGACCACCAGCACCTTCTCGATGCGGTGCTTGTGCAGCAGTTGCAGCACCTCGTCCTGGCTGGCGCCTTCCTGTACTGTCACCAGCTTGTCCTGGCGGGTCATGATGTTGCGCACCGGGTCGTCATGCTTGCGCTCGAAGCGCAGGTCGCGGCTGGTGACGATGCCCACCAGCTTGCTGCCGTCGACCACCGGCACGCCGGAGATGTTGTGTGCGTGGGTCAGCCGGAGCACTTCGCGGATCGAGGTGTCCGGGCCCACGGTGATCGGGCTGCGGATCACGCCGGCCTCGAACTTCTTCACCAGGCGTACTTCGGCGGCCTGCTGCTCGGCCGTCATGTTCTTGTGGATGATGCCGATGCCGCCGTTCTGCGCCATGGTGATGGCGAGCCGGGCTTCGGTCACGGTGTCCATCGCGGCGGACACGATCGGGATGTTCAGGCGCAGGTCGCGGGTGAACCGCGTGGAGGTGTCCACATCGCGCGGCAATACGATGGAATGGCCCGGAACAAGATAGACGTCGTCGTAGGTCAGGGCCTCGGCGAGGATGCGCATGCGAAAAGTCCCGCTGCAAAGAGGAAATTATACGCGCCTCGCCGGGATGCTCGCCAGCCGTGCGGCTGAATACCGCGGCTCAACGATGGGTCAGGCGACCCGGTGCGGCGTGGCGTGCGCCTCGGCCGCTTCCAGCGTGTTCTCCATCAGCGTGGCCACCGTCATCGGGCCGACGCCGCCGGGCACCGGGGTGATCCAGCTGGCGCGTTCGGCGGCCGGGGCGAATTCCACGTCGCCAACCAGACGGCCATCGTCGAGCCGGTTGATGCCCACGTCGATCACCACGGCGCCGGGCTTGATCCACTCGCCCTTCACCAGCCCGGCCTTGCCCACGGCGACGATCACGATGTCGGCCTGGCGCACGAAGGTTTCCAGGTCGCGGGTGAAGCGGTGGCAGCTGGTGGTGGTGCAGCCGGCGATCATCAGCTCCAGCACCAGCGGACGGCCCACATGGTTGGACACGCCGACGACCACCGCATGCTGGCCGCGGACCGGGCGATCGGTATGCCCGAGCAGGGTCATCACGCCCTTGGGCGTGCACGGGCGCAGGCCGAAGCGGCGCAAGGCCAGCCGCCCCACGTTGATCGCCTGGAAACCGTCGACGTCCTTGTCCGGGTCGATGCGATCGACCAGCGCGTCCTCGTCGATATGCTCCGGCAGCGGCGATTGCACCAGGATGCCGTGCACCTCCGGATCGGCGTTGAGCCGGTCGATCAGGGCGAACAGTTCGTCCTGGCCGGTCGTCGACGGCAGGTCGTAATCGAACGAGCGGAAGCCGACCTGGTGGCAGGCCTTGCGCTTGTTGCGCACGTAGACAGACGACGCCGCGTCGCTGCCCACCAGCACTACCGCCAGCCCCGGCGCAGGCAGCCCCTGCGCCACGCGTTGCGCGACGCGCAGGCCGATGCGCTCCAGCAGTTCCTGTGCAATGCGTTTGCCGTCGAGGATGCGTGCGCTCATGGGGATGCCCGGGTATAAAGTCGGACATTATCCGGGCTTGGCCGGACGCGCACAAACGGAACGCCGCATGGGTGCAGACGAGACGACTCCAGCCGCACTGGAACTGACCGACGGTCGATTGAACTTGCGCCCATGGCAGGACCGCGACGCGGCAGCGCTTTCAGAAGCCGCACGCGGGTCTGCGGAAAGCGTTGGCCGCTGGTTGCCGTGGTGCCATGCCGATTACGACCTGCAGGCTGCCCAGGCCTGGGTGACGCATTGCCAGGCTGGCTGGCACTCGGGCGAGCACTTCGCCTTCGCGATTTTCGATGCGGCCTCGGGCGACCTGCTCGGCGGCGTCGGTCTGGGCCAGCGCAACCGGGTTCATCGGAGCGCAAATCTGGGTTACTGGGTGCGCCAGGCACGTCACGGGCAAGGTATCGCATCGGCCGCGGCTGCCATGGTCGCGCGTTTCGGTTTTGGGCGACTGGGGCTGATCCGTATCGAGATCATCGCGCTACCCGACAACCGGCCGAGCCGGCGCACGGCGGAAAAGCTGGGAGCACGGTTCGAAGTAATCGCCCGTCATCGCCTGTGGGAACGCGGGCAGGCACGCGATGCGGCGGTGTATGCCCTGATTCCGCAGGATCGGGGCTGACCGACTGTGGATCCGCGCAGCACGGCCTGGCAGGAAATCCGGCGACTCAGCGCGTGCGCTTGATCAGATCGCTGACCCGGCGCCTGGCCTTGTGCTGTTGTTCCTTGGTCAGCACCTTCTTGCGCCCGGCGTACGGGTTCTCGCCCTCGCGGAAGGCAATCCGGACCGGCGTGCCTTCCAGCTTGTAGCGCTTGCGGAAGAAATTCTCCAGATAGCGCTGGTACGCCGGTGCGATGTGCTTGGTGCGGGTGCCGTGGATCACGATGGTCGGCGGGTTGGTGCCCCCCGGATGCGCGAAGCGCAGCTTCGGCGCGTGACCGTTCACCAGTGGCGGCTGGTAGCTCTCGTACGCCTTCTCCAGCGTCTTGGTGAGGTCGGAAGACACCAGCACCTTGGTTGCCGAGGCATGCGCACGCACCACCGCACGCATCAGCTCGCGCAGGCCCGAGCCGTGCAGCGCGGAGATCTGCACCTGTTTCGCCCAGTCGACGAACACCAGCCGGCGATCCAGAGCGCGGCGGCATTCGTCGCGCTGGTACGGGTCCATGTCGTCCCACTTGTTGATCGCGATGACCAGCGCCCTGCCCTCGTCCATCGCGTAGCCGATCAAGGTGAGATCCTGGTCGGCCAGGTTTTCGCGGGCGTCGATCATTACCACCACGACCTGGGCGGCGGCGATCGACTGCAGCGTCTTGATGACGCTGAACTTCTCGACGGCTTCCTCGACCCGCGCCTTGCGCCGGATGCCGGCGGTGTCGATCAGCGTGTAGCGCTTGCCGTCACGCTCCAGCGGTACCCGGATCGGGTCGCGGGTGGTGCCGGCGACGTCGGAGACGATCAGCCGCTCCTCGCCCAGCAGGCGGTTGATCAGGGTCGACTTGCCGGCGTTCGGACGGCCGACGATGGCGACACGGATGCTGCCGTCCTCGCCCGCGGCTTCGGTCGCGCTTTCCTCGTCGGCCGGCAGCAGCGGCAGCAGGGCCCGGATCAGGTCGTCGGTGCCGCGATTGTGCGCCGCGGACAACGGCAAGGTGGTGCCGATGCCGAACGCGGAGAATTCGGCCAGCACGGCCTGCTCGTCGAGGCCGTCGGTCTTGTTGACCACGACGACGATCGGCTTGCCACTGCGGCGCAGCTCGCCCAGGATCACGTAATCCTGCGGCAGCAGGCCATCGCGGGCATCGACCACGAACACCAGTACGTTCGCTTCCCCGATCGCCAGGCGCACCTGCTTCGCGGTCAGCACGTCCATGGCTTCCTCGACCCCGGACAGGCCGCCGGTATCGACCACCACGAAGGGCCGATCGCCCCTGCGGCAGACGCCGTAGTGGCGATCGCGAGTGACGCCCGGCATGTCGGCCACCAGGGCGTCGCGGCTGCGCGTCAGCACATTGAAAAGGGTCGATTTACCGACATTCGGACGACCAACCAATGCGACGACGGGCAACATGATGAGTACTTCGTTCCAGCGATCAGTGCGAGGACAGACGGTAGGCGCCGATACGGCCCTCGACGTCCTCGACGTAGACGGTGTCGCCCACCACCAGCGGCTGGGTGCGGATCGCCTTCTTCGACAGCCGCTCGCGGGCGGCCAGTGCGCCGTCGCCGGTCTGCAGCCAGTGCACGTAGCCTTCCAGATCGCCGACCACGACATAGTTGCCCTGCAGCGCCGGGCCGCTGAGCCAGCGGTACTTCAGCGCGTCGTTCTTCCACATGTCGGCGCCGCCATTCTTGTCGAACGCCCACACCACCGATTCGTCGTTGACGCCAAAGACCGCATGGTCGCTGACCGCCAGGGACTCGAAGCTGGAGAACGGATGCGTCCACAGCGGGCGACCGCTGGGGCCGTCGACTGCCGCCAGGTTGCCGTGATAGGCGGTGCCGTAGAGCGTGCTGCCGTCCAGCAGGATGGCGCCGTCGGCGTCGTTCAGGCGATCGATCTCGGTGCGGCCTTCGCCGCTGGCCAGTTTCTGTTCCCACAGCTTCGCACCATTGTCCTGGCGCAGGGCGACGAGCTTGCCGTCGTCGCTGCCGAAGAACAGCACGCCGTTGGCCGCCAGCAGCGCGCCATTGCCGCGCAGGCTGAGCAGCGGCACGCTGCCCTGATCGTAGACCCAGCGACGCTGGCCGCTCGCCGCATTCAGCGCGTAGACGCGGCCATCGCCGGTACGCACCACGACCATGTCGCCGACGATCACCGGCGACGCCAGCACTTCGCTGCTCACCTCGACATCCCAGCGCGGACTGCCGTCCTTTGCGTTCACGGCGTAGACGTGGCCGTCCAGCGTGCCGACGGCGAGCAGGTCGCCGCTGACCGCCGGCCCGCCGGCGTACTGGGCGTCCTTGCGCTTCTTGTCGCCCCAGCCGAACCAGCCATGGGTGCGCGAACTCTTCGACCACAGGTTCTTGCCGCCGGCGGCATCAATGGCGACCAGTTTGCCGTCCGTGCTGGCGGCGTAGAGCACGCCATCGACCACGGTCGGGCGCAGGCGCGCGCCACTGGTGCCCGCGCCATCGCCCACGCTGCTGCGCCACAGACGGGTGACTTGCGCGGTGGGCTTGAAGTCCTTGGCCAGCGGAGTCGGCGGCTGGACGTTTTCCTTCTTGAACGAGTGGCAACCGGCAAGGGCCACCAATGAAGCCAGCGTGATCAGCAAAAATCTTTTCATGCACCCTGCTTCCCGGCCACGGCCAAATCATCGAGTTTCATCTGCAAGGCACCGCGTTGCGGCGCTTCCTCGCCCAACGCCGACGAGGCCGTCTGATAGGCCTTGCGTGCTTCGTCGGGGCGTCCAAGCTTGACCAGCACATCACCGCGGAGTTCCTGCGCCAGCCCCTGATAGCTGTCGGCCGGGATGCGATCGAGCGTGGCCAGCGCCTCCTTGCCGTTGTCGCGGGCCAGTTCCACCTGCGCGATGCGCAGCAGCGTCAGTGACTTCAGCGCCGGGGCGGTGGCGTGGCTCTCGGCCCACTTCAGCGATGCCTCGGCCTTGTCCAGCTGATTGGCCTGCACCTGCTGCTTGGCGCGCTCGCTGACGGCAAATACGGTGAACGGCGACTTCGCGTAATCCTTCATCAGCTGGTCGGTCAGCTGCGTAGCGGTATCCGGCTTGCCGGACGCCTGCGCGATCTGCACCTGCTGATAGAGCTGGGAGGCCTGGCCCTCGTTCCGGGCCTGGTGGTTGCGCCACTGCTGCCAACCGAAAATGCCGACCAGGCCGATCACGATGCCGGCGATGATCGACACGCCGTTGTCGCGCAGCCACTTCTGAACCAGCTCGCTCTGTTCGTACTTGTCGTATTCTTCAAATGCCATGCAATCACCATTCAAAAGGCCGCGCGCCCGCAGACGCGTGCACAGGCCGGTGCGGTAAACAAAGGGAAAAGCTGGTCATACCCGCTCGTTGCCGAGCAGACCGAGTGGGCAAGCATAACCGAAATGGGCCGCCCGCAGCGGCGTCGAACGGCGATCAGAAGGTGGTGGCGGAAGCCGTGCCGTCCTGCATCTGCACGCGGAAACGCGCCACGTTGGCGCGCCGAAAATCATCCAGGCCGATCGACTTGCCGTCGATGCTGACCTGCGCACCGCTGGCATTGCCGATGCGCACATCCAGTGGCTGGTCGCTGTGGTAGGTCTTGTTGCTGCCGGCCGCGAGCAGGCCGTATTCCAGCCGCGTTCCGTCGACCTGGGTTACTTCGACCCAGCTGGCCGCCGAGAGGCTGAGGCCGAGGCTGTGGCCGCCGGTACCGGTGGCCGCGACCGGTGCGACCGGCTTGGCCGGCGACAGGCTGGCGTTTTCCAGGTTCGGGAATGGTGCCATCGAGGCCAGCAACGGCTGATCCTGTTCCGCTTGCGGTGTAGCCGCAGCCGGCATTGTCGGGAGCGAGTCGTCGGCCTTCCCGTTCGGCGTTGCCGTATTCGTGGCAGACGTTTCCAACTGGGCCACCGGGGCGGCATCCAGCGGAGCGAGATGGCTGAGGTCGCGATCCAGCGTGCCGCGCACGCCCAGCCAGATCATCGGCACCACGATCACTGCGGTCAGCACGACGTAGGTGGCGGCGGTGGCGTAACGGTCCAGCAGGAAGCGCGAATGCGAAATGCCGCCGGTGGCTACCAGCGGCGCCTCGATCTGCTTGATGCGGTCGAGCTCGACCTGGATCGATGCCTCGTTGATGCCCAGGTGGCGGCCGTATTTGCGGATATAGCTGGCCAGGTAGATCTTGGAGTCGATGCCGTCGTACTGGTCGCGTTCGAGCTGGCGCAACACCCGGGCGGGCAACTTCAGCGCATGTGCGCAGGCTTCCAGGTCCAGGCCCTGCCCTTCACGCGCCGCATGCAGGCGACTGCCGAGACTTACCGTGTGGAGGTTTGTAGACGACACATCCATGTTGGGCAAATGGATGCCGAACAGCCCGGGCTCGCTTGAACCCTTCCCGGTCGATTGAGATTGCATGGAGGTCATGGGCTGGCAGTTGTGTCTAGGGCGTGCGCCTGCTCCGAGTCCGGGAACTGGCTGAGCAATCGCTTGCTGTAAGTGAGGGCACCTTCCGGGTTGCCCAGACGGGTTTCGATATCGTGGCCTAGCTTGAGCGACACGGCGGTCGGCTGCCCCAGCGCATCGAACCGCTGGAGGAAAGCCCTGGCGCGAAATGCATCCTTATTCAGATAGAGCGTATTCGCAAGCTGGAAGAGTGCCTCCGCACTATTGGGATTTCTTGCGATGGCGTCACGAAAACTCGCTTCAGCCCCGGCGATGTCATTGGCACGCAGCTGGCAGACGCCGGCATTGGTCAGCGCCACGTCGGGGGTCTGGTAGAACGGATCGGCGACGGCTTTCTGGAAATACTGGTTCGCCTCGGCGGTTTTCCCGGTATGGCACAGGAAGACGCCGAGATTGTTGTTCGGTGCGCCCTTGGCCGGCTCCAGCGCCACCGCCTTGCGGTAATGCTGCTCGGCTTCGGGCAGCTTGTTGATGCGCTCGTACAGCACCGCGATCACGGTATGCGCCGGCGCGTAGTTGGGGTCGAACTGCAGCGCCTTGGTCAGTTTTTCCAGCGCCGTCTGCAGGTCGCCGTTGGCCATGTAGCGCTGGCCCAGTTCGGTATGGATCCGGGCGGCATCCTCGGCCTGGTCCGCCTTGCTGGACTGCGGCATGCTCTTGCCCAGCGAGCTGCTGTCGGTGCGCGTGGTGACGCAGCCGGCCAGCGGCAGCAGCAGGCAGAAGATCAGTACCCGGTCAAATCGCATGCAGTGTCCCCTCGTCCTGTCGCTTGCGTATGTCGGCGCTGCGCCGGGTGCGATCGGTGACCTGTCCGGCCAGTTGCCCGCAGGCGGCGTCGATGTCGTCGCCACGGGTACGCCGCAGCATGGTCAGCACCCCGGCATTCAACAGCTGCGTCTGGAACGCGTGGATGTCGTCAGCGTCGGAGCGCTTGAACTGGGTGCCCGGGAAAGGATTGAACGGGATCAGGTTGACCTTGCAGGTCGGCAGCTTGCGCATCAGCTTGATCAGCTGGCGGGCATGCTCGGGCTGGTCGTTGATCCCCTTCATCAAGGTGTATTCGAAGGTGATCGATGTACGCGGCTTGCGCGCGATCCAGCGCTGGCAGGCGGCCAGCAGCTCGGCGATCGGGTAGCGCTTGTTGATCGGCATCAGCTCGGTGCGCAGATCGTCGCTGGCCGCATGCAGCGACACCGCCAGCGACACGTCGATGGCGTCCGACAGCTGGTCGATCAGCGGCACCATGCCGGCGGTGGACAGGGTGACGCGCTTGGCCGCCAGGCCGAAGCCCAGGTCGTCGCGCATCAACCTCATCGCCTTGAGCACGGGCTCGAAATTCGCCAGCGGCTCGCCCATGCCCATCATCACCACGTTGGTGATGCGGCGGTTCTGGTGGGTGACGTTGCCCAGGTACTTCGCCGCCACCCACACCTGGCCGATGATCTCGGCGGTGGACAGGTTGCGGTTGAAGCCCTGCGCGCCGGTGGAGCAGAACTGGCAGTTCAGCGCGCAACCGATCTGCGAGGACACGCACAAGGTGCCGCGGGTCGGTTCGGGGATATACACCGTCTCGATCGCGTTGCCGCTGTCCATGCCGAGCAGCCACTTGTGCGTGCCGTCGGTGGCCACCTTGTCCAGCAGCGTCTTCGGCGCGCCGATGTAGCAGGCCTCGGTGAGCTTGACGCGTAGCGCCTTGCCCACGTCGGTCATGTTTTCGAAGTTGTCTTCCAGGTCGTGGTAGATCCACTTCATCACCTGCTCGGCGCGATACGGCTTCTCGCCGATCTGCGTGAAGAAATCACGCAGACCCTGACGATCGAAGTCGAGCAGGTTGACCTTGGCGGAACTGGCGACAACTGGATTCAAGGGGCGGCTCTTGTGAAGAGTGCGGCCATGGATGGCCGCCTTTTGATCTTCGCGTTCAAGGATGAACGCGCTGGTAAACGTCCGTCGCAGCGAAGAAATAGGCAATCTCCACCTTGGCGGTTTCGACCGCGTCGGAGCCATGCACGGCATTGGCGTCGATGGAGTCGGCGAAGTCGGCGCGGATCGTGCCCGGCGCGGCTTCCTTCGGGTTGGTGGCGCCCATCAGGTCGCGATGGGCCAGCACGGCGTTCTCGCCCTCCAGCGCGCTGATCATCACCGGGCCCGAGATCATGAACTCGACCAATGCCTTGAAGAACGGACGCTCGCGATGCACGGCATAGAAGCCCTCGGCTTCCTGGCGCGACAGCTGCTTCATGCGCGCGGCCACGATCTTCAGGCCGGCCTTCTCGAAACGGGCATAGATTTCGCCGATGACGTTCTTGGCAACGGCGTCGGGCTTGATGATGGAAAGAGTGCGCTCCAGCGCCATACGGGTCTGCTCCGGAAAAAACGGATGGATAGGAAAAGGGGTGATGGCCGGCCCCAAGCCGGCGGAATCGGCTAATTCCGACGAGGATTGCGGATTTAGCTCACGAAAGTTTGACAGATTCTAACTCATACGCAAGTCGCCGGGTGTTTGCAACAAACGACTGTTTGACGGCCCCGGAGCTGTCCGCGTATGCTCAAACGATCGTTTGAACCGGCCCGTGGCCGATGGATGGTTCCGCCCGTGAACAGCTCCGGCTCAACCAAGGAACGGATACTCGGCGCCGCCGAGGTCCTGTTCGCCCAGCGCGGCTTTGACGGCGCCTCGCTGCGCCAGCTCACCACGGCGGCCGGGGTCAACCTGGCCGCGGTCAATTACCACTTCGGCTCCAAGGACAAGCTGGTCGAGGAAGTGTTCCGGCGCCGGCTGGACGCGCTGAACGAACGCCGACTGACGGCGCTCGCCAAGGTCGCCGGTGCCGAAGACACCACCCTCGAAGACGTGCTGGAAGCGTTCATCCGCCCCGCCCTGGACCTGTCGCACGACGACAGCGGCGCCCTGTTCATGCGCGTGCTGGCGCGGGCATTCGCCGAACACGACGACACCCTGCGCCAGTTCCTGTCCGCGAACTACGGCCACGTGATGCGCCAGTTCACTGCCGAATTCGCGCGCCTGCTGCCGCAGCTGAGCAAGGAAGAGCTGTACTGGCGCATCGACCTGGTCACCGGCGCGCTGACCCATGCGATGTCCGGCTTCGGCATGATCCAGCGCAAGAGCGACGTCAGCGAGCACACCCATCGCGAACAGACCGCCCAGCACCTGATCCGCTTCGCCATCGCCGGCCTCAGCCATCCCTGACCTACCTGCCCCGCCTTTTTTTGCATCCTCGGAGAAGCCAATGACCGCTGCATCCTCACCCACATCAGCGCTGCGCATCCGCAAGGCCGCCGTGCTGGGCGCCGGTGTCATGGGCGCGCAGATCGCCGCGCACCTGACCAACGCCGGCGTCGAAACCGTGCTGTTCGACCTGCCTGCGAAGGAAGGCCCGAAGAGCGGCATCGCGCTGAAGGCCATCGCCAACCTGGCCAAGCTGTCGCCCGCCCCGCTGGCCGACAAGAATCTCGCCGCCGCGATCATCCCGGCCAACTACGACGACGACATCGACCACCTGAAGGACGTGGACCTGGTGATCGAGGCGATCGCCGAGCGGATGGACTGGAAGCTGGATCTGTACAAGAAGATCGCCGGCCACCTGTCGAAGACGGCGATCATCGCCTCGAACACCTCCGGCCTGTCGATCAACGGCCTGGCCGAAGCGTTGCCGGAAGACATGCGCCATCGCTTCTCCGGCGTGCACTTCTTCAACCCGCCGCGCTACATGCATCTGGTCGAGCTGATCCCGACCCGGCTCACCGACAAGAACGTGCTGGACGGCCTCGAAGCCTTCCTCACCACCACCGTCGGCAAGGGCGTGGTGATTGCCAAGGACACCCCGAACTTCATCGGCAACCGCATCGGCGTGTTCTCGATGCTGGCCATCATGCATCACACCGGGCAGTTCAAGCTCGGCTTCGACACCGTCGACGCGCTGACCGGCCCGGCGCTGGGCCGTCCGAAGAGCGCCACCTACCGCACCGCCGACGTGGTCGGCCTGGACACCATGGCGCATGTCATCAAGACCATGGCCGACACCCTGCCTGACGATCCGTGGCACCAGTACTTCAAGGCGCCGGTCTGGCTGCAGGGCCTGATCGACCAGGGCGCGCTGGGCCAGAAGACTGGCGGTGGCTTCTACAGGAAAGTGGGCAAGGACATTCAGGTTCTCGAAGTCGCCAAGCAGGACTTCCGACTGTCCGAGCAGAAGGCCTCGGATGAAGTCGCCGCGATCCTCGCGATCAAGGACCCGGCCGAGAAGTTCGGCAAGCTGCGTGCGACGGCCGATCCGCAGGCACAGTTCCTGTGGGCCACCTTCCGCGACCTGTTCCACTACGCCGCCTACCATCTGGCCGACATCGCCGACACCGCGCGCGACGTCGATTTCGCGATCCGCTGGGGGTACGGCTGGAAGCTCGGTCCGTTCGAGACCTGGCAGGCGGCCGGCTGGCAGCAGGTCGCCGGCTGGATCAACGAGGACATCGCCGCCGGCAAGGCGATGAGCAAGGCGCCGCTGCCGGCGTGGGTCACCGATGGCCGTAAAGGCGTGCATGGCAAGGACGGTTCGTACTCGGCCAGCGCCAACGCGGACAGGCCGCGTTCGCAGCATCCGGTCTATAAGCGCCAGCTGTTCCCCGATCCGCTGATCGGCGAGAAGTTCGACCAGGGCACCACCGTCTGGGAAAACGATGGCGTGCGCCTGTGGACGCTGGGCGACGATGGCGTCGGCATCCTCTCGTTCAAGACCAAGATGAACACCGTCAACGACTTCGTGCTCGACGGCGTGCAGCACGCGATCAAGCTGGCCGAAGAGAAACTCAAGGCCGTGGTGATCTGGCAGACCGGCGAGCCCGGCTCTCAATCAAACTTTTCCGCCGGTGCGGATCTCAAGGGTGCGCTGGGCCTGCTGCAGGCCGGCAAGTTCGACGACTTCGAGAAGATGGTGGCCAACTTCCAGCGCACCAGCATGGCGATCAAGTACTCGCTGGTGCCGGTGGTGGCCGCGGTGCGCGGCATGGCGTTCGGCGGCGGCTGCGAATTCCAGATGCATTCGGCGCGCACCGTGGCAGCGCTCGAAAGCTACATCGGCCTGGTCGAAGCCGGCGTCGGCCTGCTGCCTGCCGGTGGCGGCCTGCATGAACTGGCCGTGCGCGCCGCCAGGGCGAACCCGGCCGACCCGTTCGAGGAACTGAAGAAGGTGTTCGAGACCGTGGCGATGGCCAAGGTCTCGCCCAGCGCGATCGAGGCGAAGAACATGGGCCTGCTGCGCGACAGCGACGTGGTCGTGTTCAACGCCTACGAACTGCTCTACGTCGCCAAGCAGGTGGCTGGTGCCCTGGCCGAAAGCGGCTACCGTCCGCCGCTGCCGGCGCGTGCGGTCCCGGTTGCCGGCGACGTCGGCACCGCCACGCTCAAGGCCTCGCTGGCCAACCTGCAGGCCGGCTACTTCGCCTCGGAACACGACGTGGACATCGCCTCGCGCATCGCCGACACCTTGTGCGGCGGCGTGATCGAACGCGGCTCGATGGTGGACGAGGAATGGCTGCTGGCGCTGGAACGCAAGCACTTCGTGGAACTGGCGAAGACCGAGAAAACCCAGGCCCGCATCGCCCACACCATGAGCACCGGCAAACCGCTGCGTAATTAATCAATTCAATGGCTCGTCATTCCGGCCCTCGCCGGGATGACGGGCAAGAAAAATCACAACGCGTCGCCGCGAACCGCGCGACGCTACGGAGCAAACATCATGACCAAGCAAGTGCAAGACGCCTACATCGTCGCCGCCACCCGCACCCCGGTCGGCAAGGCGCCGCGCGGCGTGTTCCGCAACACCCGTCCGGACGACATGCTCGCCCACGTGATCCGTGCCGTGATGGCGCAGGCGCCCGGCGTCGATCCGCGGCAGATCGGCGACGTCATCATCGGCTGCGCCATGCCCGAAGCCGAGCAAGGCATGAACGTGGCGCGCATCGGCCTGCTGCTGGCCGGCCTGCCCGACACCGTGCCCGGCGTCACCGTCAACCGCTTCTGCTCGTCCGGGCTGCAGTCGGTGGCGATGGCGGCCGACCGCATCCGCCTCGGCGAGGAAGACCTGATGCTCGCCGGCGGCACCGAAAGCATGAGCATGGTGCCGATGATGGGCCACAAGATCGCGATGAACCCGGCGATCTTCAACGACGAGAACATCGGCATCGCCTACGGCATGGGCATCACCGCCGAGAACGTGGCCAAGCAGTGGAAGGTCAGCCGCGAGCAGCAGGACGCGTTCTCGGTGGAAAGCCATCGCCGCGCGCTGGCCGCCCAGGCCGCCGGCGAATTCAAGGACGAGATCAGCCCGTTCCGGCTCGACGACCACTACCCCGACCTGGCCAGCCGCAGCATCAAGACCGACAGCCGCAGCATCGACATGGATGAAGGCCCGCGCGCCGGCACCACGGCCGAAGTGCTGGCCAAGCTGAAAACCGTGTTCCGCAACGGCCAGTTCGGCGGCAGCGTCACCGCCGGCAACTCCTCGCAGATGTCCGACGGCGCCGGCGCCGTGCTGCTGGCCAGCGAGAAGGCGATCAAGCAGTACAACCTGCAACCGCTGGCCCGTTTCGTCGGCTTCTCCGTCGCCGGCGTGCCGCCGGAAGTGATGGGCATCGGCCCGAAGGAAGCGATCCCGAAGGCGCTGCGCCAGACCGGCATCAGCCAGGACCAGTTGGACTGGATCGAGCTCAACGAAGCCTTCGCCGCCCAGGCCCTCGCCGTGATCGGCGACCTCGGCCTCGACCCGGGCAAGGTCAACCCGCTCGGCGGCGCCATCGCCCTCGGCCACCCGCTCGGCGCCACCGGTGCCGTACGCATCGCCACGCTCGTGCACGGCATGCGCCGGCGCAAGCTGAAGTACGGCATGGTGACCATGTGCATCGGCACCGGCATGGGCGCGGCCGGCATCTTCGAAGCGCTCTGAGCCCTGCCCGTCATGTCGGCGTAGGCCGGCATCCAGTGCCTTTCGCTGAGACAACAACGGCGCCGTATCGTTACGGCGCCGTTGTTGTTTCGCCAAAGCCAGGTCATGCAGGCCGTCGCAAGCATCGCGAACCCAACAACCCCCCAACCCGGTGCCTCGCTGCGGTTCGCTTTGCTGGCCCCAACCCGCCGGGCTCCGATCACTATGAATTACGGCTTGCTTGCAAGCTCTGCGCACTGCCCCTGGGCGCAATCGAAGTCGACCTTGATGCCGCGGCCCACGACGACCGGTACGTTCACATGCTTGACGACGGGACGGCCGTCCTCTTCCAGCGTCACCGTGTAAACACCGACCGGCAGCGGGTCGATGCTGTAGTGGCCTTTGGCGTCTGCCCGGATCTGACGCTGGAATCCCGACGTCGTGCTTTGCGCCGAGATGGTGTCGCCCGCCGGCGCATTTCCAAAGATCTTGCCTACGGTGGCCTGTGCGTAGACCGCGGCAGATCCCGCCACACCACACATGCCGATGACAGCCGTCATCGCCAGACTCCGGAGCGAGAAGCCGCGGCGATGCCATGGACGGTTGCTTGAGAGGGAGCTGTTGTTCATGGGATTTTCCTGATTCCGTTTGAAAACGACGGTGGGGACATGAGCCTGCCAAACCGTTTGGCAATCCGCTCATGGGAAGTTCTGGACGGTTTTGTCCGCCCGCCGGGCCTGGGGATGGCTGCCGACAGGCATCGTTTCGTTTTCCGTCCTTGGCCACCGGGCACATGACTGGCACCACCAACCCGATGGTCGGGTGCAGTCTACGCCGGCCTCAGGCAGCCATTGAAGGGTCAGAGGTCATTGGAGGTCGGAAGTCACGGACCCATGAAAGTCGGCGACAGCAAACACGCTTCTTCCCGCAGAACCGGGCCGTGTGAACAGGCTCATCCCTTCTTCGGCGACGGCTTGACCGGCCAGGGCGCCGCGCGCCAGCAGGCGTTGTAGAAATCCTTGATGGCGTGCCGGGCGGGATAGAGCATGAAGGTGGCGCCGTAGCGGAACGCGCTGCGCCTGCCGCCGACCCAGGCGCCGATGGAGCGCGACGAAAGCAGGCGGCCCAGCTCGGTGGGCGGATAAGGCCGGGTTATCACGACGGCGCCATCGACGGCGCGCGCCGCGCCGCGCGGCTCGGCCAGCATTTCCTGGCGGTCGACCTCGAAATACGAGCGCGTTTCGTGCGCCACGATCTGCCTGGCACGGGTGGCGCCCACCAGATCGTGCGCGGTGAGCGTGACGCTGCCCGGCCGGCATTGCAGGACGAGCCGATGGCTGCCGTAGCGATCATCCTGCTGGAGTTCCAGGAACGGCGCATAGACGACGAGTCGAGAGGTAGACGTACACAT
>CAVPQF010000014.1:0-6304 GCA_963707225.1 uncultured Gammaproteobacteria bacterium
TGAACTTCATGCGCGGGCGCACCTTTCTCAACCGCTACCTGATCATCGACGAGGCGCAGAACCTCACGCCGAAGCAGATGAAAACCCTGATCACCCGCGCCGGCCCCGGCACCAAGATCGTCTGCCTCGGCAACGTCGAACAAATCGACACGCCCTACCTCACCGAAACCACCTCCGGCCTCACCTACGCGGTGGACCGTTTCAAGAACTGGGCGCACTCGGCGCACATCACCCTGCGCCGCGGCGAACGTTCGAGGCTGGCGGATTTCGCGGCGGAGACGCTGTAGCGTCGGAAGCTGGAAGCAGGGGGCCTGTCGCGCGGCGACAGGTCCCCCGCTTCCGCGCTCCTGTCCATTCCCCGCCATAGCCGACCGATACCGCCTGCATGTCGCTGAAGAATTTCGCCTACCGCCACCGGCTGCCGGCCAAGCGCGCCATCGCGTTGCTGGCACGCTCGCTGCCCGCACCGGCCCGCCGCCGGCTGCTCGCCGTGGCCGAGCGCATCGCGTTCAGCGTCACGCCGCAATACCAGGGCGAAACGCTGCCGCCGATCTTCGCATACTGGTCGGGGCGTTTCCTGGCGCCAGACGCGCAGCGGCTGGGCATAGGCTCGCCGGAAAGCTTCTTCCTCGACCACATCCGGCATAGTGCGGCCGGCGCGAGCACACCGGTGCGCGTGCTCAGCGTCGGCACCGGCTCATGCGGCATGGAGATCGAGCTTGCCGCCCGACTGCAGGCGGACGGCAGCGCCACGCATGTCACCTGCATGGATTTCAACGCTGCGCTGATGCGTCGTGCCGCTGCCGCGGCGAAGGAGCGCGGCGTCGATGCGCTGATGACGTTCGAGGCGCGCGACTGCAACCTGCCGTTCGAACTGCCCGGCCAGGACGTCATCATCGTCAACCAGTTCTTCCACCACGTCACCGAACTGGAAACCCTGTGCGAATCGCTGCGCCGTTCGCTGGCCGCGCAAGGCGTGCTGCTCAGTTCCGACATCATCGGCCGCAATGGCCACCTGCTGTGGCCCGACGTGGAAACCGTGGTGCAGGAAGCGTGGGCTACCCTGCCGGCGAACAAGCGCCATGATCGCCATTTCAATACGTCATCGCCGCGCTACCGCCCGATCGACCATGCCGCGTATTCCAACGAGGGCGTGCGCGCGCAGGACATCGTGGCCTGCCTGCTGGCCGAGTTCGATTTCGAGCTGTTCTTCAGCTTCGGCGGCGCCATCATGCCCTTCGTCGAACGGCGGATCGGCTTCAACTTCGACCCGCAGCAGGCCGAGGACCGCGAATGGATCGACCGCGAGCAGGCGATCGATGCGGCCGCCCTCGCCGCCGGCCGCTACCCTGCCGCCAACATGATCGCCGCGCTGCGCCACAAGGGTGGCGCCGTGCAGCCGGTGTTCGAGCCGATCAGCCCGCAGCGGCACGTCGAGCTGACCCGGGAACAGCAGGTGAAGGCCGCAGCCGCTCCGCGTTGGCCACGGCGGCCAGGCGAGTAGAATGCCTGCCTGACAGTCATTCCACGGTTGCAAGCGTCGACATGATCCTCACCCCCCGCCTCGTCCTGCTGGCCCTGTTCACCTTCTTCGCGCTGTGCGTGCTGCTGGTGCACCTGCGCGGCCGCGTGCGGCTGCGTTTCGATCGCCAGCTGGTCGACCACTCGGCGGTGTTCGCGCCGTACAACCTGCTGATGTACGCGTTCTCGGCGGTGCCGGCGCGGCCCATCCTCGACCGCCGCGGCTTTCCGCAGCTGGACCTGTTGCAGGCGAACTGGCAGGTCATCCGCGACGAGGCGTCGCACCTGTTCGACGAGGGCTACATCCGCGCCGCCGCGAAGAACAACGACGCCAGCTTCAACAGCTTCTTCAAGCAGGGCTGGAAGCGCTTCTACCTGAAGTGGTACGGCGAGCCGCTGACCTCGGCCGAGGCGCTGTGCCCGCAGACGGTGGCCTTGCTGAAGTCGATCCCCAGCGTGAAGGCGGCGATGTTCGCGCTGCTGCCGCCGGGCAGCAAGCTCAACCCGCACCGCGACCCGTTCGCCGGTTCGCTGCGCTACCACCTCGGACTGATCACGCCGAACTCGCCGGGCTGCCGCATCTTCGTCGACGGCGAGGAGCACGCCTGGGGCGACGGCAAGGACGTGGTGTTCGACGAGACCTACGTGCACTGGGCCGAGAACACCACCGGGCAGACCCGGGTGATCCTGTTCGCCGACGTCGAACGCCCGCTGCGCACGCGCTGGATGAGCGCGATCAACCATCGGGTCGGCGCGTTCATGGGCAGGATCACCGCCTCGCCGAACACCGAGGGTGCAGCGGAGAAGACCGGTTTCGTGAACCGCCTGTTCGCGCTGAGCCAGCGCCACAAGGATACCGGCGGCAGCCGGCTCAAGGCCGAGTTCAAGCGTCGGCACAAGAAGCTGTACAAGGCCTGCAAGTACGTCGGCATCCTGCTGCTGATCTGGCTGGTCTTCCTGGCACCGTGGCCGCTGTTTCGATAAGTGACGCTCCGCTGAGCGGTCACATCGTGTAATCCCCGCGCGTCCTGTCTGGACGCCGCCATGGAGAACACCATGGATCCGCATACCGCATTGTTCCAGCAACACCGCCCACGCCTGTTCGGCCCGGCCTACCGCATGCTCGGCACGCCCAGCGACGCCGAGAACGTGCTGCACGACGCCTGGCTGCGCTGGCACGCACAGGACACCGCGGCGCTGGAGGACCCGGAAGCCTGGCTGGTCGCGGTGACCACGCGCATCGCGCTCGATCACCTGCACCGCGCCAGACCGAACGCGCGCACTATCCCGGCCCGTGGCCGCTGGCCGCCGAATCCGAGCAGCCCGAGGCGCAACTGGAACGCGCCGAAAGCCTCACCCTCACCTTCCTGCTGTTGCTGGAGCGGCTGAGCGCGGAGGAACGCGCCGCCTTCCTGCTGCGCGAAGTGTTCGATTACAGCCACGCCGAGACGGCCGCGATGCTGGAGATCAGCGAGGACGCCTGCCGCCAGCGCATGCACCGGGCGAAACAGCGGCTGCGCCAGGATCGGCCGCGCCAGGCGATGCCGAACATCGACACCCGGCGGCGGCGGCTCGAACGCTTCATGCAGGCGCTGCAGCAACCCGACATGCCCACGCTGCGCGTCCTGTTCGCCGAGGATGCCATGAGCGTTTCCGACGGCGGCGGCCTGGCGCGGGCCATCCTGCACCCGCTGCATGGTGCCGAGCGGTTGGCCCGGCTGTACATGCAGATCGCGCTGCAGCAGCAGCGGTACGGCGGCGTGCGCCACGAGATCCGCCAGCTCAACGGCACGCCGGCGCTGTCCGGCTGGCAGGGCGACACGCTGATCTCGGCCAGCTGGATCGACGACGACGGCGAGCGCATCACCGCGGTGCACCGCCCTGCGCCACCCCGGCAAGCTCGCCCGGCTGGCGGCCGTCACGAAATCGACGCCTCCC
The DNA here is from genome assembly GCA_963707225.1 of uncultured Gammaproteobacteria bacterium. Classification (GTDB taxonomy): domain Bacteria; phylum Pseudomonadota; class Gammaproteobacteria; order Xanthomonadales; family Rhodanobacteraceae; genus Rhodanobacter. The sequence continues at coordinate 3,460 of CAVPQF010000014.1, forward strand.
ACGTCCTTGCACTGAACGGCCACCCTGGCCACCACCCCACGGAGAACCGCATGCCCCGCTTCAATGTCTACAAACGCCCCGACGCCCTGAAACCGCTGCTCGCCCCGGGCGACTACATCAGGAGCTGCGGCCTCGAACAGAGCCTGATCGAGCTGGTGCAGATGCGTGCCTCGCAGCTCAATGGCTGCGCCTATTGCCTGGACATGCACAGCAAGGACGCCCGCGCCACCGGCGAGACCGAGCAGCGCCTGTACGTGCTGCAGGCCTGGCGCGAGGCGCCGTTCTACAACGCGCGCGAACGCGCCGCGCTGGCCTGGTGCGAGGCGGTGACCCCGCTCGACCCGATCCACGGCGTGCCGGACGAGGTCTACGAGCAGGCCCGCGCCCAGTTCAGCGAGGAAGAGCTGATCGACCTCAACATGGTAGTGATCGTGATCAACGGCTGGAACCGGATCGCCATCCCTTCGCGCGCGGAGCCCGGCCACTACAAGCCAGGCAAGCACTGAACGGCCACCGCCGTGGCCGCGATCAGGCTGTACCGCCATCCGGACTGCGCGAAATGCGCACGCTACGCGCGGCTGCACCGCCGGCTCGACTGGCTGGGCCGTTTCGAGGATTCCACCGGCGTCTCGCCGGTGGGTCCGCTGCACCTGGGCGAAGTCGTGGTGCAGGACCTGCGCCACGGCACGACGCTGCGCGGCGCGGCCGGGTTCGCCTTGCTGTGCCGGCAGATTCCGGCCTACTGGCCACTGTTGCCGTTGCTGCGAATTCCCGCCCTGCGCCGCCGCGTCGAACGCGAGTTCAGCGGCTGTGCCGATGCCGGTTGCTCGCCGGACTGACGTCCGGACCGGGCGGATCACACCCGTACGACGCATCGGCGCCGTACGATTCCGCCGGATCGGACGATCGCCGGTCCCCGTGTTCTCCATGCTGGCCACCCTGACAACCCGACCCGGCGGACCACCATGGCTTTGCGCCTCCCGAAGATCACCCTCGTCACCGTGCTCGTCCTTCTGCTTGCCGCCACCCTCTGGGTCGGCACCGTCGGCAAGGACCTCTTCCATACCGCCACCGGCTCGGTCAGCCGCTCGCTGTGCGCGGCGGCATTCGTTTCGCGAGTCGATCCGCAACGGACATTCCGGGAGGAGCAACTGCCGCTGATGCGCAGCATCGGCTGGGCAATCCACGACGAAGTGGACCACGCCAGGCGAGAAGTGCGCACCTCGGTATTCGGCGATTTCACCGCGCGTGCGGTGTACCGCGAAGGGCTCGGCTGCCTGCTCGTGCACGATGACGAGGCCGTACCCGAGGCGGCCGGCTTCGAGCCCGCCCCGATCGCCAGTACCTGGCCGGCGAGCGTGGTCGAACCGATCGACCCGGCGATCCGCCGCGCACTCGACCAGGCCTTCGCCGAACCCGATCCGGCCCACCCGCGCCTGACCAAGGCGGTGGTGGTGCTGCACGACGGCCAACTGATTGCCGAGCGCTACGCCCCGGGCTACGGTCCGGACGCGCCGATCTACGCCCATTCGCTGACGAAATCGGTGGTCAGCGCCCTGATCGGCATCCTCGTGCGCGAGGGCAAGCTGCGGCTGGACCAGCCCGCACCGATCGCCGCCTGGCGCTCGCCGGCGGACCCGCACCACGCCGTCACCGTCGACCAATTGCTGCGCATGGACAGCGGCCTGCCGTTCGACGAAACCAACGGCGCGCTCAGCCCGATGACGCGCATGCTGTTCCTCGAACGAGACATGGCCGGTTACGCGGCGCGGACGCCGCTGACCCATCCGCCCGGCACCGCCTGGGGCTACAGCAACCTTGGCTACGTGCTGCTCTCGCGGCTGGTCCGCGATACGGCCGGCGGCAGCGCCGTCGACGCCGAGCGCTTCGTGCGGCGCGAACTGTTCGCGCCGCTGGGCATGCGCAGCGCGGTGATCGAAACCGACGCCACCGGTACGCCGGTCGGATCGAGCAACGTCTACGCTTCGGCCCGCGACTTTGCCCGCTTCGGCCAGCTCTATCTGGACGACGGCGTGGTCGACGGACGGCGCATCCTGCCTGAAGGCTGGGTGGCGTACAGCCATTCGCAAACCCTGAAAACCGGCTACGGCGCCGGCTTCTGGACCAACCTGGTGAGCGAGGGCAGCGTGCCGGTATGGGACGCACCGTGGGGCATGCCGCGGTTGCCGAAGGACATGTATTACGGGCGCGGCGCGCTCGGGCATCTCGATGTACAGCACGGACAGACGCTCCTTGATCGGAATGGGGCGCAGCGGCGGCAGCAGATCGGCCACGGATCAGCCGCCTTGGCCGCGTGACTTCGCCACAAAGCGCACACCCGGGAGATCTTCGAAATCGGCATCCTGGGTCCACAGCAGCGCGCCAAAGCGGCGAGCGGTGGCGTAAATGACCGAGTCGGCAAGCGCGAGCCGATGTTCCACACCCAGGCGCGCTGCCGACAGCGCCAGTACGGAATCCAACTCGACCACCTGCCCCTGTCGCATCAGCGCCACCGCTTGAAGGGCATCGCCCTCCCCCCGTTGCTGCAACACCCGCTTGAAGACCTCCAGCAGGGATAGTGTCGGGACAATCAACTGTTCCGCAGCGAGGATCGCCGACGCAAAGAAGGTGGCATTGGGTCCATCGGCGAAGTACTCCAGCCAGCCGGACGAATCGACCAGATTCATACCCGATCGGCTTCCCGCGGCACGTCTGTATCGATGCCGCGCAGGAAGCCGCGTGCCTCGCGCATATCCTGCACCGGGATGAATTCCGCACGCCCCTCGTAAACGATCACGTCGAGCTTCTGCCCCGGCTTGATTTGCAGCGACTCCCGCACCGCCTT
>CAVPQF010000015.1:0-7294 GCA_963707225.1 uncultured Gammaproteobacteria bacterium
GTTCATGTACAACATCGACTTCCTGCTGCACTTCGACAAGAGCGTGCCGCTGCAGGGCAACGTGGGCGAGTAACTTTTGGAACTGAACTACCGTTTTCGCGACCCGGCGCTGGCACAGCTGGCGCTGACCCACCGCAGCATCGGCAAGCCGAACAACGAGCGACTGGAATTTCTCGGCGATGCGCTGCTCGGCGCGATCGTCGCCGAGATGCTGTACGAGGTCCATCCCAAGGCCAGCGAAGGCGAACTGTCGCGGTTGCGGGCGCAACTGGTGAATGGCCAGGCACTGGCCGTGGTGGCGCGCGAGCTGGACCTGGGCGACGGCCTGAAGCTCGGCCCCGGCGAGTTGAAGAGCGGTGGCTTCCGGCGTGATTCGATCCTGGCCGACGCGTTCGAGGCGATGGTCGCCGCGGTGTACCTGGATGGCGGTTTCGACGCCTGCCGCGACACCGTGCGCGGGTTGTTCGCCGAGCGCATCGCTGCCTTGCGCCGTTCCTCCAAGGACGCCAAGACGCGGTTGCAGGAATGGCTGCAGGCCAAGGGCCTGCCGCTGCCGCAGTACGAACTGGTCGCCAGCCACGGCGAGGACCATGCCAAGACCTTCGACATCAGCTGCACGATCAGCGAGCCGGTGGCGCTTACCGTCGAAGCCCATGCCGCCAACCGGCGCGCCGCCGAACAGGACGCCGCCGAAATCGTGCTGAACCAGCTGCTGGAGCAGCAGCGCACTCCCTGATTCCCCGTTTTCGCCGTGGCGGCAGCTGGTCCGGCGGGGCCGCGGCGTGGCCGACCGGCCTGCCTTTCCGGCGAAGCACTACACTTGCCATCCGACTCGTCGAGTACATCACGTCATGAACCACGAACCCGCCGGCGGCACCCTGCCGCATGAGAATTACCGCTGCGGCACGGTCGCGCTGGCCGGGCGCCCGAACGTGGGCAAGTCGACCCTGCTCAATGCGCTGATCGGTTTCCGCCTGTCGATCATCAGCCCGCGCCCGCAGACCACCCGCCACCGCATCCTCGGCATCAATACCAGCGAGGCCGGGCAGATCATGTACGTCGACACGCCGGGCCTGCATCGCGGCGCCAAGCGCGCGATGAACCGCAGCCTGAACCGTGCCGCGCGCTCGGCGATCAGCGACGTCGACCTGGTGGTGCAGGTGATCGAGGCCGGCCGCTTCACCGACGAGGACGAGGCGCTGTACGCCGCCCTGGTCGAGCAGTCGTCGCCGCGCCTGCTGGTGATCAACAAGGTCGACCTCAACAAGGACAAGACGGTGATGCTGCCGTTCGTGGCCGACCTGGTGGCCACGCACGGCTACGACGAGATCCACTACGTCAGTGCGCTCAAGGGGCAGGGCCTGAAGGAACTGGAGCAGGCGATCCTCAAGCGCCTGCCGGTGCAGCCGCCGGTGTTCGGCGAGGACGAGGTCACCGACCGCAGCGAACGTTTCCTCGCCGCCGAGATGGTGCGCGAGCAGCTGATGCTGCGGCTCGACCAGGAATTGCCGTACGCCACCACGGTGGAGATCGAGCAGTTCAGCGACCGCCCCGACGGCATCGCCGAGATCCACGCGATCATCTGGGTCGAGCGCGCCGGCCAGAAGGCCATCGTGATCGGCAACGGCGGTGCCCAGCTCAAGGCCATCGGCACCAGCGCGCGGCGCCACATGGAACGCATGTTCGAGCGCAAGGTGTTCCTGAAGCTGTGGGTGAAGGTGCGCGAAGGCTGGGTCGACGACGAGAACATGCTGAAGAAGTTCGGCTATACCGATTGACGCGGGAATCGGGAATGGGGAATCGTTGGAGCGGGTCCCGGCTTTTCCGATTCCCGAATCCCCATTCCCGATTCCCTGCCAATGCGCATCGAACAGCAACCCGCCTATGTCCTGCACGCTCGTGCGTATCGCGAGACGTCGCTGCTGCTGGAATGCCTGACCCGCGAACATGGCCGGCTCGGCGTGGTGGCGCGCGGCGTGCGCGGCGAACGGGCGCGTTTGCGGCGGGCGCAGCTGGAGCCGTTCCAGCCGTTGACGATGGACCTGCTGCTGCGCGGCGAGATGGCCACGCTGACCGCGGTCGAGGCGGTGGGCGCGTCGACGCGGTTGCCCGGCGACGCCGGCCTGGCCGGGCTGTATCTCAACGAACTGGTGGTGCGCCTGACCGCCAGGCAGGATCCCTATCCGCGGCTGTTCGACGCCTATGCGCGCACCCTGGCGCGGCTGGCCGCCGGCGAATCGCTGGCCTGGAGCCTGCGCCGCTTCGAGCGCGAACTGCTGGAGGCGATCGGTTACGGCCTGCAGCTGCAACACGAGGCGGATTCCGGCGAGCCGCTGGAAGCAGAAGCGTCCTACCGCTATCGGGTCGAGCAGGGCGTCGTGCGTTGCGCCGCCAACAGCCCGCATGCGCTGCGCGGCAGCGACCTGCTGGCGCTGGGGCAGGACCGGATGCCCGACAGCAGCGGCCTGAAATCGCTGCGCGACATGATGCGCGAAGTGATCCGCTTCCACCTCGGCGGTGGCGAACTGCGTGCCTGGCGGGTACTGGCGATGGCGGCCTCGGGTCGCCCGAAAACGACCGATTAGCTGTCCAGCGCCTGCAGCGTCGCCAGCAGGGCCTTGCGGAAGCGTGCCAACGCCACCGGCGTGGCGCCGCGCAGCAGCAGTTGCCGCTGCAGCAGCACAGTCTGCGCCGACAGCGCGGCAGCGCCGCAGAAGCCACAGGATGAACGCAGCCGGTGCAGGCGCTCGCTGAAGCCGTCGCGGTCGCGGCTCAATGCATCCAGTTGCTGGTGCAGCAGGGCCAATTCCTCGCGCAGCAGCAGCCGCAACGCGCGCATGGTGGTGGCGTCGCCGGTGGTGATCAGCGCGGCGCGGTCGTCCAGCATGCAGGCGTCGTGGCGGTCCGGCTGCACCAGCGCCAGCACGCGCTGCAGCTCGGCCAGCCCGCAGGGCTTCAACAGGATCTCGCTGAAGCCGGCGTCGAGCAGCGACTGCCGGTCGTCCGGTTCCAGCTCGGCGGTGGTGGCCACCGCCATGCTTTCCGCCGAGCACGCCCGCGCGTCCCCGCGCAGCGCGGCCAGGATCTGCAGCGCGCCGGCGCCGGGCATGCGGCAGTCCAGCAGCAGCAGGTCGAAGGCCTCGGTGCGTGCCCGTTGCAGGGCCGTCGTGCCATCCATGCAGGCTTCCGCCCGGGCGCCCATCGAGGCCAGCCCGTCGCACAGGAAGCGGCAACTGCCGGGGTCGTCGTCGGCCACCAGGACCCGGGCAGGCGTGGCCTGGGCCGGGTCGGAATCCGCATTGGCGGGAAGGCTGTTCATGACGAAATCCATATCGTTCATCTTGATTTGGCAGAATGGCCCGACATGCGCCCGAGTTCAAGCCACTTCTTGCTGTGTTGCTGCCTGCTGTCGGGAATCGGCTGGGCGCTGCCTGCGCGGGCGGACGTGCTGCTCACGGCGAAGTCGATCAGCGTTCCCGGCGTCCATCTGCAGGCGGTGACCCTGCGCCTCGGCGAGGACGCCGCCGGCGGGCTGCGGCTACAACTGAGCGCGGAACAGGCCGACGTTCCGGCGATGGGCTGGCGGCGGCTGGGCCTGACCCTCGACGGCAACCTGCAGCGGGACGCCCGCCTGCGCTGGATCCTCGACGGTGACGTGCGCCTGGCCGGCGCGCCGGGCGGTGCCCTCAGCGGTGCCCATGTGAACATCCTGCTCAGCGAGGCCGCCAACACCCTGCAGGTCGATATCCTGCAAGGCAAGACACGCGCCAGGACCGCGCTGCCGCTGGACCAGCCCACCCACGCGCAGATCGTCCTGGACAATCTCCCCGCCGGCTGGCTGCAGGGCCTGCTCGGCACGGTATGGTCGGGGCGCCCCACCAGCGGCCGGCTGGATGCCGAACTGGCGCTGGACCTGCGCGATCCCGGCCTGCAATCGTCGGGGCAGTTCACCCTCACCAGTCTCGGCTTCGACACCCCCAGCGGCACCCTGGCGGGGCAGGGACTGGGCGGCAGCGGGCGCTTCACGCTCGACACCACCACCGGCCCGGCGCAGATCGACCTGGATGCCAGCCTGCGCGGCGGCGAACTGCTGCTGGGATCGATCTATGCGAAGCTGCCGGAGCATCCGATCCAGCTGGGCTTGCATGCGAATGCGCAGAACGGCGCGTTCGAATTGAGCCACCTGCGGCTGAACGACGCCGACGCGCTGCAGCTCGACGGCGCCATGGCCTTCGACGCGAAAGGCACGCTGAAGACCTTGCGGCTGGATCATCTGCGCGCGAATTTCCCGGCGGCCTACCAGCGCTACGGCGAAGCCTGGTTGAGCACGCTGGGCCTGCACGACATGCGCATCGCCGGCGAACTGAGCGGCAGCCTGGACCTGCGCGCGGACGGCCCGCACAGTTTCGCCTTCGATACCGACGGCCTCGACCTGGCCGATGCGGAAGGCCGGCTGGCGATCGACGGCCTGCAGGGCGGGCTGGACTGGGCGAGCGACGGCGAGCGGCCGCCCACGAAGCTGGGCTGGCGCAAGCTGCAGTTCTACCGGATAGCGAACGGCGCCGCGCAGTCGCAGTGGCGCAGCCGCGCCGGCACGCTCAGCCTGCAGCAGCCGCTGCAGGTGCCGATCCTGCAGGGCCAGTTGCGCATTGGCCAGCTGGACTGGCGTCCGGCGGCGGCCAAGGGGCAACGGCTGGCGGCCTCGCTGGCGCTGACCGGCGTCGACATGGCCGCGTTCAGCCAGGCGATGGGCTGGCCGGCGTTCCCGGGCACGCTTGGCGGGGCGATCCCGTCGCTGCGCTGGGTCGACGACCGTTTCGAACTGGACGGCGGCTTGTCGGCCAGCCTGTTCGGCGGCTTCGTCGACATCACCGATCTCTCGCTGCAGCAGCCGTTCGGCGCCACCCCGGTACTGAACGGCGACATCACGCTGAAGCAGTTGGACCTGGCCGCGATCACCAGCGTGTTCGACTTCGGCGGCATCACCGGCCCGCTGGACGGTTCGATCGAGGACCTGCGCCTGGTCAACTGGAGCCCGGTCGCGTTCAAGGCCAGCCTGCTCGCGGGCGGCGGCGGCCGGATCAGCCAGCGCGCGGTGAACAACCTCACCACGGTCGGTGGCGGCGGCATCGCCGCCGGCCTGCAGGGCGCCATGCTGAAATTGTTCAAGACCTTCGGCTACAAGCGTATCGGCCTCAACTGCACGCTGCAGGGCACGCTTTGCCAGATGAGCGGCCTGGAGAGCAACGACGGCGGCTACACTATCGTCGAAGGCAGTGGCTTGCCGCGGCTGCAGGTGATCGGCCACCAGACCCAGGTGGACTGGCCGACCCTGGTACGCCGCCTGCAGGACGCCATCCACGGAGAGGCGCCGCAGATCCGCTGAGCGGGGCGCGGGTTGCCGGCTCTTCCATCCCTTTCCACTACAGGAATTCGTCATGCGCAAGCTCGTCTACGTCATCCTGACTTCGCTGGCCGTGGCGTTGGTCGGCTGCGTCACCATCAACGTGTATTTCCCCGAGGCGGCCGCGCAGAAGGCCGCCGACCAGTTCATCGGCAACGTGCTGGACGAGACCGCCCCGGCGCCGAAAACACCGAAGCCGGCGGCAAAGGACGGCGGCCAGCCGTCGGCGGTGCTGCTCGACCTGCTGGTTCCGGCCTCCTACGCCGCCGACACGCCGGACATCCGCATCCAGACCAGCGCCACCGAGGCGATCCGCGGCCGCATGCAGGCCCGCTTCCAGGGCGCGCTGGGCGACCTGCTCGACAGCGGCGCGGTGGGCTTCACCCGCGACGGCATGGTGGCCATGCGCGACGCCGCCAGGGTGCCGCTGAGCCAGCGCGCGCAGGCGAATGCCACGGTGGCCGACGAGAACCGCGACCGCACCGCGCTGTATCGCGAAATCGCCAACGCCAACAACCACCCGGAATGGGAAGCGCAGATCCGCGCCACCTTCGCCAAGACCTGGATCGAGAAGGCGCGCGCCGGCTGGTACTACCAGGGTGCCTCGGGCGCCTGGCAGAAGAAATAAACCGCGTTCGCGCGCACTCCCTTCGGTCATGCGCGAACGCTCTGCTCCGGCTTCGTAGGGCGGGCACGGCCCGCCGCTCTTGGCGCATCGTTGAAAAGCCGGCGGACAATGTCCGCCCTACGAAACAAGAGCCTTCGTGCACTGGGTGTGCTCTTGCAGCGCGGGCTGACTGCCGATCTGTGATAATCGAAAGTCAGCCGGTGCGGCCCCATTTGTTTACGCCTCATGTCCCGATCCAACTCAGTTTCCCAAACGCCTTTCGAAGCCCACATCACCGACCTCGGCCATGATGGCCGCGGCGTGGCCCGGGTCGGCGGCAAGGCCGTGTTCGTCAGCGGCGCGCTGCTGGGCGAACACGTGCTGGCCCGCCTGCGCAAGCGCCATCGGCACTTCGACGAAGCCGAAGTCGTCGAACTGATCACCCGCTCGCTGCACCGCGTGGAACCGCGCTGCCGGCACTTCTCGCAGTGCAGCGGCTGCTCGCTGCAGCACCTGGACACCGCCTCGCAGATCGCCGCCAAACAGCGCGTGCTGGCGGAGAATTTCGAGCGCATCGGCAAGGTCACGCCGCAGGCATGGCTGCCGCCGCTCACCGCCGAGCCGTGGGGCTACCGGCGCAAGGGCCGGCTGTCGGTGCGCAACGTGGCGAAGAAGGGCCGCGTGCTGGTGGGTTTCCGCGAGGAACAGAACCCGCGCTTCGTCACCGAAATCCAGCAGTGCGAAGTGATGCACCCGGCGCTGGGCCCCAAGGTGGGCCTGCTCGCCGACCTGCTCAGCAGCATGGATGCGGTCAACGACATCCCGCAGATCGAGTTCGCCGCCGGCGACGACCTGATGACGCTGGTGTTCCGCCACATGCAGCCGCTGGGCGAGCGCGACCTGGCTGCGCTGATCGCGTTCGGCCAGCAGCACGCTCTCGCGATCTACCTGCAGCCGGGCGGCACCAGCAGCGTGCATCCGCTGTGGCCGCAGAACGCGCGGCTGGCGTTCCGCATCGGCAGCGACGACGCACGTTTCGCCGACGTCGAGCTGGAATTCCAGCCGCTCGACTTCGTGCAGGTCAACGCCGGCATGAACCGGCTGATGATGGCGCGCGCGCTGGAACTGCTCGACCCGCAGCCGACCGACCGCGTGCTGGACCTGTTCTGCGGCCTCGGCAACTTCACCTTGCCGATCGCCCGCCGGGTGGCTGAAGTGGCGGGCGTGGAAGGCGAGCACGGCCTGGTCGAGCGCGCCGCGCAGAACGCCGCAGCGAAATGGTG
>CAVPQF010000016.1:0-4352 GCA_963707225.1 uncultured Gammaproteobacteria bacterium
ATCGGTCGACCTCGCTGCCGAGCGCGGGAAGCGGCGTCGGCGCGGGAGCAGGTGGCTCGGTCCCGATAGCAGTTTCGGTTGTTCCAGAAATTTCGATCGAGCCTTCGAGGGTGTCGCCGCGCGCGTGTGTGCCGGAGAAGGCGACGGTCTGCGGCGTCGTCTTCAGCCAGATGGCGGGGGTGTCGACGATTTTCACCGTCGCAAAGGCCTGTTGCCAGGCTGATTCTGCCTTGCCCCGGATGTTCATCGCCGCAACGCTGGCTGCGGCGTCACTTTGAACCCGCGTGACCTGCTGCCGGATCTTCGGCTATGGCAGAAATTCCTGAAGAACGGCCCGACCGCCGACGAGCTGGCGCGGGTCAAGACGGAAACCCGCGCCTCGTTCGTGCGCGGGCTGGAAAAGGTCAACACGCAGGCCTCGATCCTGGCCCAGGGCCAGCTGTACCGCAACGACCCGGGCGCCTACCTGAAGGACTTCAAGGCATACATGGCGGCCACGCCGGCGCAGGTCGGCGCGGTGGCGAACCGGTGGATCGCCAGGGGCGACTACACGCTGACCGTGGTGCCGGGCAAGGTCGAGCAAACCGACATGGCGAACGTCGCCGGTCGTGCCGCGGCCAGCGGCGCGCCGGCGCCGGTGCTGTCGGCGAAGGGCGACTACCGCACGGTGGCGAGCGGCGTCGACCGCAGCAAGGGCGTGCCCGAGGTCGCCACGTTCCCGGATCTCAGCTTCCCCGCCCTGCAGCGCGGCAAGCTGGACAACGGCGTCGAGGTGATCCTGGCCGAGCGCCACACGGTGCCGGCGGTGCAGATGCAGTTGCTGTTCGACGCCGGCTACGCGGCCGACCAGGGCCGCAAGCTGGGCACCTCCAGCTTCACCATGGCGATGCTGGACGAAGGCAGCAAGGACCTCGACTCGGTCGAGATCGCCAAGCGCAAGCAACGCCTCGGTGCGATGATCGCCAGCGGCTGCGGGCTGGACTACTGCAACGCCACGCTCAACGCGCTGGACGACCAGCTGAAGCCGTCGCTCGATCTGTTCGCCGACATCGTGCGCAACCCGGCCTTCCGCGCGGCCGACATCAACCGGCTGCGCGGCCAGTGGCTGGCCGGCATCGCCCAGGAAAAAAGCCAGCCGACCGGCATCGCGCTGCGCACCCTGCCGCCGCTGCTGTACGGCAAGGGTCACGCCTACGCGATCCCGTTCACCGGCACCGGCACCGAAGCGTCGATCAAGTCGCTGAGCGCCGCGGACATGCGTGCGTTCATGGGCGATTTCATCCGCCCGGACAACATGCAGATCCTGGTTGCCGGCGACACCACACTGGACAAGATCATCCCGCAATTGAACGCGACTTTCGGCAACTGGAAGGCATCGGCCGGCAAGGTGCCGGCGAAGAACATCGGCAAGGTCGCGCCGCCGGCGCAGGTGCGCGTGTACCTGGTCGACCGCCCCGGCGCGCAGCAGAGCCTGATCCTCGCCGGCAGCCTGGCGCCGTCCACCGAGGCGCCGAACGATCTGGAAATCCAGACCATGAACGGTGCGTTCGGCGGCACCTTCACCTCGCGTCTCAACATGAACCTGCGCGAGGACAAGCACTGGGCCTACGGCGCCTTCAGCTTCCTGCAGAACGCCCAGGGCCAGCGCCCGTTCATGCTGTACGCGCCGGTGCAGACCGACAAGACCGCGCCGTCGGTGGCCGAGATGCTGAAGGAGGCGAAGGGGGTGATCGGCGGGCAGCCGCTGACCGACAAGGAGATCGACAAGATCAAGGTCGGCGACGTGCGCAGCATGCCGGGCGGCTACCAGACCACCTCGGCGGTGATGGGCGCGTTGCAGGGCATCGCCCTGTACCAGCGGCCGGACGACTACGTGCAGACCCTGAAGTCGCGCATCGAGGCGCAGAAGGATGCCGCGGTGGAGGCGGCGGCGAAGGAGATCATCCATCCGGACCAGCTGACCTGGGTCATCGTCGGCGACCTGGCGAAGATCGAGGCGCCGATCCGCGCGCTGAACCTCGGCCAGGTGCAGGTGCTCGATGCCGACGGCAAGCCGGCCGCCGGCAAACCGGCGAAGTGAACCGGCGTGCGGCGCCGCCTTTCATGGCGCCGCACGTCACGGGTTGGTTGCAGGACGCGCCGGCGTCCTCGCGTTAGGATGGAGGCCGGGTCGGCATCGGTCCGGCCTCTTTCAGTCCAAGTCACCGCTGCGGAGCTACCCATGCGCAAGACCCTGTTGTTGCTCGTCCCCGTCCTCCTGCTCGGCGCCTGCAGTTGGGGCATCACCCTGGACGACGCGGCAAAAAACGTGCGCACGGCGTGGAGCGGCGACGTATCCGCCTGCCGTGACCTGGGCAAGGTCACCGTCTCCGTGATGGATCGCGTCGGCCCGGTCGACCGCAACGACATCAAGGTGCGCGACGAGCTGGAGGTGCTGGCCCGCAACGAGGCGGCCAAGATGCACGCCGACACCATCAAGCCGCTGGCCGAACCGGCCGACGGCTCGCAGCCGTGGGGCGCGTACCAGTGCGGCAACCGCCAGATCGACCAGGCGGCTTCGCCGAACAACCGGCCGGCGGGCTCGTCTACGCCCGGCAACGCGCAGACCTTCCCGGTGCACTAGCCGCGAAGTGCTATCGATGTCATCCAGGGCGCTCTTCGGAGCGCTTCTTTTTGGTGCGCCCGGCAGGACGCACCTGCCTGGAGGTGAAAGTCCTCTATTCACCCGGCAAGAAGAGTTAGCCAGAGGCGAGGGCGATTCGGGTGACGGGTCGTCTGAAGGAAGGCCGAGGCGGCACGTTGGGGTAAGGCACTCGTGAACCGCCGTATGCGGAACCGCACGTACGGTGGTGTGGGAGGGGGCCGGAGGATTCCGGCTCCCTACCCGATACCGGCCAACGGACTTGTCCGCGCCCGAAGATCGGCTTATCATTCACAACTAGATATTACATAAATGTATAAAGTCCATGGCATCTAAACAGACGTGCAGCAGCTTCCGGCCCACCGAGCAGCGCCTGGCGGTCACCTGCCAGCGGCACCCGGCCTTTCCGCGCGAGCCGGCCGCGCTGGTGCGGTTGATCAAGCACCTGCACAAGCGCCTGCACGACGACGCCAACGCGCTGCTCAAGCCGCACGGCATCAATCAAGCGGAATACAACCTGCTGATGATGTTGTACGGCACCGAGGGCTACTCGCTGAATCCTTCGCAGCTGGCCGAGGCGGCAGGCGAAAAAGCCGCCAACATCACGCGGCTGACCGACGGCATGTGCGACAAGGGCCTGATCAAGCGCACGGCCAGTGAGGACGACCGCCGCCGGATCACGCTTACCCTGAGCAAGGCCGGTATCGCCATGATCGAAAGCTTTCTGCCCGATGTCTGCGGCCTGCTGGAACGACAGGCGACCGGCCTGCAGCCGCGCGAGGCGGCGCAGCTGGAAAAACTGCTGAAGAAATTCCTGGATCATCTCGAGCAGGCCTGAGCGATGTCCGTCACTGGCGCAAAGGCCGCCATGGTTCCGTCGCGCCAGCCGTGGCTGGCGGAGTTCCTTGCCGGCGAAAGGGCATCGTGGCTGTTCGTCTTCAAGGCACTGCTGGCGATGTACCTGGCGATCTGGCTGGCGATGTGGCTGCAGCTGGAGAAACCGACCACCACCCTGGTCACCGTGGCAATCGTGATGCATCCACAAAGCGGCATGGTGCTGGCCAAGAGCTTCTTCCGCACCATTGGCACGCTGGCGGGCAGCGTGTTTGCGCTGCTGCTGGTGGCGGCGTTTCCGCAGCAGCGCGAGCTGTTCCTGGGCACGCTCGCGTTGTGGGTGGCGCTGTGCGCCGGCGGCGCCACGCTGTACCGCAACTTCATGTCCTACGGTTTCGTGCTGGCCGGCTATTCCGCGGCGATCGTGGTGCTGCCGGCGATCCCCCATCCGCAGCTGGTGTTCGACTCGGCGGTGATGCGCGTGAGCGAAGTGCTGCTTGGCATCGTCGTGGCGGGCGTGGTCAGCGACGCGGTGTGGCCCGAACGCCTGCGCGAAGTACTGCGCCGCAATGCGCGCGAGCAGTTTGCGCACTTCCTCGATTTCGCCCGCAACAGCACCGGCGGCGCGATCGCGCGCGGCGAGATGGAGCAGGCCTACCTGCGCTTCGTGCGCGCGGCCGTGCAACTGGAGAACACGCGCGCCGCGGTGATCTTCGAGGATCCGGAGACACGCGCGCGCAGCAGTCGCATGCGCCTGCTCAACCAGTACTACATGGCGGCGACCGGCAGCTTCCAGTCCGTGCATCGCCTGCTCAATCGGCTGCAGCGCGAGGGCCGGACGGTGGTCGCCGATGCACTGGTCGCGCTGTATCGGCCA
>CAVPQF010000017.1:0-5324 GCA_963707225.1 uncultured Gammaproteobacteria bacterium
CGGCGAGCTGCCCCGGCCCCATCACCAATGCCGGGCCGCTGGCCGCCGGCTGCGCGGTCTCGATGATCGGCCGGGTCTCGTCGGCAGCGATGAACTGGGTGGCGTAGGCGACCGCCTCGAAATCGTTGATCACCGCCAGACGCTGGATGCCGAGGCCGTCGCGGATCTCGCGGATCGACACCGGCCACGGCAGGTTGCCGTTGACGATCGCGTCGTCCAGCACGTAGCCGGCGCAGGCCACCGCGCAATGGCGCAGCCCGCCGCGCAGCGCTGCATGCGGCGTGTTCGCCAGCTGCGCGACGAAATCCTGCAGCATCGCGGTGAGGCTGGACCAGTCGGCGCAGCCGTAGCGGTGGTAGTGCAGCACGCTGACCGGGCGACGCCCGTTCGCGTTGCCGACGACCAGGCCGATGCGCGCATGCGTGCCGCCGACGTCGGCAGCCAGGAACGGCTGCTGCGGACCCGGACCCGGCACACCGACCCCGTTCGTGGCCGATGTCCCGGCCACGGCCGTCGTCGACGCTGCCACCGCATGACGCTGGTTCGCAACTTCCCCCACTGCGTTCTCCCGTGGCCGGTGACTCCGCCGACCCGACCGCGCAGACGCGAGCCGGGTGGGCCTGATTCGGGCGGAGTCTGCTGTCGATATGACAACGTTGTCAACTGGGGGCGGAAGAATTTTTCTGGACATTCGATGTGGCGCCGCAACATAGCTGCCATGACACTCCTGAGCCGCTCTTCACAAGGTCGCGTAAACGGCTTTATATGGCGCATATGTGCGCAATCATGCGACGGCAACACGACCTGTTGCAGCGCCACAACGATGGCCCGCGATGGCCGTCCGAACGACGCGGCCACGACCGTGCATCGGGGGTCGGCGCAGACGATGGATTGACAACGTTGCACTTTTCGGCAAATAAAGAGACATTCCTGCCTGTCCCGGTCATCCGACCGGAGCGGCACGGCGACTCCGGGGAGAACCATCCATGGCAAGCACGCTGGCGGCAGCGCCGTCCGATCGCACCCACCTCGGCCCGATGCTGATCATCGGCCTGCTGTTTTTCATCTTCGGCTTCGTCACCTGGCTCAACGGACCGCTGATCACCTTCGTCAAGCTGGCGTTCCAGGTCGAGGACGTCTACGCCTTCCTGGTGCCGTCGGCGTTCTACGTGTCGTACCTGGTGTTCTCGCTGCCCGCATCGCTGATCCTGCGCCGCACCGGCATGAAGAAGGGCATGGCGCTGGGCCTGTTCGTGATGGCGATCGGCGCGGTGCTGTTCGGCCAGTTCGTCAGCTGGCGCGAGTTCGCCGGCGCGCTGACCGGGCTGTTCGTGATCGGCGCCGGGTTGTCGCTGCTGCAGACCGCCTCGAACCCGTACATCAGCATCCTCGGTCCGATCGACAGCGCGGCGCAGCGCATCGCGTTCATGGGCATCTGCAACAAGGCCGCCGGCGTGATCGCCCCGTTCGCGTTCGGCGCGCTGGTGCTCAGCGGCATCGGCACGTTCGGCGAGCAGGTCCAGGCGGCGCCGACGCCGGCAGCGCGCGAAGCCCTGCTCAACGCATTCGCCGGCAAGGTGCACCTGCCGTACATGATCATGGCCGGCCTGCTGGTGTTGCTGGCGATCTGGATCGCACGCTCGTCGCTGCCGGAAATCCGGCCCGACGGCGCAAACAGCGAACAGGCGATCGGGCACCGGCACGGCAGCATCTTCAGCTTCCCGCACCTGTGGCTGGGCGTGCTGTGCCTGTTCCTCTACGTCGGCGTGGAGGTGATGGCCGGCGATGCGATCGGCACCTACGGCGCCGGCTTCCACCTGCCGCTGGAGCGCACCAAGATCTTCACCGCGTTCACCCTGAGCGGGATGCTGCTGGGCTACGTCGCCGGCCTGCTGCTGATCCCGCGCTTCGTCTCGCAGCAGCGCTACCTGGCGATCTCGGCGGTGCTCGGCGTGCTGTTCTCGATCGGCGCCTACCTCAGCCACGGCTATGTCTCGGTCGGCTTCGTCGCCGCGCTCGGCTTCGCCAACGCGATGATGTGGCCGGCGATCTTCCCGCTGGCGATCAGGGGACTGGGCAGCCTGACCGAACGCGGCTCGGCGCTGCTGGTCATGGCGATCGCCGGCGGCGCGGTGGTGCCGCAGCTGTTCGTGCACCTGAAGCAGCACCTCGATTTCCAGCTCGCGTTCGCGCTGCTGATGGTGCCGTGCTACCTGTACATCCTGTACTACGGGCTGGCCGGCCACCGGGTCGGCCAGCACGTGGATTCGCTACGGCCCGGGCCATAAGTTAGGATGCACCTGCCGTCGCACAGCCGCTGTGCGACGGTGTCGGCACGATGGCGCGACCGGCGACCAACCCTTTCGATACACGAGGTTCAGCGGGTGCGCAGCGCCACCATCAAGGATGTCGCAGAACGGGCCGGCGTCTCGCTGAAGACCGTCTCGCGCGTGATCAACAACGAGCCTTCGGTGCACGCACGCACGCGCGAGAAGGTGCAGCGCGAGATCGATGCGCTCGGCTACCAGCCCGATCCGTCCGCGCGCAGCCTGCGCAGCACGCGCGCGTATGCGCTCGGCCTGGTCTACGACAATCCGAACGCGCACTACATCATCAACCTGCAACGCGGCGTGCTGTCGGTGTGCCGCAGCAGCGGCTTCGGCCTGCAGATCCACCCCTGCGACTCGTCCTCGCCGACGCTGGCGGACGAACTGCGCCAGCTGGTCCAGCGCTCGCGCCTGGCCGGGCTGGTGCTGGCGCCGCCGATGTCCGAGCAGCCGGAGCTGATCCGCAGCCTGGTCGAGGCGAAGATCCCGTTCATCCGGATCATCTCCGCGCGCAAGGACCCGCAGGACGGTTTTCCCTGCGTCTACGTCGACGACCGCGACGCCGCCTACGCGATCACCGAGCACCTGATCCAGCTCGGCCACCAGCGCATCGGCTTCCTGTGGGGCGGCCGCGAGCACCGCTCCAGCCCCGAGCGTTATCAGGGTTACGAGGATGCGCTGAAGGACTACGGCATCCCCCTCGACCGCAAGCTGATCGTGCCCGGCGACTTCACTTTCGACGACGGCTTCCGCGGCGCGCGCAAGCTGCTGGCGCTGAAGGACCGCCCCACCGCGATCTTCGGCTCCAACGACGAGATCGCCGCCGGCGTGCTGGCGGCCGCGCATTCGGACGGCATCAACGTGCCGTACGAACTCTCCATCGCCGGCTTCGAGGATAGCCCGTTCTCCAAGCAGTCGTGGCCCGCACTGACCACCGCGCGCCAGGCCACCGAGGAGATCGCGCGGCATGCCGCGCAGCGCCTGATCGGCGACCTGCAGCGCGAAGCCAACGGCGAACCGCCGCTGGTCGGCAACGAGGGCTTCAGCCCGGAGCTGGTGGTGCGTGGCTCTACCGCGCCGCGGCACAGCGCACCCACCACGCGCGGCGCCGCCAAACGACGCAAGCCGGCGAGCTGACCTCAGCCGCGCGCGATCACCCCGATCGCCAGCAACGCCAGCGCCACGCCGGCGAGGTTGAGCCGGCTCAGCCGCTCGCGGAACAGCAGCAGGCCGACCAGCGCACCCAGCGCCACCACGCCGATGTTCATGCTGGCGAACACCAGCGCCGGGTGCTGCGGCAGCGCGCGATGGCCGCGCAGGTAGAACAGGATGTTGCCGAAGTTGGCCAGCCCCAGCAGTACGCCGGCCAGCGCACTGCGTGTGGTGACCCGGGTTTGGCCCTGCACGCGCCGCCACAACTGCAGTGCGAACGCCACCAGCAGGGCCAGCGCGAACATCGCCTGCAGCGACGCGCCCAGCGGCACGCCGGCCTGCGCCACGCGCTTGAACAGGATGTCGATGGTGCCGAAACCGCCGAAGACGAGCAGCGGATACAGCCAGCCGGCGGCACCTCCATTCGCGGCACCATGTCCGCCGCGCCAGACCATGCACAGCAACGCGAGCAGACCGAGCGCGATGCCGAATGTCTTGAAACCGGTGAGCTGCTCGCCGAACAGCGCGAACGCAGCCAGCAGCGACAGCAGCAGCGACAAGCGCTGCGCGGCATCGCTGCGCACGATGCCGGCGTGCCGCACCGACGCGGCCAGCGCCAGGAAGATCGTCGGCAGCAGGATGCCCAGCGCCGCCAGCGCCAGCCATGGCGCACCCGGTTCGCGCAGCGTGGCCAACGACGGCTGCAGCAGCGACGCGGTGAGCGCACTGGTCACCACGTAGTTCCAGGTGATTGCCTGGCCCACGTCGACCTCCGCGCGGCGCGCCAGCTTCAGCAGCACCGACACCAGCACGCTGCACACCACGCTGAACAGGACGTAGATCATCCGTAAGCGACTGCCGTAGCCACCTTGCCCGGCGGGCAAGGTGGTGTGAAGGTTACGCGATCGGCTGCCAGGAGTGCGGCAATAGTTCGTGGATGCGGGAGTTCGGATGGGTGGGCAGGCGGGTAAGCACGTCCTTGAGCCAGGCGTAGGGCTCCAGCCCGTTTTGCTTGGCGGTGGCGAGCAGACTCATGATCGCAGCGGCGCGTTGCCCGGCGGACGGCGAACCGGCAAAAAGCCAATTCTTTTTTCCCAGTGCGATCGGACGGATGGCGTTTTCGACCGGGTTATTATCGATCGGATAGCGGCCGTCATCGACATAGCGCAGCAGTGCCGGCCAGCGCTTGATCGTGTAGTCGAGCGCCTTGGCGATGCCACTGCCACCGACGACGGTGGGTCGTACGGTCTGGATCCACGCCCACCAGGCATCGAGGATGGGCTTGGCCTGGGTTTGCCGCAGGGCCTGACGGACGGGCGGGTCCAGCCCCCGGGCGTCGGCCTCGATGCGATAGAGCTGGGCGATCGATGCCAGCGGCGGCCCGGTCAGCGTGCTGGCCTGACGTTCGTGCAGTTCGAAGAACTTGCGCCGGATGTGCGCCAGACAGGCCAGTTCGGTGATGCCTTGGGCAAACCCAGCTTTATACCCGGCAAAGTCGTCGACCATCAACGCGCCTTGCCAGTCGCCCAGGAAGCGACGCGCATGCTCACCGCTGCGGCTGGTACAGAAGTCGAACACCGTGATCGCCGGCGCTTGCGGGTCGGCTGGCCGCCAGCTACGTGTCGGGCTATCTGGCCACCGATCCACCGCCGGGCCGAGAACGGATGATCGGGGTGGACGCCACCCACGCCTGGGTCTCGGTGTGGACCCCGCAGGATCAGTGGCTCATGGATCCCACCAACGATCAGATGGCCGACGAGCGCTACATCGTGGTGGGCTTCGGTCGTGACTACGCAGATGTCCCACCGTTGCGTGGCATCATCTACACCGAGTCGGAGAGTAGCG
>CAVPQF010000018.1:0-7635 GCA_963707225.1 uncultured Gammaproteobacteria bacterium
GAAGTCAGCGCCAACCAGCGCCGCGCCGCCAAGGCGATCAACTTCGGCCTGATGTACGGCATGAGCGCATTCGGCCTGGCGCGCCAGCTCGGCGTGGACCGCGGCGAGGCCGGCGACTACATGGCGCGCTATTTTTCCCGCTACCCCGGCGTGCACGCATTCATGGAAGCCACCCGCGAACAGGCCCATCGCGACGGTTACGTGGAAACCATCTTCGGCCGCCGCCTGTATCTGGAAAACCTCACCTCGCGCAACCAGGGCCTGCGCCAGGGCGCCGAGCGCGCCGCGGTGAACGCGCCAATGCAGGGCAGCGCCGCCGACATCATCAAGCGCGCGATGATCGCCGTGGCGGCGTGGCTGAGAGACCGCGACGACGCCCACATGCTGATGCAGGTGCACGACGAGCTGGTGTTCGAGGTGCGTGCCGACGCAGTCGATACGGTGCGTGCCGCGGTGGTCGAACGGATGTCCGGCGCCGCGGAACTGGCGGTGCCGCTGCTGGTCGATGTGGGCGTCGGTGCCAACTGGGACGAGGCGCACTGAGCCCATGCCGCTCTGGCTTCGCAGGGCGGGCAATGTCCGCCGGCTCTTCGGCGATATGTACGGCAAAAGCGGCGGACATTGCCCGCCCTGCGAAGCTGAAGAGCATCGCGCGCTCACGGGATGACTCCATATGCAACAACGAGTTGAGAGTTAACTTTCCATGAGAATGAATCGTCTTTAAATTTCTTTGGAAAACGTGCAACTTTCTCTGCAAATCACGCACTAACACTTCGGATGCACGCAACGGCATCCGCGGCGAGCTCACCTCCCTGAGCCGCCACAGGCGCGAACCTCTCCCCTGGGTCTTCGCGCCTGCCCCCGCCCCGGAAGCTCCCCCTAGCCTCCGGGGCTTTTTTTGCCCGTGCCCTGGGCACCTGTACATTTTTTGCACACCGGCACACGGCATACTCGGCCCACATCCACCAAGGGGAACACCATGCGTACAGGCTTGATCATCGTCGGCATCATCCTCGTCGCCGTCGGCATCTGGATCGTGGCGGGCCATGCCTCCTATCAGGACACCGACACGCTCCTGCAGGTCGGATCGGCGAAGGTCACCGCCACCCACGACAAGGGCGTACCGCAGTGGCTCGGCATCGCGGGCATCGTGATCGGTGCGCTGCTGGCCATCGGCGGCTTCTTGCAGAAGCGCTGAGCCGCGCCCCGGTCGCCCCGGAAAACCGCCGCCACCCGCGGCGGTTTTCTTTTGCGCCCACTACAATGGGCACGATGGATGTCTCGTACCTGATCGATCCGCTCAACGAAGCCCAGCGCGAAGCCGTCTGCGCCCCGCCCGGCCACTATCTGGTGCTGGCCGGCGCCGGTTCCGGCAAGACCCGTGTATTGACCCATCGCATCGGCTGGCTGACCCAGGCCGAGCGCGTGCCGCCATGGGCGATCCTCGCGGTCACCTTCACCAACAAGGCGGCCGGCGAGATGCGCGCGCGGCTGGAAGCGCTGATCCCCGGCGGCACGCAAGGCCTCACCGTGGGCACCTTCCACGGCATCGCGCATCGCCTGCTGCGCCGGCACTGGCGCGAGGCGGGGCTGCCGGAAACGTTCCAGATCCTCGACGCCGACGATCAGCTGCGGCTGGTCAAGCGCGTGATCGCCGGGCTCGGCCTGGACGATGCGAAGTATCCGCCGCGCCAGGCCTGCTGGCAGATCAACCAGTGGAAGGACGAGGGCAAGCGCCCGGACGGCATCGAGCATCGCGACCATCCGGTCACGCACACCTTCGTGAACATCTACAAGGCCTACGAGGACGCCTGCCGCCGCGCCGGCCTGGTCGACTTCGCCGAACTGCTGCTGCGCGCGCACGAGTTGTGGCTGAAGAACCCGGCCGTGCTGGAGCACTACCAGCAGCGCTGGCGGCACCTGCTGATCGACGAGTTCCAGGACACCAACACGCTGCAGTACGCGTGGATCCGCGTGCTTGCCGGCAGCACCGGCAAGGTCTTCGCCGTGGGCGACGACGACCAGTCGATCTACGGCTGGCGCGGCGCCAAGGTGGAGAACATGGCGCAGTTCCTGCGCGACTTCCCCGGCGCGCGCACGATCAAGCTGGAGCAGAACTACCGCTCCACCTCGACCATCCTGAAAGCCGCCAACAGCGTGATCCAGCGCAACGGCAGCCGCCTGGGCAAGCAGCTGTGGACGGCCGGCGATGACGGCGAGCGCATCGCGCTGTATGCCGCCTACAACGAGCAGGACGAGGCGCGCTTCGTGATCGAGCGCATCCGCGAATACATCGACGAGCACGGCCAGGCGAAGGATTGCGCGATCCTGTACCGCTCGAACGCGCAGTCGCGCAACTTCGAGGAACAGCTGGTCCAGCGCAACATCAAGTACCGCGTCTACGGCGGCCAGCGCTTCTTCGAGCGCGCCGAAGTCAAGGACGCGCTGGCCTACCTGCGGCTCACCGCGAACCGGCACGACGACGCCGCGTTCGAGCGCGCGGTGAACACCCCGCCGCGCGGCATCGGCGACCGCACGCTGGACGCGCTGCGCCGGCGCGCACGCAGCGAGAACGCTTCGATGTGGGAGGCCGCGCTGGGCGAACTGGCCGGCGGCAGCGAGCTGGCCGGGCGCGCGAAAAATGCGGTGAAGGCGTTCCTCACGCTGATCGACGGCATGGCGCGCGATTTTCAGCCCCTCTCCCCTCGGGAGAGTGGCTGGGGTGAGGGTACGAACTTGCCGGAAACCTTCGCTTCGGCCGAACCCTCTCCCCCAGCCCCCCTCACCCGCAAGGGGACTCCCGAAGGGTCGCCGGAGGGAGAGGGGAGCCAAGCCCTTACCCTGTCCGAGCAGATCGACCACGCCATCATCCACACCGGCCTGCGCGATTTCTACGAGAAGGACTCGCGCGGCAATGCCGAGTCGCGGGTGGAAAATCTGGACGAGCTGGTCAACGTCGCCAGCCGCTTCGAGCGCACCGCCGAGGACATCGACGCCGGCCTCGGCGAACTCTCCGCCTTCCTGTCGCACGCCACCCTGGAAGCCGGCGAGAACCAGGGCGAGGCGTGGGACGACTGCGTGCAGCTGATGACCCTGCACTCGGCCAAGGGACTGGAGTTTCCGGTGGTGTTCCTGGTCGGCATGGAGGAAGGCCTGTTCCCCAGCCAGCGCTCGGTCGACGACGAAGGGCGGCTGGAAGAGGAGCGCCGGCTCGCCTACGTCGGCATCACCCGTGCCCGCGAGAAGCTCGTCGTCACGCATGCCGAATCGCGGCGCATGCACGGCACCGAGATGCTGGCGCGGCCCTCGCGCTTCCTCGGCGAGATGCCGGCCGAACTGATCGACGAGGTGCGCCCGCGCGTGCAGGTCACCCGCCCGCTGTACGGCGGTCGCCGCAGCGAGGTGTCGTCATCGCTGGAGGAGTCGCTGCCGGTGAAACTCGGCCAGCGCGTCAGCCACCCCAGCTTCGGCGAAGGCGTGGTGATCAGCGCCGAAGGCAGCGGCGCGCACACCCGGTTGCAGGTGAACTTCGAGGCCGCCGGCAGCAAGTGGCTGGTGGCGGCGTATGCGAACCTGACACCGATGTAGCGGCGGATTCAACTACGAAGTGCTATCTCACGCTCGATTGCGGCTTTGGCCACCTCGCGCCATCACCCTGCTACCCCCGCAACCTCGGCACCCCATGCTCGTTGCGCTCCTCGATCGCGATCGGCTGCGTGTCGGGTTGCTGGGGGTTGGCCGCCTGCACCAGCGGGGTGACCGCGTCGCCGCGGGCGGACGCCAGCGCGTTGCGATAGCAGCGCTGCGCCTGTTCCGTATCGCCCTGGCCGGCGAAGGCGTCGCCCAGGGCTTCCCATGCGGCGCTGCCCGGCGCCAGCGCCAGCGAGCGCTGCAGGTATTGCTTCGCCTTGCCCCACAGCTTCAGCCGCACGCACATGCGGCCTAGCGTGAGCAGCAGGCTGGCGTCGTTCGGGTGCGCATCGAGCCAGCTTTCGGCGCGACGCAGGCGCGCCTCGACGTCGTCGCCGGCCAGGGTGCCGTAGGTTTCGATCAAGAGCGGCGACCACTCGCGGCGCAACGCGGATTCCACTTCGTCCATCGCCGGCAGGGTCAGTCCGAACGCGGCGGCGCGGCGGGCGTAGGCGTCGATCACCGCGGGCACGCGGCGTTGCGTCTTCGGCAGTTGCGACCACACGGTATTGAGTACGGCCCCGTCCGCCGCGGCTTCGATGCTGGCGACCAGCACCTGCGCTTCCAGCGCCGCGTAGGCGCGACTGCCGAGTGCCCCGCTCTTCTGCAGCGGATCGAGCCCGGCACGCGCGCGTCGCAGGTCGCGATTGACCAACGCCGCCAGCACCAGTTCGCGCCAGCCGCCCGGGGTCAGCGTGCCCTTGTCGGCTTCGGCTACCAGCAGCGCCAGCGCTTCGGCCGACTTGCCTTCGCGGCGCAATACGCGGGCGCGCAGCACGCGGGCCGCCTGCGGTGCGGATTGCGCGGCCTGGTCCAGCGCCTCCAGCGCGCGGCCATGTTCGCCGCGACGCGAAGCCGCCTCGGCCGAGGCCAGCAGGGCCGGACCGCGCAAACTATCCAGCCGCGAGGCGCGGTTGAGATCGCGTTCGGCGTCGCCGTGGCGACCTTCCATCAGGGCGATCAGGCCGGCGCCGAGACGCTGCTGGCTGAGCCGGCGATGGCGCCGCGAGAACGCGCCGAACGGCCAGCGCGCCAGCCGCCACAACACGGTGAGCAGCGCCCATGCCAGCAGCAGGATGGCCAGCGCCGCGACCACCGTGGTTTCCACCCGCCAGCCGCGCAGGCGCAGCAGCAGATAGCCGGGATCCTCGGCCACCCAGTGCCAGCCGAACGCGGCCAGCGCGGCGGCCACCACCAGCAACCCGATCCCGTACCAGAGCCTCATGGCCGTGCCCCGCCCGTCACCGCGGAACTGGCCGGCGCGGGACTGAGCGCATGCATCGCGCGCAGATTGCGCAGTTCGCTCAGCGCGGCACCCAGCTGCACCGGCGCGTTCGCCGGCAGCTGACTGGCGAGCCGCTTCAGGGTCTCGCGCGCCTGCTGCACCGCCGGCGCATGGCTGTCGAACTGGCTGGCCAGCGCGGCATCCACCCGCTGCAGCGCGGCCGCATAGCCCTTGCCGTCATAGGCCAGCAATGCGGCCTGCGCCTGGGCCAGATCCAGCGCGGCCAGCTCGCGCGCGAAACGCGCGTCGGCGACGGCCAGCGGCGCACCGTTGTCGCGCTGCACGCTGACCACGCTGGCCAGCGCGCGGCGGATGCGCGACCACGCATCGGTGGCCTCGGCGGCATGGCGATCGAGCGGCTTCAGCGGCAGCTCGGCCACCTCGCCGCGCAGCCCCACCAGTTGCTGCAACGCGCCGGCCTGGCTGGCCGGCTGGCTCCGGGCCAGCGCTTCGCGCTCGGCGTTGACGCTCTGGCGCAGGCCGCTGAAGGCGCCGTCGTTGACCGCGGCCAGCGCCTGGTCGGCCAGCGCGTACGCGGCGGCCGCGCCCTGCGCGTCATGGAACAGCGTGTAGCGTTCGCCGGCCATGCGCAGCAGCGATTCGGTCTCGTCCAGCAGCATGCCGTCGCGGCCGCTCAGCGTCTTTTCGGCAAGCTTGGCCACCGCGTCCTCGAGATGGCGCGTGCGCTCGGCCTGGCCAAGCAGTTCCTCGCGCAGCGAACGGTTGACCTGGGCCGCATCGTCCAGCCGCTGGTTCAGGCTGCTGCGCTGCTCGTCCAGGGTAGTCAGCGTGGTTTCCAGCGTGGCCACGCGCTGCTGCAGGCTGGCGACACTCCGGTTGTCGGCGGCGCTGCCCTGTTCCTGCTGCCACTGGCGCCAGCCGATGTAGCCGGAAGCGCCTACCGCGATCAACGCCAGCAGCGCCGCCAGCGCCAGGCTGCCGCCGCCGCGCGGACGCGGCGCGGGCCGCGTCGGTGCGGTGCGGGTGGCGCGCACGGACGGTTCGATCAGCACCGCATCGGGCGCGGCGGGATCGGGACGGGCGCCCTCGGGCGCGGCGGACGCGTTCGGCTTGTCTACGTTGCTCATGCACGCATGCTAGCAGCCCATACGGCCGCGTTCGTAGCAAGCGGATGTGAAGGGCGCTCAGCGTGCCGGCATGGCCGCGGCCAGCAGGTCCGCCGACAACGCCGAGGCGGCGGTGACGATGCGCCGGAAACCCGCCGCACGCGCGGCACTCGCCAGCCGTTCGCTGCTGGCCACCGCGGTCGCCGCGCACAGCCGCGTCCACGCCGCCGCCGGCAGCAACTGCTGCAGGTTGTGCAGCGCCTCGGCGCTGGACAGCAGCACCTGCGCCGAGGGCGGCAAGCGCAGCAGCGCATCGACATGGCGGCGGTCCAGCCGCGGCGGCACCCGTCGATAGACGTGCAGCTCGTGCAGCCGCGCGGCGCGTGCGGCGAGCTGTTCGCGCAGCAGGCCGCGTCCGCCGGGCGCGCCGATCAGCGCCACCCGGCGACCGCGCAGGTCATGCAGCGCGGCATGTTCGAGCAGGCCTTCGCTGTCCTGCCGGCGCGGCGCCAGCGGCGCGGCGATGCCATGCCGGCGCAGCGACCGTGCCGTGCCCTGGCCCACCGCCAGCACGCTCGCCGCCGTATGCAGCGGCAACAGCGCCGCGGCGTAACGCACCGCGGCGGGGCTGGTGAAGACGATCAATTCGGACCTCAGCGCCACACGCAGATCCGCACGCGCGGCCACGGCATCCGCCACGCCACGCAAGGCCAGGCCCGGCAGCAGCAACGGCACGCCACCCAGCGCACGCACCCGGCGCGCCAACGCCGACGCGGTGCCGGCCGGGCGGGTGATCACCACGATCCGGCCGTGCAAACCCGGCTTGTCCCGAGGAGGTTGTCGCTGCATCCGCGCACCGCGTCCGGCCACTGTCATGGCCCCAGTGTAACGGTGGCCCTACACTGGGAGGTCTCCCCTTCCCCGCGAACCCCCGACCACGTGAGCACGACCGACGGCGCCACACTGCACGCGCAGCAGCTGATCCAGTTCATCCGCGACGAAATCCCGCTGGCGCACGCGATGGACCTGCAACTGTCCGGCTGCGACGACGACAGCCTGAGCCTGCGTGCGCCGCTGGCGCCGAACGTCAACGACAAGGGCTGCGCGTTCGGCGGCAGCCTGGTCAGCCTGATGACCCTGAGCGGCTGGGCGCTGGTGGAGCTGGCGCTGCGCCGGCGTGGCCAGGACTGCGACCTGTTCGTGGCCGAATCCCGCGTGCGCTACCTGGCGCCGCTGTGGCAGGACTTCCACAGCGAGGCGCGGCTGGCCATGGACACGGACTGGGCCACCTTCTTCAGCACGCTCGCCGCGCGCGGCAAGGCGCGCATCAGTATCGACTGCGTGGTGCCCGGCGAACACGGCAAGCCCGCCTGCACCCTGAGCGCGCGTTTCGTCGCCAAGCGCCGCGGCTGAGTCAGCCGCTTCCGCTTGAGGCAGAATGGGCGGGTATCCATTGGGGAGGAACCACCATGCGCCGCATCCTGAGCCTCCTTGTCGTGCTGTCCGTGCTGCTGCTGGCCGGTTGCGCCACCAAGACCCGCAGCGACGCGTTGACCACCACGCTCAAGGCCTACGGCAGCGCACTGCGCTGGG
>CAVPQF010000019.1:0-4305 GCA_963707225.1 uncultured Gammaproteobacteria bacterium
CTCACCCGATGCTATGGCAACCTGACCGCAGTGGACGCGCTGAGCATTCGTGTCGAGCCCGGCCAGGTGCTCGGCCTGCTCGGTCCCAATGGCGCGGGCAAGTCCACCGCGATGCGCATGATCGCCGGGTTCCTCGCGCCCACGTCGGGCACCGCGCGGGTATGCGGCCATGACGTCGTCCGCGAACCGCTGCAGGCCAGGCGCGCGCTCGGCTACCTGCCCGAGGGTGCGCCGAGCTATGGCGAGATGACGGTGCGCGAGTTCCTGCAGTTCATCGTGCGCATGCGCGGGCTCAAGGGCGAGGCGGGCTACCGGCACTTCGACGCAGTGGTGCAGCAGCTGCAGCTGGAGGAAGTGCTGGGGCTGTGCATCGACACGCTGTCGAAGGGCCTGCGCCGGCGTGTCGGGCTGGCCCAGGCGATCCTGCACGACCCGCCGGTGCTGATGCTGGACGAACCCACCGACGGCCTCGACCCGAACCAGAAACACGCGGTGCGCCAGCTGATCGACGTGATGGCGCGCGACCGCACCATCCTGGTCTCCACCCACCTGCTGGAAGAGGTGCATGCGCTGTGCAACCGCGTGGTGATCATCGCGCGCGGCAAGCTGCTGGCCGATGCCACGCCGGTCGAGCTGGAGGCACGTTCGCGCTATCACGGCGCGGTGTCGTTCAGCGCGCCGGGCAGCGGCATGTCGCAGGAGATGCTGGGTCGCCTGCCGCAGGTGGCGGCGATCGAGGTCGACCCGCTGGATGGCCGCATCACGGTGTTTCCGAAGCCGGGCGCGCGGATACTGGAGCCGGTCGAGACGCTGCTGCGCGAGCAGGGGCTGGAGGTGTCGGAGATCCAGCTCGAGCGCGGCCGGCTGGACGAGGTCTTCCGCCAGATCACCACCGGCGTCGAAGGCGACCTGGCCGGAGAGCGTGCATGAGTCCGCTCAACGCGGTGCTGCGGCGTGAGCTGCGCAGCTATTTCGTGACGCCGGTGGCGTACGTGTTCCTGGTGATCTTCCTGGTGCTGGCCGGCATCCTCACCTTCTACGCCGGCGACTTCTACGAGCGCGGCCAGGCCGACCTGCAGCCGTTCTTCGTGATGCACCCGTGGCTGTACCTGATCCTGGTGCCGGCGATCACCATGCGCATGTGGGCGGAGGAGGCCAAGGGCGGCACGCTGGAACTGCTGCTGACCCTGCCGCTGACGCTGTGGCAGGCGATGCTCGGCAAGTTCCTCGCCGCGTGGCTGTTCATCGGGTTGGCACTGGCGCTGACGTTCCCGATCTGGATCACCGTCAACTACCTGGGCTCGCCGGACAACGGGGTGATCCTGGCCGGCTACCTGGGCAGCTGGCTGATGGCCGGCAGCTTCATCGCCATCGGCGCCTGCCTGTCCGCGCTGACCCGCAGCCAGGTGGTGGCGTTCATCCTCACCGCGCTGGTGTGCGTGCTGCTGATCCTGGCCGGCCAGCCGCAGGTGCTGGATTTCTTCTCGGGCGCCTTGCCGCGCAGGCTGATCAACGCGGTGGCGCACTTGTCCATGCTGCGGCACTTCGAGGCGATCGCGCGCGGCGTGCTGGACCTGCGCGACCTGATGTATTTCCTGCTCAGCACGATCGGCTGGCTGGTCGCCGGCGTGCTGTTGCTCGACCTGAAACGGACGCGTTGACGCCATGCCCCGCTCGCGCCTGCATCGCCTGTTCACCACGCCGCTGCAACTGACCCGGCGCGGCGTGCTGTATGGCGCGCTGGTGCTGCTGGTACTGCTGTTTGTGCCGCTGATCGTGGCCAGCAGCCGCTGGTTGCATGCCGCACGGGTCGACCTCACCACCGACAAGCTGTACACGCTGACGCCGGGCACGCTGCACATCGTCGATACGCTGCAGCGGCCGCTGCGGCTGACCCTGTATTTCTCCGAACACGCCACCCGCGACCTGCCGCAGCTGCGCAGCTACGAACAGCGCGTGCGCGAGATGTTGCAGGAAATGGTGGCGCGCTCGCACGGCCATATCCGCCTGCAGATCATCGACCCCGTGCCGTATTCCGACGACGAGGCCAGCGCCGAAGGCAACGGCCTGACTGCGGCCAACGGCGGCAGCAACGGCGAGCGGGTGTTCTTCGGCCTGGCCGGCAGCGCCATGTCCGGCGGCCTCGAGAGCGAAGGCACGGACGACCGCGTGCCGGAAAAGACGCTGGCGATCGCGTTCTTCGACCCGGCCCGCGAGGCCTTCCTGGAATACGACATCGCCAAGCTGCTGTACGAGTTGAACCAGGCCAGCAAGCCGCCGATCGGGGTGATCAGCTCGCTGCCGGTCGAAGGCAACCCGATGCTCAGCGAGCAGCCTTGGACCATGCTGCAGCAGCTCGGCCAGCTGTTCGACGTGGAGACGCTGGACTCATCGACGCTGCGGAAAGTCGACGACAGCATCCGGGTGCTGCTGCTGATCCATCCCAAGCAGTTGCCGCCCGACGCGCAGTACGCGATCGACCAGTACGTGCTGCACGGCGGCCACCTGGTGGTGTTCGTCGACCCCGACGCGGAACTCGACACTTCGCCGTATGGACCCGACAGCATCACCTTCCCCGATCACGGATCGGGCCTGCCGCGGCTGTTCAAGGCCTGGGGAGTGAGTTACGACCCGCACAAGGTGGTGCTGGACCGTGCGCGCGCGCTGCAGATCGAGCTGGCCGGCAGCAGCTTCAACCATCCGGCGATGCTCGACCTCGGCGCGCAGGAACTGAACCGCAACGACGTGGTCACCGCGAGTCTGCAACGCATCAACGTGTCCACTGCGGGCTACTTCGACCTCGCCGCGGACGCGCACACGCGGCTGGTGCCGCTGCTGCAGAGCAGTGCCGAGGCCGAGGTGGTGGCGACCCAGCGGGTACTGGATGCGAGCAGCGACCCTACGTCCCTGCTGCAGGATTACAAGCCGGACAATGCGCATTACGTGCTGGCGGCGCGCCTGCGCGGCACCTTCGAGAGCGCGTTCCCCGAGCGCGCCGGCGGCGCGGGCCATCGGGCCAGGTCGGCGCCGAATGCCGAGGTGATCCTGGTCGCCGACACCGACCTGCTCAGCGACCGGCTGTGGGTGGAGCCGCAGACCATCCTCGGCCAGACCATGATGCGGGTCTTCGCCAACAACGGGGATTTCGTCACCAACCTGGTGGACAACCTCAGCGGTTCCTCGGCGCTGCTGTCGATCCGTGGCCGCTCCACCTCGCAGCGGCCGTTCACCCGGGTGCAGGCCCTGCGCAACGTGGCCGACCAGAAATTCCTGCAGAAGGAACAGGAGCTGGAACAGGAGCTCGCCGACACCCGGCGCCGGCTGGACGAGCTGCAGCCGGCCAAGGGTGGCCACGCCAGCACGGCCACCGCCGAGCAGCGCCGCGAGATCGAGCAGTTCCGCCAGCGCCAGCTGGCGATCAACAAGGAACTGCGCGATGTGCAGCACCAGCTCAACGCAGAGATCGACGCGCTCGGCCTGCGCCTGAAGTTCATCAACATCGTGCTGGTGCCGGCGCTGGTGGTGTTGCTCGGCCTGCTGTACGGCTGGCGACGCACCCGCTACAGCCGCCAGCGGCGTTGAGCGCGGCAATCTGTCACAAGCCCGCGCCGCCGCTGCGGCTGACTCTGCCGGCGCGCGGCATTATGCTGGAAAGTTGCCGGCCGTTGCCGGCGCGGACTGAAGTGCCGGTGCAGTGACTGCAACCTTGCTCAAATGGATCGTGCCGTGGGAGTTCTCGTGGGTCTTGCTCGCGTGCTTCGTGACGGCCAGCGTGCTGTACCTGCGCGGCAGTCGCCGGCTGCCGGTCAGTTTCGGCCGCAAGCTGGCGTTCTGGTGCGGCATGGCGATCATCTACCTGTCGCTGCACACGTACCTGGATTACTACGCCGAGCATGAATTCTTCATGCATCGCGTCCAGCAGTTGCTGCTGCATCACCTGGCGCCGCTGCTGATCGTCACCGCGTATCCGGCCACGGTGTTGCGCGCCGGCCTGGCGCTGGCCTGGCGGGTACGCCTGCTGCGGCCGCTGCAGCGTTCATGGCCGTGGCGGCTGACCGCCGGAGTGCTGCTGAATCCCACCGTGGCGACGCTGCTGTTCATCGCCTTCATCCTGATCTGGCTGATCCCGTCCATGCAGACGCTGGCGATGCTGGACTGGCGCATCTACCGCTTCATGAACTGGAGCATGTTGATCAGCGGCTTCGCCTACTGGTCGCTGGTGCTGGACCACCGGTCGCACCCGCCGGGGCGGATGACTGCCGGCCTGCGTGTGCTGTCGCCGGCGCTCACGATGACGCCGCAGAT
>CAVPQF010000020.1:0-17927 GCA_963707225.1 uncultured Gammaproteobacteria bacterium
CATCGTCGCCGGCAACACGCTCAGCGAGGACGGCCACGGCGGCCAGAAATTCGACTACATGCTGTCCAACCCGCCGTTCGGCGTGGAGTGGAAGAAGGTCGAGAAGGCCGTGCGCAAGGAGCACGAGGAGAAAGGCTTCGACGGCCGCTTCGGCCCCGGCCTGCCGCGCGTGTCCGACGGCTCCATGCTGTTCCTGCTGCACCTGCTGGCCAAGATGCGCCCGGCCAAAGACGGCGGCAGCCGCTTCGGCATCGTGCTCAACGGCTCGCCGCTGTTCACCGGCGGCGCCGGCAGCGGCGAGAGCGAAATCCGTCGCTACGTACTGGAGAACGATCTGGTGGAAGCCATCATCGGCCTGCCCACCGACATGTTCTACAACACCGGCATCGCCACCTATGTGTGGATCATCTCCAACAAGAAGCCCGACGACCGCAAGGGCTACGTGCAACTGATCGATGCCGGCAGCTTCTGGCAGAAGATGCGCAAGAGCCTCGGCAGCAAGCGCAAGGAGATGAGCGACGAGCACATCGCCACCGTCACCCGCCTGTTCGGCGACTTCGCCGAAGCCGAACTGGCCACCGTGTTCGATGCCGCTGGCAAGGAAACCGGCCGCCAGGTGATCGCCGCCGCCGAATTCGCTCCCGAACCGCCCGCCGGTGGCAAGGTGAAAGTCGCGCCCATCGCGCGCATCTTCAAGAACCAGGACTTCGGCTACATCACGATCACCGTCGAACGCCCCTTGCGCGACGAGCAGGGCAAGCTGGTGCTGGGCCAGAAGGGCAAGCTCAAGGGCAAGCCGCAGCCGGACAGTTCATTGCGCGACACGGAGAACGTGCCCTTGAGTGAGGACATCAAGGCCTACTTCAAGCGCGAAGTGCTGCCGCACGCGCCCGACGCGTGGATCGACGAAGCGAAGAGCAAGGTCGGCTACGAGATCCCGTTCAACCGCCACTTCTACGTGTTCGAGCCGCCGCGCGATCTGCACGAGATCGACGAGGAGTTGAAAGGAGTATCGGCGCGGATCATGGCGATGCTGGGGGAGTTGGCGGAATGAACTCGCAGAAAAGCTATCCCGAAAGCCTCCGCGCCAAAGCCTCCCTCACCGTCATTCCAGCGAAAGCTGGAAGTGCTCCAAAACGGCGAAAGCCGGTCATCCAGCGCCTTTGCTCTTGGAGGTATGCGTCGTGAGCTTGCCGAAGTACGCGGAGTACAAGGACAGCGGGGTGGCTTGGCTGGGCGAGGTGCCAACGCACTGGAAGATCAATCGTTTGAAGTTCGGTTTGCGCCTGCTTACTGACAAGACGGCTAGGCGAACGAATCCCGTTGCGCTGGAAAATATTGAAAGTTGGTCCGGTCGGTTCCTAGCTACTGATACCGAGTTTCAAGGTGAAGGTACGGCTTTTGAAGAGGGCGATGTGCTCTTCGGAAAGCTACGACCCTACCTCGCAAAAGTTTTGCTAGCAGAATCGTCGGGCGAGGCCGTCGGTGACTTTCACGTACTTCGCCCCGCAACTGGCGTAGTGCCGCGTTTCGCGCAGTACCAGCTTCTTAGTCGAGAGTTTATCGGTGTAGTAGATGGGTCCACGTTTGGCTCGAAAATGCCTCGTGCGAGTTGGGATTTCCTTGCGAATCTGCCTCTCGTTCTTCCCGATGCAGAAGAGCAATCCGCCATCGCCGCCTTCCTCGACCGCGAGACCGGCAAGATCGATGCGCTGATTGCCGAGCAGGAAAAGCTGCTGACCCTGCTGGCCGAAAAGCGCCAGGCCACCATCTCCCACGCCGTCACCCGCGGCCTCAATCCCAATGCTCCCATGAAGGACTCCGGCATTCCTTGGCTGGGCGAAGTGCCGGCACATTGGCGTGTGATGCCGCTGAAATACCTGGTGTCGTTCAAGAGCGGTGGCACTCCGAGCAAGGAGAACCTTGACTACTGGGATGGGTCGGTGCCGTGGGCGTCGGCCAAAGATCTGAAATCGGAATATCTAGCTGACACTTCCGATCACCTGACCCGGTTCGCCGTGGATTCGGGAGCGGCCACACTTTTTCCTGCGGGCGTCGTGCTTGCTGTGGTGCGAGGGATGATCCTGGCGCGGATCTTCCCCGTCGCGGAGACGCTGAGCCCCATGGCAATCAATCAGGATCTCAAAGCGCTCATGCCGAATGACGGACTCGCTGCGAGCTACCTCGCATGGCTCCTCCGGGGAACCGCTGCCGAATCACTGCAAAGGCTTGATGAAGCTGGGCATGGCACCAAGGCGCTACGCATGGATGCATGGGGTTCGATGGAACTCCCGGTGCCGCCGGAAGATGAGCAGCACCAGATCGTCGAGTCACTGCTAGGCCGCCTCAGCGCCATCGACCAATTTGCTGCCGATGCCGGTTCAGCCATCGATCTGCTGAAAGAGCGCCGCAGCGCCCTGATCTCCGCCGCCGTCACCGGCAAGATCGATGTGCGCAACTTCGCTAAGATGCCTGCATGACCCGCGTCGCCATCCATCCCGAGATGTTCCGCTGGGCGCGTGAGCGCGCTGGGCTGGACAGCCTTGCGCTGGCGGCGAGGTTCAAGCGGCTGGAAGCGTGGGAAGCGGGCGAAGTGCAGCCGACCGTGCGGCAACTTGAAGATTACGCGCGTGCCACCCACGCACCGGTGGGCTACTTTTTTCTGCCGGAGCCACCGGTTGAAGTGCTGCCGATTCCGGATTTCCGCACGGTAGCCAACCGCGCCATCGCGCGCCCAAGTCCCAATCTTCTGGACATGGTCTACGCCTGCCAGCAACGCCAGGACTGGTACCGCGATCATGCGCGGGTGACGGGCCAGAGCCCGCTGCCGTTTGTAGGCAGCCTGACGAGGGCGACCTCCCCGGTTGAGGCTGCAGCACAGTTGCGGCAAGTGCTTGGTTTCAGTGTCGAGGCGCGCCGCGCATGCCCGACGTGGACCGAGGCCTTGCGCACCTTTATCGAGCAGGCTGACCAGGCCGGCGTCATGGTGATGGTCAGCGGTGTGGTGCTGAACAACAACACGCGTCATCTGGACCCGCAAGAATTCCGGGGCTTTGCCTTGTCTGACGAATATGCGCCGCTGGCGTTCATCAATGGCGCCGACAGCAAGGCGGCACAGATGTTTACGCTGGCCCATGAGCTGGCCCACCTTTGGTTGGGCCAGACCGCCTTGTCGGATGTCAGCGCGGACGTTGTGTCGGACAACGCCACCGAGATCTGGTGCAACAAGGTGGCAGCTGAGCTACTGGTGCCGATGGCGTCTTTCCTTGCCGAGCTTATGGTCGATGAATCCATCGCCGACACGCTCAAGCGGTTGGCCCGTCATTTCAAGGTCAGCTCCTTGGTGATTCTGCGCCGTCTGCTCGATGCCGGTCGTATCGACCACAACACCTTCTTTTCGGCTTATCGTGAGGAATTGGCACGGCTGCGAGAGTTCGAAGCGCGAGGCACGGGAGGTGGCGACTTCTACCGCACGACGGCGGCGCGTGTCAGCAAACGCTTTGCGCGCGCGCTGGTCGAAAGCACGCTGGAGGGGCGGACGCTTTTTCGCGATGCCTTCCACATGCTGGGTATCGCCAAGACGTCGACGTTCAATGAACTGGGCCGCTCGCTGGGATTCCCGGCCTGATGGCCTACCTGCTTGACGCCAATGTGTTCATCCAGGCCAAGAACCTTCAGTACGGGTTCGATTTCTGTCCCGCGTTCTGGGAGTGGCTGGATCTGACGAATGCGCAAGGCAAGGTTTTCAGCATCCAGCCGGTTGGCGATGAACTGCAGGCTGGTCAGGATGAGTTGGCCGAGTGGGTAGAGGCCCAAGGCAATGGCTTCTTCTTGCCACTGGATACCGCCGTGCTGGCTGCGGCGCCGAAGGTCAGCGCCTGGGCAACCGGTCAGGATTACGCGCCAGCGGCAGTCAATACGTTCTTGCAGGTGGCCGACTACTGGCTCGTGGCGTTTGCCGCCGCGCATCAGCACACGGTGGTCACGCATGAGTTGCCTGCCAACTCGTCGAAGAAGATCAAGATCCCCAATGCCTGCGTGGGACTGGGCGTTCGCTTCATGACGCCCTATCAGATGCTTCGCGTTGAAAGGGCGCGCTTCGTTCTTGGGCCGTTGCCTATCGGCGCGCCGGGTTGAAGCAGCCTCGATGTTCAACGCTCCCTTTAACCAGGGAGCGCGGCGTTGAATAAAGTCATGCACGTCCATCGCGCCGGTCGTTATATCCGGCACTCGACCGGTTGTCGCGCCTTCATGCTCAAAGAGATCCCGCCTAGCCCTGGCCAGATCATTTCGAATACCGCGCTATTCACCATTCGCGAATAGCGAATATCCAGCCCCGGCACGGAGCCGTCGGCCGCTTCGCTTGTGATGGCGAGCGTTACATACAGGCTGCCTAGCTGCCCCATATTCAACGCAGCGTTTCGCATGGATACCTGCGTCCCCGGCGGCAAATACTCGACATGGCCGATGCCTCTTGCACGCGTGTTGCCAAAAGAGCAACATTTGTTGCCTTATGAGCAACACCTCCGCCTTGATGGATCTGCTTTTCCCCGCCACCCGGCAACGGGTGCTGGCTCAGCTGTTGCTCAATCCGGAGGAAAGTTTTCATCAGCGCGAGCTGGCCCGCCTGACCGGCAGTCACGCGGGCACGCTGGGACGCGAGCTGGACAAGCTGACCGAAACGGGCTTGCTGCTGCGCCGGGAGCAGGGCAATCAGGTGCGCTACCAGGCCAACGCTCAATGCCCGTTGTTTCCCGAGCTGGCGGCCATGTTCCGCAAGACGCACGGCATGGTGCCGGCCATGCGCGCGGCGCTGGCGCCGTTGGGCGCGATGATTCAGGTGGCGCTGGTGTTCGGCTCGATGGCCCGCGGCACGCAGTCGGCCGGCAGTGATATCGATCTGCTGGTGCTGGGCGAGGTCGGTTTTGCCGAGCTGGTGCAGGCGCTGTATCCGGTGCAGCAGGCGCTGCAGCGGGAGATCAATCCGGTGCTGTACACGCCCGCGGAGTTTCGCCGGCGTGCACGGGCCGGCGAGGCGTTCGTGCGCCAGTTGCTGGAAAACCCCAACGTGTTCCTGAAGGGAGACAAGGATGACCTTGCAGAACTTGCTGGCGATCAAGCGCCTGTTGGCTCACGCGCCTGATGGCACCGCGGTGCGCAAGCTGCTGGAGGCCGCGCGGCGCAACCTGACCGACGCCGGGGTCTCGGCGATCAGCCCCGACAACCGCTTCGATGCCGCCTACAAATGCCTGATGCAGTGCGCGATGCTTGGCCTGTGGGCCAGCGGGTACCGCACGGCGACCAGCCAGCCTGGACACCACCAGACCGCGATCCAGTGCCTGACCATGGGCGTGCCGGTGCAGACGGTGATCGTGCTGGATGCTCTGCGCAAGCAACGCAACCTCAGCGACTACGAGGGCGATCCGATTTCCGATGCCACGCTGGCCTCGTGCCTGGACGAGGCCGGCAAACTGCTGGCGCATACCGAACGATGGTTGCGCGAACAGCATTCCAATCTGCTGGGGGGTGCATGAACCTGCACAGGGAAATCCATTTCGAGCAGGCGATCTGCGACCACCTCGCCGCGCACGGCTGGCTCCACGCCGACGGCGACAGCGAGCATTACGACCGCACCCACGGCCTGTATCTGCCCGACCTGCTGGCCTGGATCGAGGCGACCCAGCCGGACAGCTGGCAGCGCCTGGCCAGGACGCACGGCCCGGCGGCGGCTGAGCGCATCGCCGAGCGCGTGCGCAAGAACCTCAACGAGCGCGGCACGCTGGAGGTGCTGCGCCGGGGCGTGGAGATGCTGGGGTTGAAGGAGCCGTTGTCGCTGGTGCAGTTCAAGCCGGCGCTGGCGATCAACCCGGTGATCCAGCAGCACTACGCAGCCAACCGGCTGCGGGTGGTGCGGCAGGTGCGGCATTCGCCGAACAACGCGAAGGATGCGCTGGACCTGGTGCTGTTCGTCAACGGCATTGCGGTGGCGACGGTGGAGCTGAAGTCCGACTTCACCCAGAGCGTGCATGACGCGGTGGATCAGTATCGCTTCGACCGGCACCCGCAGCCGAAGGGCGGGCAGATCGAACCGCTGCTGTCCTTCCCCGGTGGCGCGCTGGTGCATTTCGCGGTGAGCCAGGCCGAGGTGATGATGACCACGCGGCTGGCCGGGCCGGCCACGCGCTTCCTGCCGTTCAATCGTGGCAATCATGGCGCGGCGGGCAATACGCCCAACCCGGACGGTTTTGCCACCGCCTACCTGTGGGAAGAGGTGTGGGCGCGCGACAGCTGGCTGGAAATCCTGGGCCGCTACCTGATCGGCAAGCGCGACGACAAGAAGCAGCTCACCGGCGTGATCTTTCCGCGCTACCACCAGCTCGACGCCACCCGGAAGCTGCTGGCCGATGTGCTGGCGCAGGGTGCGGGTCAGCGCTATCTGATCCAGCATTCGGCCGGTTCGGGCAAGACCAATTCCATTGCCTGGAGCGCGCACTTCCTGGCCGACCTGCATGACGCGCAGAACAGCAAGCTGTTCGACAGCGTGCTGGTGGTGTCCGACCGCAACGTGCTGGATGCGCAGCTGCAGGAGGCGATCTTTGACTTCGAGCGCACCACCGGCGTGGTGGAAACCATCACCAGCGAGCACGGCAGCAAGAGCGCGCAGCTGGGCCAGGCGCTGAAGGACGGCAAGAAGATCATCGTCTGCACCATCCAGACGTTTCCGTTTGCGCTGCAGGCGGTGCAGGAGCTGGCCGCCACCGAGGGCAAGTGCTTCGCGGTGATCGCCGATGAAGCACACAGTTCGCAGACCGGCGAAGCGGCGGCCAAGCTCAAGCAGCTGTTGAGCGCGGAAGAGCTTGCCGAACTGCAGGACGGCGGCGAGATCGACACTGAGACGTTGCTGGCTGCCGGCATGGCGGCGCGGGCCGGTGGTAGCAAGGGCCTCACCTATGTGGCGTTCACGGCTACGCCGAAGCAGAAGACGCTGGAGCTTTTCGGTCGGCCGGGAGCGGATGGCCTGCCGCAGCCGTTCCACGTGTACTCGATGCGCCAGGCGATCGAGGAGGGTTTCATCCTCGACGTGCTGAAGAACTACACGCCGTACAAGCTTGCCTTCAAGCTGGCCCATGACGGCAAGGAGTACGACGAGGCGCAGGTGGAGCGCAGTGCGGCGATGAATGGGATCATGCAGTGGGTTCGCCTGCATCCGTACAACATCGCTTCCAAGGTGCAGATCGTGGTGGAACACTACCGCGGGAACGTGCAGCCGCTGCTGGATGGCCAGGCCAAGGCGATGGTGGTGGTCGGCAGCCGCAAGGAGGCGGTGCGCTGGCAGAAGGCGATCCGCGCCTACATCGCCCGGCAGAACTATCCGCTGGGCGTGCTGGTGGCGTTCTCCGGCGAGGTGAGTGATCCGGACAGCTATCCGCAGGCGGTGACCGAGACCAGCGCCGACCTCAATCCCGGCCTCAAGGGTCGTGACATCCGCGAAGCCTTCGCCCGACCCGACTATCACCTGTTGCTGGTCGCCAACAAGTTCCAGACCGGTTTCGACCAGCCGCTGCTGTGCGGCATGTACGTGGACAAGATGCTGGGCGGCATCCAGGCGGTGCAGACGCTGTCGCGCCTGAATCGTGCGCACCCGGGCAAGGACACCACCTACATTCTCGACTTCGTCAACGAGGCGGCCGAGATCCTCAAGGCGTTCAAGACCTACTACGACACCGCCGAACTGGAAGCGACCACCGATCCGCATCTGGTCTTCGACCTGCGTGCCAAGCTCGA
This sequence comes from uncultured Gammaproteobacteria bacterium, assembly GCA_963707225.1. Classification (GTDB taxonomy): domain Bacteria; phylum Pseudomonadota; class Gammaproteobacteria; order Xanthomonadales; family Rhodanobacteraceae; genus Rhodanobacter. The sequence continues at coordinate 7,786 of CAVPQF010000020.1, forward strand.
TGCCAGCGGTCACTACGACGACTTCGAAGTGGAGCGCGTCGCGAAAGTGGAGACCGACCCGCTCGGTACCCAGGCCCAGCTGAGCGCAGCGATTGCGCCGGTGGCCGACCGCCTGCTCAAGCGCTACAAGGCAGCGCAGCAGGCAAGGGCCGCCGCGCTGGCCGCCGGCGACGACAAGGCGGCCGAGTCGAACAAGGACGTGCTTGATGCGCTGGCGTTGTTCAAGAACGACATGGGTGCGTACGTGCGACTGTATGCCTTTCTGTCGCAGGTGTTCGACTACGGCAACACCGATATCGAGAAGCGCTTCATCTTCTACAAACGACTGATCCCGCTGCTGGAGTTCGGCCGCGAACGCGACACGGTGGATCTGTCCAAGGTAGTTCTCACGCACCACACCTTGCGCAACGCCGGTCGCCAGCCGCTCGGCCTCAACGGTGACGGCAGCTACAGGCTGCCGCCGATGGATGCGGTCGGCAGCGGCTCGGTGCAGGAAAAACAGCAGGCGTATCTGGCCGAGATCATCCAGAAGGTCAATGGGCTGTTCGAGGGCCAGCTCACCGAAGACGACCAGCTGGTCTACGTCAACGGCGTGCTCAAGGGCAAGCTGCTGGAAAACGAAACCCTGATGCAGCAAGCCGGCAGCAACAGCAAGGAACAGTTCGCCAACTCTCCCGACCTGAAAGATGCACTGATGCACGCGATCATGGATGCGCTGGAAGCGCACACCACCATGAGCACTCAGGCACTCGGTTCGGATCGCGTACGCGATGGATTGAAAGACATTCTGTTGGGGCCGGCGCAGTTGTACGAGGCATTGCGAGCAAAGGCGCAGAGTGGCGCGGCACAACCTTGAGTTGCTGCGTGGTCATGCGTGCAGCGCCCTTCGACGATTCAGGCCGCGCTTCTTCTGATTCGGGCCACCAGGCAGAAAGACCCAAGCGTGGCTCCCCCGAGTCCCACGCTCCACTCCCAGAGACCCAACCGCCACTCTTTTAGTGTCACGCACGGCACTAAAAGACCCACGCTTGGCACCCAGGAGAGCCACGCTTGGCTCTTTTCCGTCGGAACGTGGCTCTTTTTCGCTGGCGCTTGGGACTCCCCAGTCCCTCGCTTGACTCTCTGCCATCGGCGCTTGGGTCTTTTCCGGCCAAGCGTGGGTCTTTTTGATCGGCGATCGGCTCTTTTTGGGTGGAACGACCCTCTCCAGCGTTCCGATCAGGGACAGTCGCGCCGACCGCCAGCATTCACGCGTCCGCAAACGCGCTCCACGCCTACGCCGCAGCGCTTTTTCGACCTGCACGCGAGGAGTGGGCGGGGGATGGTGGGCGGGTTACGCTGCGGCGCCGGCCAAGCGGGTCGGCGTTCCTGACATCACATCTAAGGAGTGGACATGAGCAAGAATCTGGTCGATATCGACCTCACCACCGACACGCTTGCTGCCATCGACAGCGCCCTCACGGCGCTGGAAACGGGCCTGGCTTCGCTGATCGCGCTGACGCCGGAGCAGCGGCACGAGCTGACCAAGATGGGCGACAAGTCCGAGGCGTTCTGCCGCCAGGCCGGTCACGTCTTCGGCGACAACCCCGGTGTGCTGCCGGGCAATTTCGATCTGGCCGGTTATCAGCGCGATCTGGCCACGCTGGATGCGTTGCGCCCACGCCTGCTGCGCATGGGCAAGCTGCATCAGCGCGGCATCGATACCGAAATGGCGATCGGCAGCGACCTGATGACCAACGCGCTGGAGGGCTACGCGGTGTTCAAGTTTGCCGGCAAGGGGCAGGGACTGGACGAAGCGCGCAAGGCGCTGGCCGCCCGTTTCTCCCGCGGGCCGCGCACGCCTGCGCCGCCGAGCGATCCTGCTCCGAGCGGGCCGCCGACGGCGTGATGCCGGGCTGGCACTAACGGTGCCAGGTGTGAAAACAGGAGGCCCCGCTTGGCGGGGCCTCTTTGCTGAGGCATCGCCTGCGTGTGTCGTTCATCCAGAGAGTCCTGGATGACACTCTTAATAGCACGATTAATGGTACTCTTTGACGCACGCAAACCCTTGCCGGAATCCCATCATGAGTTCGATCAGTGCCAACGAATTGAAGACCCAGGGCGTCTCGGCCATCGTCGAGGCGCTGGCTGATGCGCCCGAGGCGATGGTGTCGGTGCGCGGCAAGGATCGCTTTGTGGTGATGGATATCGAGCACTATCACTATCTGCGCGAGTGCGAGCTGACCGCCGCGCTGGCCGAAAGCCAGGCGGATATCGCCGCCGGCCGCTTCGTGAAGGAGTCGGTCGACGCGCACATGAAGCGCCTGGCCAAGCTGTCGTGAGCTATGTGCTGGTCTTCACTGACCAGTACAACCGCCGCGCGGCACGCTTCCTCAAGCGCCATCCGCAGGTGCGCGAGCAGTACCGCAAAACATTGCTGCTGTTGCAGGCCAACCCGCATCATCCGTCGCTGCGGCTGCATGCGCTGGCCGGCAAGCTCAGCGGGCTGCATTCGGTCTCGATCAATCTGTCGTATCGCATCACGCTGGAACTGGTGATACGCGATCAGCAGATCGTGCCGATCAACGTGGGTGATCACGACGCTGTGTATTGAGCAGCGAGGCGGGCCGTCGGGACGTTGACCTCCACTTCGCGTCGGCTGCCCTACGATCCAAGCGAGTGGCTCGGGACAAGATGCCGAACGTACTCGTGTTTCGCATGCAGCCTCGACAGCACACATTCGCCCTGAGGAACCACCCATGTCCGACGAACACGCCAAGACCCCCGCCGACCGTATCGGCGATACGGTGGCGCAGCTCAAGGAGATGCGGCACCACTCGAAGCACAACGTGGAAACGCTGACGGCGGAGTGGCTGTTGTTCGACGGTGAGTTGTCGAAGCTGAAGCTGGCGGACAAGATTGCCGACCTGATGGATCGGCAGGGGCAACTGCACGAGGCGCTGGAAAAGACGGTTGCCGAACTGGAAGAGGTGTTGGAGAAGATGAAGCCTGAGCCGGAGGCCGAGGCATAGCGGCGACGCGAGGCCGGCGATGGCATCGCGCGAGATCAAGGGCCCCCTTCTCCCCACCCTCTCCCCCGGCTTTGCCGTGGAGAGGGTGGGGAGGTAAATGCAGGTGAGTGGTTGTCATGGCATGGTTTTCGCGCTGCGCTTGCGCCCGCCATGACTTCCGGCCGTGTCCGGATGCGCGGGCGGGCGTCACTATCGTGGCGGGCAGGGCAGCTGTGGCCAGTCGACGGGCTTCATCCGTCCTGCGGGTTTTCCGTGTATCCGACAATGGCGTGCCAGATGGCCCGCTGCACCACCATCACTCAATGAAGGGAATGTCATGCGTAGTAGTTATCTGGTTTCGGCGATTGCCCTGGCGCTCGCCGGCGTTTCGATGACGGGCGTGGCGGCGACGCCGGTCGTCGCGGCTCATGCCGAGCTTGCCACCACCCAGCTGCCGCGCAGCGTGCGGCCCAGCCACTACGACGTGGCGGTGGTGCCGCACGCGGACAAGCTGAGTTTCGACGGCACGGTGACGGTGACGGTCGATGTGCTGCAGCCGACCAGCAGCATCACGCTCAACGCGATCGACATGGCGTTCTCGTCGGTGAGCCTGAAGCCGACCCGGCTGCGGGTCACCGCCCTCGCGCCGCCGAAGGTGACGGTGAATGCCGCCGCGCAGACGGCGACGTTCACGTTCGCGGGGCCGATCCCCGTCGGCAACTACACGCTGACGATGCGCTACACCGGCAAGATCGGCACCCAGGCCAACGGCCTGTTCGCGATCGACTACGACACCAAGGCCGGCAAGAAGCGCGCGCTGTATACGCAGTTCGAGAATTCCGACGCGCGCCGCTTCATCCCGTCGTGGGACGAGCCGGCGTACAAGGCCACCTTCAATCTGGCCGCGACCGTGCCGAGCGACGAGATGGCGGTGAGCAACATGCCGGCCGCGTCGAAGACCGATCTGGGCAACGGCATGACCCGCGTGGTGTTCCAGCCGTCGCCGAAGATGTCGACCTACCTGCTGTTCTTCGGGCTGGGCGAGTTCGACCGCGCCACCGCGATGTCCGACGGTACCGAGATCGGCGTGATCACGCAGAAGGGGCTGACCTCGCAGGCCGGCTTCACGCTGAAATCCGGCAGCGACGTGCTGCACGAATACAACGACTACTTCGGCGTGCCGTACCCGCTGCCGAAGCTGGACAACATCGCCTCGCCGGGCAGCAGCCAGTTTTTCTCGGCGATGGAGAACTGGGGCGCGATCTATACGTTCGAATACGCGCTGCTGCTGAATCCCGCGATCTCGACCCAGTCGGACAAGCAGCAGGTGTTCAACACCGCCGCGCACGAGATGGCGCACCAGTGGTTCGGCGATCTGGTGACGATGCGCTGGTGGGACGACCTGTGGCTCAACGAGGGCTTTGCCTCGTGGATGGCCGCGCGCACCACCGAGAAGCTGCACCCGGAGTGGCATACCGATCTCGACGCGGTGGGCGCGCGTGAAGGCGCGATGTCGCGCGATGCGGTGGCTACCACGCATCCGGTGGTGCAGCACGTGGAGACGGTGGAGCAGGCCAGCCAGGCGTTCGACGCGATCACCTATGCCAAGGGCGAGGCGGTGATCCGCATGCTGGAGGCTTATGTCGGCCCGGATACCTGGCGCGAAGGTGTGCGCCGTTACATCAAGGCGCACGCGTACAGCAACACCACCTCCGACGATCTGTGGCGCGAAGTGCAGGCCGCCGCGGGCAAACCGATCACCCGGATCGCGCATGACTTCACGCTGCAGCCGGGCATTCCGCTGATCCGCGTGGGCGCGTCCGCATGCAGCGGCGGCAAGACCACGCTGAAGCTGACCCAGGGCGAGTTCACCAAGGACCGCCCGAACAAGACGCCGCTGAAGTGGCATGTGCCGGTGATCGCGCAGAGCATCGGCGGTGAGCCGGCACGTACCGTGGTGGACGCCTCGGCCACGCTGTCGGTGCCCGGCTGCGGCCCGGTGCTGGTCAATGCCGGGCAGAGCGGCTACTACCGCACGCTGTACTCGCCGGCGCAGTTCGCGGCGATCAAGGGCGACTTCGCCAAGCTGGCGCCGATCGACCAGATGGGCCTGATGGGCGATACGTGGGCGCTGGGCATGGCCGGGCTGGAGCCGGCGTCGAGCTACCTCGATCTGGCCCAGGCCACGCCGGCCAACGCCGACCCGCAGATCTGGGGCGACATCGCCGGCAGCTTCTCCGGCCTGCATGAGTACTACCGCGGCGACAAGGCGCGGCAGGCACGCTTTGACGCGTTTGCGTTGAAGCAGCTGCAGCCGGTGTTCGCACGCATCGGCTGGGAGGCCAAGGCGGGCGAGAGTGATCCGACCGCGATCCTGCGCACGCAGCTGATCGGCGTGCTGGCCGACCTGGGCGACACTGCCGTGATCAGCGAGGCACAGCGCCGCTACGCAGCAGGGGACAGCGATCCGAAGGCGATGCCGGCCGCCTTGCGCAAGACCATTCTTGCGGTGGTGGCACGCCATGCCGATGCGGCTACCTGGGACAAGCTGCATGCGGCGGCGAAAGCCGAGAAGACGCCGCTGATCAAGGATCAGTTGTACTCGCTGCTGGCCGTTGCCGAGGACGATGCACTGGCCCAGCGCGCGTTGGACATGGCGCTCACCGACGAACCGGGCGCCACCAACAGTGCCCGCATGATCGGTATCGCCGCGTACCAGCATCCGGACATGGCGTTCGACTTCGCGCTGGCGCATCGCGCCCAGGTGGACAAGCTGGTCGACTCGACCTCGAGCAGCCGCTACTACCCGGCACTGGGCGGCAGCTCGAACGATCCGGCGATGATCGGCAAGATCAAGGCCTACGCCGACGCGCATATCGCCAAGGGCTCGCGCCGTGCCGCCGACACGGTGATCGCCAACATCAACTACCGCATGATGGTGCGCAACGAGCGGCTGCCGGCGATCGATGCCTGGCTGGCGAAGAACGGCGGCTGATCCATGGCTGCGGTTTGACGACAGGAAAGCCCCGCGCTGCGGGGCTTTCTTCTTGGGCTCTTCGTGGAAACGTGTGGGTAGATTCACCCGATCGCTCAGCAGCCGACCCTCGCGTTCCTGGTTGGCCAGCGCCTCAGCAGCCTTCTGAGCGGCAGCGTCGAACTTGGCTTTGGCCTCGGCGATGTGGGTGTCGGCCTCCTCGGTGAGGCTGCATGCCCGATTTGCATCGCCAGTCATGATGTACATGCAACGTGCGCACATCGGAGCCATGCCATGAGCACACCCACTGCCATCCGCGAAAAGACCATCAACCTGCGTGCCACGCCGGCGCAGAAGGTATTGATCGAGCGCGCGGCGGAGGCCACCGGCACCACGCGCACCGCATTCGTGCTGGACGCGATCCTGCAACGTGCCGAGGCTGTGTTGGCCGACCGTACGCGCTTCGCCCTGTCGGACACGCAGTTGAAGCGCTTCGAGAAGGTGCTTGATGCCCCGCTGCCTGCTCCTGATGCATTGCGTCGACTGATGGCGCGGCAGCCGCGCTGGTCGCGTTGAGGCGTGGCGATTCTTGCACCGGCCCCGCTGAAGCCGGAGCACGAAGTCGACGACTTCGCTTCACCTCATCCGGAGCTCGCCGACTGGTTGCGTCGTCGTGCGCGCGACAACGGGGAAGATCGCGGGTCGCGGTGTTTCGTCGCCTGCGAAGGCCAGTGGGCCATCGGTTACTACGCGCTGGCGGCTGGCAGCATCGAGCGGGCGCAGGCACCAGGCAGATTGCGGCGGAATATGCCGGACCCGATTCCGGTCATCGTGCTGGGTCGACTGGCGGTAGATGGCGCATGGCATGGGCAAGGATTGGGCGCAGATCTGCTGCAAGATGCAGTGCTGCGCGCGTTGCGGGCATCACGCGAGATCGGTGCCCGCGCGTTGCTGTGCCACGCCATCGACGCGTCCGCGAAGGCTTTTTGTCTGCACCACGATTTCGTCGAGTCCACGTTCGATCCGATGATCGTGATGCTGGATCCGAAGAAGGTCGAGGCGGCTTTGATTGGCGACCTCAAGTAACAGGGTGTCATCACGACCTGAAGCAAGAGGCCCCGCGATGCGGGGCCTCTTGTCATGCATGCCAGCGGAAAGGGCGCGACTCAAGCCTCGGCTTCTTCCTTGTATGCATCGACCGGGATGCACGCGCACATGATGTTCTTGTCGCCGTAGACGTTGTCGACGCGGGCGACCGGCGGCCAGTACTTCTGCAGCTTCAGGCTGGCCAGCGGGAAGGCGGCCAGTTCGCGCGGATAGGCGTGGGTCCACTCGCTGGCGCTGACCATGGTGGCGGTGTGCGGGGCGTTCTTCAGCGGGTTGTCCTCGCGGTCGAGCTTGCCTTCCTCGATCGCGCGGATCTCGTCGCGGATCTGGATCATCGCGTCGATGAAGCGGTCCAGCTCGTAGCGCGATTCGCTCTCGGTCGGTTCCACCATCAGGGTACCGGACACCGGGAAGCTCAGCGTCGGCGCGTGGAAGCCGAAGTCGATCAGCCGCTTGGCCACGTCCTCGGCGCCGATGCCGGTGGCGTCCTTGAGCGGGCGCAGGTCCAGGATGCATTCGTGCGCGACCAGGCCGTTGCGGCCGGTGTACAGGGTCGGGTAGTGCGCTTCCAGCCGCTTGGCGATGTAGTTGGCATTGAGCAGCGCCACCTGGGTCGCCTTGCGCAGGCCCTGCTGGCCCATCAGCGTGATGTACATCCACGAGATCGGCAGGATGCTGGCGCTGCCGAAGCTGGCCGCCGAAACCATACCTACGGAGCGGCTGTTGTGATGAGTGCGGCCATGGATGGCCGCTTCTTGATCTTCGCCGACAGGGATGTCGGCATAAGTACCGGGCAGGAACGGTTCGAGGTGCGACTTCACCGCGCACGGGCCGACACCCGGGCCGCCGCCGCCGTGCGGGATGCAGAAGGTCTTGTGCAGGTTCAGGTGCGACACGTCCGAGCCCCACTGACCGGGCTTGGCCACGCCGACCAGCGCGTTCATGTTGGCGCCGTCGGTGTACACCTGGCCGCCGTGCGCGTGGACGATGTCGCAGATCGCCACGATGTCCTCCTCGAACACGCCGTGGGTGGACGGGTAGGTGATCATCAGCGCGGCGAGGCGGTCGGAATACTTCTCGGCGGCGCGACGGATGTCCTCGACATCGACGTTGCCGTTGGCGTCGCACTTGGTCACCACCACGCTCATGCCACACAGGTGCGCGGAGGCCGGGTTGGTGCCGTGGGCGGATTCGGGGATCAGGCAGATGTCGCGGTGCGCTTGGCCGCGCGAGCGGTGATACGCACGGATCGCCAGCAGGCCGGCGTACTCGCCCTGCGCGCCGGAGTTCGGCTGCAGGCTCACCGCATCGTAGCCGGTGCATTCGACCAGCATCGCTTCCAGACCGTCGATCAGCTCCTTGTAACCCTGCGCCTGCGTCGCCGGGGCCAGCGGGTGGATGTTGGCGAACTCCGGCCAGGTGATCGGGATCATCTCGGCGGTGGCGTTGAGCTTCATGGTGCACGAACCGAGCGGGATCATCGTGCGATCCATCGCCAGGTCCTTGTCGGCCAGCGCGCGCATGTAGCGCAGCAGCTCGTGCTCGCTGTGGTGGGTGTTGAACACCGGATGGGTGAGGAAGGTGCTCTGGCGCAGCAGCGTGCGGGGCAGCGCATCGCGGACTTCGGCATCGAGCGCATCGATGTCCACCTCGGCACCGAACAGTCCCGCCAGTGCGACGACGTCGGCGCGGGTGGTGGTCTCGTCCAGGCTGATGCCGAGGCTGCTGGCGTCCAGTTCGCGCAGGTTCACGCCGGCAGCGTGGGCCTTGGCGTGGACAGCAGCGGCATCGACACCGGTGATGTGCAGCGTGTCGAAGAAATCGCCGCCCACCTTCACTCCGGCCCGGCGCAGCGCGACGGTCAGGATCACCGCGAGGCGGTGGACGCGGCGCGCGATGCGGGCGAGCCCGACGGGGCCGTGGTAGACCGCATACATCGAGGCCATCACCGCCAGCAGCACCTGGGCGGTGCAGATGTTGGAAGTGGCCTTCTCGCGGCGGATGTGCTGCTCGCGCGTCTGCAGGGTGAGGCGGTAGGCGGGCTTGCCTTCGGTGTCGATCGACACGCCGATCAGGCGGCCCGGCATCGAACGCTTGTACGCGTCGCGGCAGGCCATGAACGCGGCATGCGGGCCGCCGAAGCCGAACGGCACGCCGAAGCGCTGCGAGTTGCCCACCACGATGTCCGCGCCCCATTCGCCGGGGGCGGCGATCAGGGTCAGCGCGAGCAGGTCGGAGGCCACCGCGACCAGGCCGCCACGCGCGTGCACGGCGTCGGCGACCGCCTGGTACTCGTTGATGCTGCCGAAGGTGTCCGGGTACTGCAGCAGCACGCCGAACGCATCGGTGCCGGCCGCATCGCTGTCCGCGCCGACCACCAGCTCGATGCCCAGCGGCTCGGCGCGCGTGCGCACCACTTCGAGCGTCTGCGGGTGCACGCCGCTCGACACGAAGAACACGTTCGACTTCGACTTGCACGAACGCTTGGCCAGGGTCATCGCCTCGGCCGCGGCGGTGGCTTCGTCCAGCAGCGAGGCGTTGGCGATCTCCATGCCGGTGAGGTCGGCGCACATTGTCTGGAAGTTGATCAGCGCCTCCATGCGGCCCTGCGAGATCTCCGCCTGGTACGGCGTGTACGCGGTGTACCAGGCCGGGTTCTCCAGGATGTTGCGCAGGATGACGTTCGGCGTGTGCGTGCCGTAATAGCCCTGGCCGATGAAGCTGCGGGACACCTGGTTGCGGTCGGCGATCGCGCGGATCTTGGCCAGTGCTTCCTCCTCGGTGACCGCCTCCGGCAAGGCCAGCGGCGTGGCGGACTTGATCGAACCGGGGACGATGGCGTCGGTCATCGACTCCAGCGAATCGTGGCCGATCACGCGCAGCATCTGCGCGATCTCGGCGTCGTCCGGACCGATGTGGCGATCGATGAACGCGCCGTGGTGTTCGAGGTCGCGCAGGGAAGGAGTGGGGTTCTGGCTCATGACTGGGCATCCGAAGACAACGTGCCGTGCCGCACGCGGGGCGCCCCTCTGTCCTTTTGCCTGAGAGTTTGGAAGCGTGGTGCGTGCGCT
>CAVPQF010000021.1:0-27285 GCA_963707225.1 uncultured Gammaproteobacteria bacterium
CGACGAATTGCTCTTGCCGAGTGCGGGCTCCGGCTCGGTGCGGTAGTTCCAGTTGAGCGTGTGGTTGTTGGCGAGGCGGGCGATGCCGGCAGGCATGTGGATCAGCGGGTTCCAGTCTGCGGGGCCGGCCTCCAGCAGCAGCACGCGTGTGGCCGGATCGGCGCTGAGCCGGTTGGCCAGCACGCAGCCGGCCGAGCCGGCACCGACGATGACGTAGTCGTAGTGGTTCAAGGCTTCCCCGCACTTCGCTGGATGGACATGGCTGCATGCTAGGCTTGCCGCGCCCCACGCTGGATGTGCCCGTGAGTTTGCCCCGCCAAGCCGTAGTGGAACAAGCCGCCGCGCCGATGCTGTCCGCGCTGGCATTCTTCTTCGTGATGACCTCGTACTACATCATCCGGCCGGTCATGGGCCAGCTGAGCGGCGCGGTCGGCTCGCAGTCGCTGCCGCTGTTCTACGGCGCGGTATTCGTGGTGATGCTGCTGCTGACGCCGGTGTTCGGCATGCTGGTGGCACGCTTTCCGCGCCGGCAGTTGCTCGGCTGGAGCTACAGCTTCTTCATCGTGTGCCTGCTCGCGTTCGTACCCGCATTCGTGGCGCAGGAGCGCATCGGCGCGCGCGAACTGGGCGTGGTGTTCTTCGTCTGGGCCAGCGTGTTCAACCTGTTCGTGGTGTCGCTGTTCTGGAGCTTCATGGCCGACATCTTCAGCAGCGGCAACGCGCGCCAGGTGTTTTCGCTGATCGCGCTGGGCGGCATGGGCGGCGCGATCTTCGGCCCGCTGGTGACCAAGCTGCTGGTGCAGCTGATCGGCGTGGCGCCTTTGCTGCTGGTCTCGGCGTTCGCGTTGTCGCTGTCGCTGGCGTTGCTGCTGCGGCTCTCCGCGCAGCATGACCGGCAGCCGGGCAGTCATGGCGAGGAGGCCATCGGCGGGTCGTTGTGGGCGGGGATCAAGGAGCTGTGGTCGCGGCCGTTCCTGCGCTACATGGCCTTGCTGATGCTGTTCGGCGACGGTATCGGCACGCTGGCCTATGCGCTGGTGGCCGACTACGCGAAGGCGCATTTCACCGACACGGTGGCGCGTACGTCGTTCTACAACGACCTCGACCTGGCCACCAACCTGCTCGGTGCGCTGCTGCAGCTGAGCCTGACCCGCTGGCTGCTGATTCGTCATGGCGCCGGTTGGGGTCTGCTGTTGCCTGCGCTGGTGAACGTGGTGCTGCTGGCAGGCGTGGCCTTGATCGGCGGCGGCAATCTGCCGCTGCTTGGCTACAGCGTGCCGCTGCTGGCGCTGATGGGAGTGATCACGCGCGGCTTCGCCTATGGCATGACCAAGCCGGCGGTGGATGCGCTGTATACGCGGGTGCCGCGCGAGACGCGCTACAAGGGCAAGAACTTCGTCGAGACGGCGGTCTGGCGCTTCGGCGACGTGGTGGTGACCAGCGCGGTGAGCGGCCTGCGCGGGCTGGGCTGGGGCATCGGCGGCCTGGCCCTGGCCGGTGTCGGCGTGGCCACGCTGGCGGCGATGGTGGCCAGGCGCGCCGGCTGGTCGCCGGACCTGGCGCCGGACGGGCAGGTGCGGATCGACCATGGTGAAACGCCGCCGGTATGAATCCGGCGGATTGCGTTTTTCCCGATCCCATTCCCGGCCTAGCTGGTGATGTAGCGCTGCAGGTGCTCGATCTGCTCGGCCTGGGCGTCGATCACCGCCTTGACCAGGTCGCCGATCGAGATCACCCCGACCACCTTGCCGTCCTGCACCACCGGCAGGTGGCGGATGCGGCTGTCGGTGCACAGGCGCATGCAGTCGAACACGTCGGTATCCGGGCCGACGGTCAGCGGGTTGCTGCTCATGATGTCGGACACGGCGGTCTGCGACGAGGAGCGGCCCTGCAGGATCACCTTGCGCGCGTAGTCGCGTTCGGACATGACGCCGACCAGTTGCTCGCCGTGCATCACCAGCAGCGCGCCGATCCGATGCTCGGCCATGTGCTTGATCGCCTCGAGTACGGGCGCATCCGGCGCAATGCTGTAGATCGCGTTGCCCTTGCCTTGCAGCAGATGTTTGACCTGGCTCATGCTGGGGTCTCCCACCGGCCCGGGCGGGCCGTCTGGGCTGGAGTCTAGCGCCGCCGTCGTGCCGGCGTGTAGCGAAGTTGTGAATCCGCGCAGCGGCTCAGCGCGGTGCGCGCGGCGGCACGCGGCCTTCGACATAGGCGGGTCCGCCGAGCTGGTACATCTGCCGCTGGATCCAGTTCGCGCGGCGTTGCACGTAGGCGCTGGGCCGGTCCGCGTGCAGGCGTCGCGGGCTCGGCAGCACCGCGGCGAGGCGGGCGGCCTGGGCCGGTCCGAGCTGCGCCGGCGTGGTGTGGAAGTAGGCCTCGCTGGCCGCGCCCACGCCGTAGATGCCATCGCCCAGCTCGGCGATGTTCATGTACACCTCCAGGATGCGCCGCTTCGGCCAGCTCAGCTCGATCAGCACGGTGAAGTACGCCTCCAGCCCCTTGCGCACGAAGCTGCGCCCGTTCCACAGGAACAGGTTCTTGGCGGTCTGCTGGCTGATCGTGCTGGCGCCGCGCAGACGGCGGCCGTCGTCTGCGGCATCGAGCGCGTCCTGGATGGAGTCGAGATCGAAGCCGTGGTGGTAGGGGAATTTCTGGTCCTCGCCGGCCACCATCGCCAGTGGCACCCAGGCCGACACCTGCTTCCACGGCACCCAGTGCTGGCGCAGGCGGAAGTCCTTCTCGCCGTGGATCCACGCGCCGAGCTGGCGCTCCATCATCACCGCCGACGTCCACGGCGGCACGAAGCGCAGCACCAGCACCACCAGCCAGCTCAGTGCCAGCCATGCGAGCAGCAGGATCGCCAGCGAGCGCAGCAGACGAACCAGCAGGACGCGGCGAAACGGAGAGGGCATGGCGATACGCGTGGGAAGATGCGGGCAGTATAAGGGGCGTTGTTCCGGCGCGGCCGCGTCCCCATCTGTTCCGCCTGACTTCAAAGAGAACATTCGCCGTGGAAAACCTGCCTGTCGAAGACGTGCTGCACCGCTTCCTGCTGGAGCGCGCCGGCGTGCGCGGCACCCTGGTGCGGCTGGGACCGGCCTGGCGCGAAGTGGCCGGCCGCGCCGACTACCCGTCGGCGCTGCATGCCCTGCTGGGCGAGGCGCTGGCTGCCAGCGCGCTGCTGACCGGCAACATCAAGCTGGACGGCGCGCTGTCGATCGAGCTGAAGAGTTCGGACGCGTTGCGCCTGCTGTTCGCCGAGTGCAGCGACCAGGGCCGCCTGCGCGGTCTGGCGCGCTGGAACGAACCGTTGTCCGACCCGCTGGCGCTGGATGCGCTGACTGGCGCGATCATGGCGATCACCATCGGCAACGTGGATCGCGGCCAGCGTTACCAGGGCCTGGTCGACCTGCAGCACGCCGACCTGGCCGGCTCGCTGGAAGACTATTTCGTGCAGTCCGAACAATTGCCGGCGCGGATCCTGCTGGCCGCCGACGGCGAGCATGCGGTCGGCCTGATGCTGCAGAAGATGCCGGGCGAAGGCGGCCGCGACGCCGTGCAGGATGACGATGCGTGGAATCGCGTGGTGCACCTGACCGCCACCCTCGGCGCGCAGGAACTGCTGGCCGTCGCGCCGGACCAGCTGCTGTACCGGCTCTACCACGAGGAGGCGGTGCGCCTGTTCGAACCGCGCCCGCTGGCGTTCGGCTGCAGCTGCAGCCGCGAGCGGGTCGCGGCAATGCTGCGCTCGCTCGGCCGCGACGAGGTGGAGGCGGCGTTGGCCGCGCGCGGCGACGAGATCGAGGTGGTCTGCGAGTTTTGCGCGCAGCGCTACCACTTCGACCGCATCGATGCCGAGCACCTGCTCAGCGAGGGCGCGGCGCCCGGTGCTCCGGGCACGGCGCAATGAAGCGAGCGGGTTTCGATCAGGCCAGCAGCAGCGGCTTGTCGGCGCCGAGCCAGGTGCCGGCGGGCTGCGGCCCGGCGAACAGGAAACCCTGGCCGTAGCGGCAGCCGACGCGCAGCAGTGCCTGCCGCTGCGACTCTTCCTCGATGCCTTCGGCGATCACCTTCATCTGCAGGGAATCGGCCAGCACCTGGATCGCGCGCACCAGCGCCAGGCCCTGCGTCTCGGCGTCGTCCGGCGGCAGCTCGGTGATGAAGGAGCGGTCGATCTTCAGCGTCTCGAACGGGTACTGGTGCAGGTAGCTGAGCGAGGAATAGCCGGTGCCGAAGTCGTCCAGCGCGATGCCGACGCCGTGGCTGCGCAGGTTCTGCAGCATCTGCTTGACCTGCGTCGGGTTCTCCAGCAATGCGTGCTCGGTGACCTCGATGCGGATGCAGCGCGTCGGCACGGCGTACTGGTCGAACAGCGCCAGCAGCCGCTGGTCGAGGTCGGCGGAGCGGAAGTGCCGGCCGGACACGTTGATGCTGATGAAACCCTCGGTGCCGATCAGCCGCACCGCCTGGGTGCACACCTGCTCGAAGACCTGCCAGTCGATCGCCTCGGCGCAGCCGCACTCCTCGGCGATCAGCAGGAAGTCGTTCGGCGCCAGCAGGCCGCGTTCCGGATGGTGCCAGCGCAGCAGCGCCTCGTAGCCGGTGACGCGGCCATCGGTCAGCTCCACGATCGGCTGGTAGAACGGCTCGAATTCGTTGCGGCTGAGCGCGTGGCGCAGGTCGCTTTCCATGTCCAGCAGCGACAGCGCCTCGCGGCGCAGGCGGTCGTCGAACATCGCCGCGCGGTGGCGGCCGCCGTCCTTCGCGTTGTACATCGCGGCATCGGCGTCGCGCAGCAGTTCCTCGGGCTGGCGGTAATGCGGGCTGGACAGGGCGATGCCGATCGAGGCGGAGGTGAAGATCTCCTTGGTGCCGAGCCGGAACGGCGTCTGCAGCTCGCTGATGATGCGTTCGGCGATCAGCGTGGCCTTGTTGGTGTCGACGATGCCTTCCAGCAGCACCGCGAATTCGTCGCCGCCCAGGCGCGCCACCACGTCGCGGGTCTTCAGGCAGGCACGGATGCGGCCGCCGACCTGGAACAGCAGGTCGTCGCCGACCAGGTGACCGACCGAGTCGTTGATCACCTTGAAGCGGTCCAGGTCGATGAACAGCACGGCGAACTGTTCGCCCGGGTTCGTCACGTAGCGCTGCATCGCCTGCTCCAGCCGCTGCAGCAGCAGGGTGCGGTTGGGCAGGCCGGTCAGCGAGTCGTGCAGGGTTTCGTACTTCAGCCGGCGCTCGACGCGCTCGCGCTCGGCGATCTGTTCGCGCAGGTCGCGGTTGGCCAGTGCCAGCGCGCGGGTGCGCTCGGTGACGCGGCGCTCCAGCCCGGCGTAGGCATGTTTCAGTGACGCTGCGGCCTGCTTGCGCTGCAGCGCGTTGGCGATGTGGTAGCTGACGAAGGTCAGCAGTTCCTGGTCGCGCTCGTTGTAGGTGTGCTCGGGCGAGTAGCTCTGCAGCGCCAGCACGCCCATCGCCTTGCCGCCCCAGATCAGCGGCACGCCGAGCCAGCACACCGAGCGCGCGCCGAAGTGGCTGATCTCGCCCTGCGCGCTGAGCCGGTCGATCTCCGCCGGCGTGGCCAGCAGCGGCTTGGCGTGTCGCAGCACGTATTCGGTGGCGCCGCGGCCGTGCGCGCGCGGCGGCCGCACGCTGTCCACATCGTCCACCGAATAGGGAAAGGTGATGTGGCCGTTCTCCTCGTCGATCAGCGCGATGTAGAAGTTGCGTGCGTACAGCAGGCCGCTGATCACCTGGTGCATGGCCGCGTAGAATTTTTCCAGGCTGTCCGAGGTGTGGGCCAGCTCGGCGATGCGGAACAGCGCCGCCTGCAGGCGCTCGCCGCGCTGGCGCTGCAGCACCTGCTGACGCAGCACGCGGTTCGCCTCGCGCAGCGCGGCGGTGCGGTCGGTCACCCGGCGGCCCAGCTCGATGTGCGTCTCGCGCCGCTCCAGCGCCGTCTGCACATGCTGGGCCACGTAGTTCAGCAGTTCCAGGTCGTGCCGCGAATAGTGGGTGTCGGCGCGGTAGCTCTGCACCACGATGCCGCCGACGACGCGGCCGGCGCGCAGCAGCGGTGCGCCCAGCCAGTGTTCACAGCGGGGACCGAGCAGCACGAAGCGGTCGCCGAACTGCTGCTTCAGTTCCTCGAGCGAGCCCATCAGCGGGCGGCCTTCCTGCAGCAGGTTCCAGGTCAGGCCGTGCAGCATGTCGTGCAGCGGCAGGCTCTGGTCCGGCGGGGGCGGGTCGGTATCGGCGATGTCGACGTAATAGGGAAAGCGGACGGTGTCGGTGGCCGCGTCGTACAACACGATGTAGAAGTTTTCCGCGTACATCAGGCTGCTGACGATGGCATGCAGCGAGCGCATCATCTCGGGCATGTCGTGCTCGGCGCCGGCCTGCTCGGCGATCGCGTAGAGCGCGCGCTGCAGTCTCTCGGCCAGCGCCAGCCGCGAGATCGCCTCGTACAGGCGGCTGGTCTCGGCCAGCTGGCGCAAGCGGATGCCAGCCAGTCGGCCCAGCCAGTCCAGGCGGTCGCGCACGACCTCGGGCAGCGGCAGGTCGGCCCATTCGAGCACCAGGGTGCGCGGGCCCTGCGGATCCTCGGCCAGGTCCATCTGCCCGGCAAGGGGAGCGGGTTGCTCGTCCATGCGTCGCCAGCGCAGGCGGCCGTGGACGCCGAAATTGCCCAGCAAGAGTTCGCAGACTTCCATCACGCCAGCGGCGTCGGGCGCTTCGAACAGCCGTTCGACCGCCGCGTGCATGGCCGCAAGATCCCGAGCCACCGGCGGTAGTTGGGATGAACGGATCGTCGGTGTGGCGCTCATTGGACTGCGGCGGGTTCCGGGGCGAGCTGGCTGGATCGACGTGGCATGACTTTATCCTGCCTTTATAACGTGTAAGTCTGTTCGCTCGCCAGTTTTCCGGGGATGGGAACCCGCGGATGGATGCGGGGTCGAAAGGGGTGGATCCTGCCGTTTTTTGTGCGTTGGAGTGGGTTTTCGGGGTGTTAGTAAAACGTAAAACGGGGTATAGTGAAGCCTAAGTATCCTCCATTGAGTGAGTCACCGGTCCATCACATGCGCCGCCTGCCCGCCCTGCTGCTCATCCTGCTGCTGCCGCTCACCGCGGCCGGGCAGTCTGTGGGCGACGACAACGGCATGGCGCAGCGCCTGCTGGCGCAGCCACCGGATCAGGTGACCGAAGTCGAACCCGGCATCATGGTGCCGTTGTGGCGTGGTGCCGATGGCCGCCTGTTCGCGCTCAGGGCGGATCGCAGCGCCGGTGCCGAAGCCCTGCGCAAGAATGCGCCGCTGGCGCTGCGGGTGGTGGGTGCCTCCACGGTGATGACGACCGGCGTGCAGTACGGGCTGGGGCCGCGGCTGCAGGCACATGCAGAGGTCAGCGAACACTCCTGGACGAATCCGGGTCTGCGCGTGCTCGGCAGCGAAGTGGGCGCCACCTATGACGCCGGCCGCTATAGCGTGGGTGTCAGCGTCGGCACCAACACCACGCCGAACAAGAACGTGTTGCCACGCGTGCTGCCGGGTGCTGCGCCGGGCGTGGATGGCCTGTCCGGCTTCGACAGCAGCTCCCAGTTCAATGCGCATGGCCGGCTGGCCCTGGGCAACAAGAGCGGCATCGACCTGGGTGCCAGCGTGGGCCGCATCCACCTGCTGCCGGGCAACCTGCTCGGCATCGACACGCTGGACCAGAAGGCGCTGAGCTTCGGCGTCGACCACGGCCCGCTGAGCGGCGTGCTGATCGGCCGCACGATGCAGCCGCAGGCCGGCATCCCGGGCGGGCTCAATGCCGACCGCCGCTGGAACAGCATCGACCTGGGCGTGACCTGGCGCCTGCCGTGGCGCGGCTCGCTGAGTGTCGGCGCGCAGAACCTGTGGTCGTCCGGCACCCCGGCGAATACGCCGGCCGGTCCGGAACCGGACCAGTCGCGCACGCCGTACGTGCAGTATCACCAGGATCTCTGAGCGGGCCGGGCCGTATTTCCGGCAGGGTCATGAAAATGCCGTCGCCATGCGACGGCATTTTTCGTTTCAGGGAGGGTGGGCCGCGCTCAGTCCTGCCTGCGCACGCGCAGATCGCCGCTGAAGGTCTCGATGTTGATCTTGCCGGCACCCGCGCCGAGGCGGACATCCAGCGAGCTGCCGGGGCCGTGCTCGGGCTCCTTCGGCGTGCCGAAATCGCTGCGCAGGTCGCCGCTGAAGCTGCTGGCATGCAGGCTGGCAGAGGTGTCCGCGGGTAGTTGCAGCTGCACGTCGCCGCTCATGCTGTCGATGCCGATGCTGCCGCCGGCGGCCAGGGCGCCGGTGAGTTGCACGTCACCGGATACCGTGCTGAGGGTGAGCTTCTGCCACGGTCCGCCGTTGGCCTGGATGCGGCCGGAGATGGTCTGCAGCTCGACGCTGCGGCCCAGTGCCGGCGCCAGGATCTCGCCGCTGACGGTCTGCAGCGCGGCCTGCCCGGCGTGCCCGGCCTGCTCGATGCCGCCGCTGACGCTGTCCACCTTCAGCGAGGGTGTGCGTGCATTGATGCGCGCCTTGCCGCTGACCGTATTGACCTGGATGCTTCCGCCGTCCATGCCGTCGATGACCAGCGGCGCACTGATCACGTCGACGTCGAGCGAGGCCGCCTTGGGTACGTGCAGTTCCAGCGTGGTCGGCGCCATCTTGCTGTCGCCGCCCCAGTTGAACCAGCCGGAGCCGCCCTGCGGCTCGACCCTGATCTCCAGGTCGCCATTGCTGCCGGTGATCGCCAGCGGCTTGGCGCCGTCGCCGAGGCGGCCGCTGACCTGCACTTCGTTGCGATCCCACGCGGTCACGTTCACCGTGCCGGCGATGTTGCTGATGCTGACGCGGGCGGTGGGCGTGGCGTCATGGCGCAGATGGATCGGTGTGTCGGCGAGGGCCTGGCCGATGCACAGGCACAGCAGCAGGGGAAGGTGGCGGACGGTTTTCATGGTCGTTCCTGGTGGTATCAGCCGGCCTGGTTGGCCAGTTGGCGCAGTTGCGTCTGTTGCTGTTTGGTGCGGCCGAGCAGGCGTTGCAGTGATGGTGAATCCGGTGCCTGCCGGATCGCCAGCTGCAGCTCCATCTGTGCGGCATCCAGCTCGATCGCGGCGCCGGCGAGGCGGGGGTCGGACGGCTTCCAGTTGCCGTAGGCCTTCGTATGGCTGGCCACCGGCGTGGTCGTCGGTGTCTGCAGCACGCGCCAGCCGATGCCGCCGGCCAGCAGCAGCGAGGCGGCGAGGCTGGCGGCGACCCGCCAGCGCCGGCGATGCGCCGGCCGAGGCTCGCGCAAGACCGGGCTCGCGGGTGCCTGCGTGCGTTCGGCGTCTTCCAGTGCGGCGTCGATCGAGACCCACAGGTCGCGCTGGGGTGCGAGCGGCTGGCGCAGGTCGCGCAGCTGTCGGCGCCATTCGAATTCGTTCATGAGCTTTCTCCCAATACTTTGCGCAGCAGGCCGCGGGCGCGATGCAGTTGCGCTTTCGACGTGCCGACCGCCATGCCCAGTTCACTGCCGATGTCCTCGTGTCGCCAGCCCTCGATGTCGTGCAGTACCAGCACGGCGCGGGCGCGTGGCGGCAGCTGGCCGATCGCGCGTTCCAGTTCCTCGCGCTCGGCGGCGCAGAACGGTGTCTCGCCGGTGTCCGGCAGATGTTCGTCGTCGAGCATGCTGACCGGGTCGGCGCCGCGGGCGCGGATGTCCATCAACGCCACGTTCACCGCGAGGCGGTACAGCCAGGTGCCGAACGTGCTCTCGTGGCGGAAGCCGGGCAGTTTCTGCCAGGCGCGGATGAACGCATCCTGGGTGAGGTCCTCGGCGCGGGCGTGGTCATAACCGGCAAGCCGGTACACCGCACCATGCACGCGGCCCACGTGCAATTGATACAGCCGCTGGAACGCATGGCGGTCGCCAGTCGCCGCGGCACGCACGTCATCGCTGTCGTTGGCTCGCGTTGAGGCGGGCGACACGGAGCTTCCAGGGGCAGGACAGGCGACGATCATCTTGCCAGCTTGGATGCGGCGTTGCGCGAAAGGGTTTGAACGGCGGCCGTGCTGGCGGGCCTGCAGACACTGCGGGCAGGTCGTGGCGACCTGCCCGCGAATGTGGGCTCAGGAGGCGACGGCTTCGCGGCGCGTCTGGCCGGCATCATCGTCCAGCGCCCGCGCCACGCGCTGCTGTTCCCGGCGCAGGCGCTCGGGCAGGCGCGGGGTGAAGCTCTCGAGGTATTCGCCGATGGCGGACAACTCGGCCTGCCAGCCGGCATTGTCCACGTCGAGCAACTCATCGAGCCTGGTACGGTCGAGCTTGAGCCCGTCCAGCTTGAGTTCGCCCTCGCCCGGCAGGATGCCGATCGGCGTCACGACGCCGCTGACGCGGCCTTCGGCGCGGTTGATCATCCATTCCAGCACGCGCAGGTTGTCGCCGAAGCCCGGCCACAGGAACTTGCCGTCGGCGCCCTTGCGGAACCAGTTGACGTGGAAGATCTTCGGCAGCCTCGCGCCGGGCTGGTCGAACGACAGCCAGTGCGCGAAGTAGTCGCCGTAGTGGTAGCCGCAGAACGGCTTCATCGCCATCGAGTCGCGGCGCAGCACGCCGACCGCACCGGTGGCGGCGGCGGTGGTTTCCGAGCCCATCGCGGCGCCCATCAGCACGCCGTGGGTCCAGTCGCGCGCCTCCATCACCAGCGGCAGCAGCGAGGGACGACGGCCGCCGAACACGATCGCGCTGAGCGGCACGCCTTGCGGCGCCTCGGCCTGCGCCGACCAGGTCGGGCACTGCTTCGCGCTGACCGTGAAGCGCGAGTTCGGGTGCGCGGCCGGGCCGTTGGCCGGGTCGTACGGACGTCCCTGCCAGTCGGTGACCGGCGTGCCGGGCAGGCCTTCCCACCACGGCTGGTTGTCGGCGGTGACGGCGACATTGGTGAAGATGGTGTCGTGCGAGATGCTCTTCATGGCATTGCGGTTGGTGGCGTCGCTGGTGCCCGGCGCCACGCCGAAGAAGCCGGCCTCCGGGTTGATCGCATACAGACGTCCATCCGCGCCGGGGCGCATCCAGCAGATGTCGTCGCCGACCGTCCACACCTTCCAGCCATCGTGCAGGTAGCCTTCCGGCGGAATCAGCATCGACAGGTTGGTCTTGCCGCAGGCGGACGGGAATGCGGCGGCGATGTAGTGCGTCTCGCCCTGCGGGTTCTCGATGCCGACGATCAGCATGTGCTCGGCCAGCCAGCCTTCGCTGCGCGCCTGGTTGCTGGCGATGCGCAGCGCATGGCACTTCTTGCCCAGCAGCGCGTTGCCGCCGTAGCCGGAGCCGTAGGACTTGATCGACAGCTCGGCCGGGAAATGCATGATCCAGCGGCGCGCGGGGTCGAGTTCGCCGACGGAATGCAGGCCCTTCACGAACGAACCCTCGCGCTCGATCCGCGCCTGCGCGGCGGCGCCCATGCGGGTCATGATCTTCATGTTGGCGACCACGTACGGGCTGTCGGTGATCTCGACGCCGCAACGCGCCAGCGGCGAGTCGATCGGGCCCATGCAGTACGGAATCACGTACATGGTGCGGCCTTCCATGCAGCCGTCGAACAGCGCGTCGATCTTGGCGTGTGCCTCGGCCGGGTCCATCCGGTGGTTGTTCGGGCCGGCGTCGTCCTCGTTCGGATGGCACACCAGGGTCAGCTGCTCGACGCGGGCGACATCGGAGGGGTGGGACCGGTGCAGGTAGCAGCCCGGATGGGTCTGCTGGTTCAGCTCGATCAGGGTGCCGTCGGCCAGCATCTGTCGCACCAGGGCCTGGTACTCGGCGTCCGAGCCATCGCACCAGTGAATCCGCGCGGGGCGGGTCAGCGCCGCCGCCTGGTTGACCCACTGTTCGAGCGCTTCCAGCTTGCTGGCCATCGCGTCCTCTTGAGGTTTTCAGGAAAAGTGAGCTGAAACGGTAGTTTGCGTGCACTGGTATTGCAAGGTTCGATGCGGCAGGAACGGCGCCGAATGGCGCCGTACGGGGACTTCCTGTGGGCCTGGTCAGGCCGGGATCAGGGTCGTGATCATGTGTTCGACGTAGGCGTCGAACTCTTCATGGTTGAGCCGCGGCAGGCCCAGGGTGAAGTTCAGCTGCAGGAAACCGACATAGGCGGCGTAGGTCAGCCGCGCCCGGTTCAGCGCCTGCGGCGGGGCCAGGCCGGCCTCGCGATAGGCGGTGGTGAGGAACTCCATGCGGCGCTGCGATACGCGCGCCATCACCGGCACCACCTGCGGATGATCGAGCGCCTTCAGCAGCGCGGCGTACACGCGGTGCGGCTGCAGTTCGTGCGCCACCCGGCGGAACAGCTCGGGCAGGCGCTTGCGCGGGTCGGTGATCTGCTCGATCTGGCCCAGCACCTCACGTTCGCCGTACTGCTCCCAGCGCTCCAGCGCGGCGTGCAGCAGCGCTTCGCGGGTGCGGAAATGCCAGTAGAAACTGCCCTTGGTCACGCCCAGCTGGCGCGCCAGGGCTTCCACGGCCAGTGCACCGACGCCTTGCTCGGCAATCAGCTGCAGGGCGGCAAGTTCCCAATCCTCCGCCGACAGGCGGGTACGCTCTGGCTTGCTACTGACATTCATGTGCGTATGGTAGCCACACCCCCGTGCATTTGTAATGCGTGGCATCCATCTGACTGAATGCCATGGCAATTTGTCGCTTCGCTGGTGATCGGTGGCGGCGTGGTTGACGGCACTCACTGTGGCAACCCATACTCACCCGTATGGAAAACGACATCCATGCTTCCCGTGAAATCCACCGTTTCCCCGTCGCCGACCTGAGCCTGGCGGTGGAGACACGTCGGCCGGATGGCCGCCCGGTGCTGCTGTTCGCGCATGGCTTCGGCCAGACCCGCGGCGCCTGGAACGGCGCGGCGGCGGCGCTGGCGCGGGCGGGTTGCCGCAGCGTCACGTTCGATGCGCGCGGGCACGGCGAGAGCGACCGCTTGGCGGATGGCGCGGGTTCCCAACGCGGTTACCACATGGAACAGTTCGCCGACGACCTGCTGCGGCTGGCCGCGGCGCAGCCGCAGCCGCCGATCCTGGTCGGCGCCTCGATGGGCGGCCTGCTGGGAATCGTGCTGGCCGGCGAGGTGCGGCCGTCGCCGTTCCGCGCACTGGTGCTGGTCGACATCACGCCGCGCTGGGAAACCGCGGGGGTGGAACGCATCCTCGCCTTCATGCAGGCGCACCCGGACGGCTTCGCGAACTACGCCGACGCGGCCGAACAGATCGCCGCCTACCTGCCGCAGCGGCGCGAACGCAAGAGCGAGCAGCAGCTGCGCCCGCTGCTGCGCGAAAGCGCCGATGGCCGCCTGCGCTGGCACTGGGACCCGGCCCTGCTGGCCGGCGACCTGGTGCAGGAAAGCGAGCGCTACCAGCCGCGCCTGCAGGCCGCCGCCACGAAGATCGATGTGCCCGTGCTGCTGCTCTCGGGCGCGCGCAGCGACGTGGTGTCGCGCGCCACCGTCGACGAATTCCTGCAACTGGTGCCGCACGCGCGGCACGTGGAACTGCCCCACGCCACGCACATGGTGGCGGGCGACGCGAACGATGCATTCACGCGCGAAGTCGTGCGCTTCGTGCAGAGTCTTGATCCATTACCCGCCGGCCGGTGAGTCGCCAGCGCCGTCCCATCGCAATGAGGTGTTGAGATGTCCGTGATACTGACCCTGCTGGCGGCATTGATAGCCTCCGGCGCCTGCGCCTACCACCGCAGCAGCCTGCGCACCTGGGCGATCGTCACGATCGTCGCCACGCTGGTGGTGGGGCTGCTGGCCCACGCAGCGTGGACCACGGCGATCCTGCTGATCGTCGAGCTGGCGATCGCGCTGCCATTGCTGCTGGTGGACTTCCGCCGCAAGCAGATCAGCCTGCCGCTGCTGAAGCTGTTCGCCAGGGTCACGCCGAAACTGTCGGAGACCGAGCAGACCGCGCTGGAAGCGGGCACGGTCGGCTTCGAGGGCGAGCTGTTCTCGGGCAAGCCGGACTGGCACGAACTGCTGAAGCAGCCCAAGCCCGAACTGAGCGTGGAAGAGCAGGCCTTCATGGACGGCCCGGTGGAAGCGCTGTGCGGGATGATCGACGACTGGCAGATCACCCACGAACTGGCCGACCTGCCGCCGAACGTGTGGGAGTTCATCAAGAAGAACAAGTTCTTCGGCATGATCATCCCGAAGCAGTACGGTGGCCTGCAGTTTTCCGCGCTGGCGCATTCGGCGGTGCTGCAGAAGCTCAACAGCATGTCGGCCACGGTGGCCTCGACGGTGGCGGTGCCGAACTCGCTGGGACCGGCCGAACTGCTGCTGCACTACGGCAGCGACGAGCAGAAGAACCACTACCTGCCGCGCCTGGCGGTGGGCGAGGAGATTCCCTGCTTCGCGCTGACCGGCCCGTACGCGGGCTCCGACGCCACCTCGATCCCCGACGTGGGCATCGTCTGCAGGCAGGTGGTCGATGGCGTCGAGACGCTGGGCATCAAGCTCACCTTCGACAAGCGCTACATCACGCTGGCGCCGGTGGCCACCGTGGTCGGGCTGGCCTTCCGCATGTTCGATCCGGGCCATCTGCTCGGCGGCAAGGAAGACCTCGGCATCACCCTGGCGCTGCTGCCGCGTTCCACGCCCGGCTTGGAAATCGGTCGCCGCCACTTCCCGCTGAACATCCCGTTCCAGAACGGGCCGGTGCGTGGCAAGGACGTGTTTGCTCCCATGTCCGTGCTGATCGGCGGCCCGCAGATGGCCGGCCACGGCTGGCGCATGCTGGTCGAGTGCCTGTCGGTGGGTCGCGCGATCTCGCTGCCGTCGAACGCCACCGGCGGCATGCGTGCCTCGGCGCTGGCCACCGGCGCGTACGCGCGCATGCGCAAGCAGTTCGGCCTGGCGGTGGCCCGCTTCGAGGGCGTCGAGGAAGCGCTGGCGCGCATCGGCGGCCTCACCTACGCCACCGCCGCGCTGTCGCGCGCCACTGCGGCGGCGGTCGACCGCGGCGAGAAGCCGGCGGTGCCGTCGGCCATCGCCAAGTACCACGCCACCGAATGGGCGCGGCAGATCGCCGCCGACACCATGGACGTGCACGGCGGCAAGGCGGTGCAGCTGGGCCCGAAGAACTACGCCGGCCGCGGCTGGTCCAGTGTGCCGATCGCGATCACGGTGGAAGGCGCCAACATCATGACGCGCAGCCTGATGATCTTCGGCCAGGGCGCGATCCGCTGCCATCCGTACGTGCTGAAGGAAATGCAGGCGCTGTCGATCGCCGACCGCGGCGAGCAGCTGAAGACGTTCGACCGGCTGCTGTTCGGCCACCTCGGCTTCGGCATCTCCAACGCGGTGCGCAGCTTCGCGATGAGCCTCAGCGGCGCACGCATCGGCGAAGCCGCCGGCGACAACTACACCCGCCGCTACTACCGCAAGCTCGATCGCTACTCGGCCGCGCTGGCGCTGTGCGCCGACGTGTTCATGGGCGTGCTCGGCGGCAAGCTGAAGTTCAAGGAGAAGCTGTCGGCGCGCCTGGGCGACGTGCTGAGCTACCTGTACATCGCCAGCAGCATGCTCAAGCAGTATGAAGACAACGGCCGGCCGGAAGCCGATCGTCCGTTCCTGGCCTGGGGCTTCCACGAGTGCATGTGGCTGATCCAGAACGCGCTGGACGGCGCGATCCGCAACTTCCCGGTGCGCCCGGTGGCCTGGCTGCTGCGTGCGCTGGTGTTCCCGCTGGGCCGCCGCGAGGTGCCACCGTCCGATCGCCTCGGCCGCCGCGTCGCCGCGCTGCTCACCGCGCCGAACGAGGCGCTCGACCGCCTCACCGACTGGGTCTACACCACGCCCACGGCGAACAACACGATCGGCCGCATGAAGGCGCTGCTGCCGGACGTGATCGCCGCCGAGCCGGTCGACCGCAAGTTCGGCAAGGCGCTGAAGGCCGGCCAGTTCGCCTCGCACGATTACCTGGGCCAGCTTGCCGAGGCGCAGCAGGCCGGGGTGATTTCCGAGGCCGAGGCCGACCTGCTCCGGCGCGTGCGCGAAGGCGTGTTCGAGTTCATCTCGGTGGACGATTTCGATAGCGACGAACTGCGCGCGTTCAAGACGCGGGCTGACGCCGCGTGAATCGAACCGACCGACCGGCCCGCGTTGCGGGCCGGTTCTTTTCCCGGAGGGCCATCGATGAGTGCCTCGGTGTTGTCGCTGTACCGCCGCATCACCCGCTGGCCGGCGGGCCACTGGATCTTCTCGCGCCTGGTCTGCCTCAAGGCACCGTACTTCGCCACGATCGTGCCGCGCTTCGTGACGCTGCAGCCGGGCCGCTGCGAGGTGCGCATCCGCGACCGGCGCCGCGTGCACAACCACCTCGGCACCGTGCACGCGATCGCACTGTGCAACCTGGCCGAGCTCGCTGCCGGGGCGATGACCGACGCGACCATCCCGGCCGACATGCGCTGGATTCCCAAGGGCATGAGCGTCGAGTACCTGAAGAAGGCGGTGGGCACGATGCGCGGCATCGCCACGCCCGAGCTGGCCATGCCCATCTCCGGCGAAGCTCGCGAGTGGCCGGTCAGGGTGGAGGTGGTGGACGGCACGGGCGAGACGGTCTTCCGTGCGCGCGTGCTGATGTGGGTGTCGCCGCGCAAGCGCGATTGAAGGGGCTGCCCGCGGGCGTTCAGTCCGCCAGCACGCAGCGGTTCCTGCCGCCGCGCTTGGCGGCGTACATGGCATGGTCGGCCGCGTGCATCAACCGTTCGTCGGCGCCGGCGTCGGGATCTTCGTTCGGCCGGTAGCGCGCGATACCGATGCTGGCGCCGACGCGCACCTCGATCAGGCGGCCGTCGACGCTCAGCGCATAGGGCTCGCCCAGCGCCGCGCACAACTTTCCGCACAGCTGCAGCGCCAGCTGCGGATCCTCGATGTCCTCCAGCACCAGCGCGAACTCGTCGCCGCCCAGCCGGGCCACCGTGTCGTTGCTGCGCAAGTGCGCCGACAGCCGGGCGGCGATCTCCTGCAGCAGGCTGTCGCCGGCGGCGTGGCCGTGGCTGTCGTTCACGTGCTTGAAACCGTCGATGTCGATGAAGGCCAGCGCGAACTGGCTGTGGTGGCGGTTCGCGCGCTGGATCGCGCCATGCAGGCGGTCGTGGAACAGGACGCGGTTCGGCAGGCCGGTCAGGGCGTCATGGTGGGCCTGATGGCGCACCATGGCCTCCATCAGCTCGCGCTCGGCGATCTCCCGGGTCAGCTGCTGGTTGCGCTCGGCCAGCTCGTCCAGCGCGTGCTGCAACTTGGCGCGCGCCGCGTACAGCTCCAGGAACACGCGCACCTTCGACTGCAGGATCACGTCGTTGATCGGCTTGGCGATGTAATCCACCGCGCCGGAGCGGTAGCCCTTGAGCCGGTTCATGTCGTCGGCGTAGGCGGCGGTGACGAAGATGATCGGGGTGTCGCGCAGGTGCTCGGCTTCGCCCAGCAGGGCGGCCACCTCGAAACCGTCCATGTCGGGCATGTTCACGTCGAGCAGGATCAGCGCGAACTCGTGGTCCAGGCACAACGCCAGCGCCTCGTTGCCGCTGCGCGCCTCGAACAGCTGCGCGCCGCTGCTGGCGAGCAGCCGGCGCATGGCGACCAGGTTGGCGGCGGTATCGTCGACGACCAGGATTTTCGGTGGCATCGCGCTCATGTCGGTGGCGGAATGGTTGTCCCGCCCCAACCTTAACCGGTGACGGTCATGGCCGGCGTGAACGGCTGCACCGTTCCCCCGGTTTCGAGTGGGGCCGACCCGATGCTCAGCGCTGCAGCCACAGGCGCATCAGCACCGCCAGCTTGTCGGTGTCGATCGGCTTGGACAGGTAATCGCTGGCGCCCATTTCCAGGCACTTTTCGCGATCGCCGCGCATCGCCTTGGCGGTCAGCGCGATGATCGGCAGGCTGGCGAAATGCGCCTGCGCGCGGATCGCGCGGATGGTTTCGTAGCCGTCCATGCCCGGCATCATGATGTCCATCAGCACCAGTTCCGGCGCTTCGTCCTCGGCCAGCATCTTCAGCGCCTTGGGCCCGTCCTGCGCCATGCTCACCTGCAGCCCCCAGCCGCGCAGCACCTTGGACAGCGCAAACAGGTTGCGCATGTCGTCGTCCACCAGCAGCACGCGATGGCCGGCCAGCTCGCCGCCCGCCGCCGGTTCGGCAACGCTCCGGGGTGGCGCATGCCGGATGCTGTGCAGGAACACGCTGACCTCGTCGAGCAAGCGCTCGGTCGAGCGCGCGCCCTTGAGCACGATGGCGTCGGCGTACTGGCGCAGCTTCAGGTTCTCCTCGCGGCTCAGTTCGCGGCCGGAGTACACCACCACCGGCGGCACGCCCTTGCCGGTCTGCGCCAATTGCGTCAGCAGTTCGAGTCCGGACATGCCGGGCAGGCCCAGGTCAAGCACGATGCAGTCGTAATCCGTACGGGCGATCTTCTCCAGCGCGTCCTCCGCCGAGCCCGCCTCGTCGATCTGCAGCTTGTCGCTGCGCAGCATGACGTGTACGGCGGTGCGCGCGTCGGCATCGTCGTCGACGATCAGCAGGTGCTGCTGACCAGTGGCGACGTGCAGCAGGCGCTCGAGCGCCAGGCCGATCGATTCGCGGCTGACCGGCTTGGTCAGGAAGCCCACCGCGCCGCGTTCCAGCCCGCGCGTGCTGCTGTCGTCGACCGAGATGAAGTGCACCGGGATCGCCCGGGTGGCGTCGTCGGCCTTGAGCCGGTCGAGTACGCTCCAGCCATCCATCACCGGCAGCGAGACATCCAGCAGGATGCCGGTGGGGCGGTACTCGCGTGCCAGGTGCAGGCCCGATTCGCCATCGCCGGCGGCCAGCACGCGATAGCCCTTGCGGTGGATCATGTCGATCAGGATGCGCACGAAGGCAGGGTCGTCCTCGATCACCAGGATCGTGGCCTGGTCCGGCGACAGCGCGTCGCGGTCATCGCCGACCGGCTTCGGCCGCAGGTACGGCGAGCCGGCCTGGCTGAGCCGGGTCGTGCTGGCGCGCGGGACGTCTTCAACGGACCCGGACGCCGCAGGCGGCGTTTCCGGCAGCAGCACGGTGAAGTGGCTGCCGCGGCCGCTTTCGCTGCGCA
The DNA here is from genome assembly GCA_963707225.1 of uncultured Gammaproteobacteria bacterium. Lineage (GTDB taxonomy): Bacteria > Pseudomonadota > Gammaproteobacteria > Xanthomonadales > Rhodanobacteraceae > Rhodanobacter. The sequence goes on from CAVPQF010000021.1 coordinate 19,143, forward strand.
GCGCGATGTCGCCGCCCAGCAGTTGCGCCATCCGCCGCGAGATCGCCAGGCCCAGCCCGGTGCCGCCGAACTGGCGGCTGGTGCCGGCATCCACCTGCTCGAAGGCGTTGAAGACGCGCTGGAACTTGTCCTGCGGAATGCCGATGCCGGTGTCGCTCACCGTCATCGCGATCAGCGACTGGCCACGAAGTGCCTCGGGAATCTCGACGTCGCTGCCGGGACGGCCGATGCGCAGGCTCACCGCGCCGTCGGCGGTGAACTTGAACGCATTGCTGAGCAGGTTGTTGGCGATCTGCTCGAGCTTGTTGCCGTCGGTGCGCAGGACCGGCGGCAGGCCGGGGTCGATGTCCAGCGTGAAGCCGAGCCGCTTTTCCCCGGCCACATGCGCAAACGTGCGCCGCAGCCGTTGCCCCAGCTCGGCCAGTGCCAGGTTGTCGAGCACCAGTTCCATCTTGCCGGCCTCGACCTTGGACAGGTCGAGGATGTCGTTGATCAGGTGCAGCAGGCTGTTGCCGGCGTCGTGGATGATCCGCGCCGACTCGATCTGTTCCTCATCGAGGTTGCCGGTGTCGTTGTCGGCCAGGCTGCGCGACAGGATCAGCAGGCTGTTCAGCGGCGTGCGCAGTTCATGCGACATGTTGGCCAGGAACTCGGACTTGTACTGGCTGGCGCGGGCCAGTTCGGCGGCCTTGTCGGCGGTCTCCTGCTGCAGGTCCTCCAGCACGTATTTCTGCCGGTTCAGGCTCTCGGTCTTCTCGCGCAGTTCCTCGTTGGATGCCTGCAGCTGCTCGGCCTGTATGCGCAGCTCTTCCTCGGAGGCGATCAGTCGTGCGGACTGTTCCTCCAGCTCGGCCGTCTTCGCCTGCAGTGCCTCGTTGTTGTCGCGCAGCACTTCCTTCTGCTGGCGCATCACCAGTTCGGACACGCGCAGGTCGTCGGCCTGTTCCTGCGTCTGCAGCAGCAGGTCGTGCGTGCTGATCGCGCGGTTGAGGTTTTCCAGGGTCAAGGCCACGATCGGCAGCAGTTCATCCAGCAGCTGCTTCTGCTGCGGGGTGAGCGGCGCGAAGCCGGCCAGTTCCAGCACGCCGATCAGGGTGTCGCGGTAGAGCACGGGCAGGATCGCGACGTGGCGTGGCAGCGCCTCGCCGGTGCCCGAATCGATGTGCAGGTAGTTCTCCGGCACCTCATCGAGCACGATGGGCTTGCGCTCGATCGCGCACTGGCCCACCAGCCCCTCGCCGGGCAGGTAGTGGTCCGCCGTGCGGTTGTTCAGGCGCAGCCCGTAGCTGCCCAGCAGGTCGAGGCGATGGCGCGCGTCGTCGAAGGAATAGAACAGGCCCACGCCGGCCTTGCACAGCGGCACCAGTTCGCTCGCCAGCCATTGCGCGAATTCCTTGTGCGTCGTGGCCTGCAGCAGCACATGCGAAATGTCCGACACGCGGGAGCGGATCCAGGTCTGCGTCTCGGTGTCCAGCGATATCTGCTTGAACACCTGCAGCGCGCGGGCAATTTCGCCGACCTCGTCGCGGCGGTCGAGCCGGCGGATCTCGAAATCGTGATCGCGGTTCGCCAGCCGCGTCATCAGGTCGGTAAGCCGGCGCAGCGGGCGGGTCACCAGTTGCGAGGTCAGCCGGATCACGGCGACGCCGAGCAGGATGCTGAGCAGGATCGCGAAGAGGTTGACCCACTTGGTGGTGGCCAGGGCGCTGTCGAGCTGCCGGTTGCGCGACGTCAGCAGCTGGTTTTCCTCGGCCGCCATCTGCTCGATGACGGCGTACAGGTCATCGCTGCGAACCGTACGGTTCGCCAGATAGTTCGCCTGGATATGCTGCAGTTCCAGCGCCATTGCTGCCGTATCGGAGCCCTTCAGCCGGTCGACCGCGTCGGCCGCGATCGTCAGCTCGCGCTGCCACTGGACCGCCATCTTTTCCAGCGAGTCGACGCGTACCTTCTGCAGCGGGTTGTCGGTGGTCATCTGGCGCAGTTGGGCGATGCGTTCGCGCAGGTCGCTGCTGCCGCTGTCGAACATCGCCCGCTGGTCGGCGCGCTGCGTCAGCATGTAGCCGCGTACACCGATCTGGCTGGTCTGCAGGGCACGCTGCGCGTGATCGAGTTCGAGCCGTACCTGATAGGTATGCGTCGCCCAGCGGCGGTTGCTTTCCTGCTCGCCCAGCGAGTGCAGGGTGACCAGGCTGGTCAGCAGGAACAGGCCCAGCAGCAGGCCGATCGCCAGCATCATCTTGCGCTGCATCGGCTGGTCGGCCAGCCATGAATTCTTTTTCGGGCGGACAGGTGGCTGCATGCGGGTCACCGCGGTTCGGTGGGCGGTCTGTTCTGCGGGCACCGGATCGGCGCTCGCGCCATCGACAGGGTAGCCGGTGCCGCCGCTGAACCCTAGGAGCCTGTCGGACTTTGGCCGGTCGGTCTGCAAATCCGCCTGTGCGGTCCCTATTTCCGTCGCTTCTTGGCCCATAGAACCACTATGGGCCGGCGAATCGCCGAAAATCGGTCCTCGCACAGCCGAATTTTCGACTCGACCGCCAAAGCCCGACAGGCTCCTAGCCCGCCCGCGTGCCCTGGTTCAACGCCGGCCGAATCGCCGCAGCAGCCGTTGCCATGGCCGGCACGGCACGATCGAGCCGCGCCGCCGCGCGACGACCAGCAAGGCCAGGGTGCACAGCGAGCACAGGGCCAGCGCGACCACCGACGCCTCGGCGCCGAACACGCCGCCGCTGAGCCAGTCCGGCCCGCTGCGGGTGGACACCAGCCAGCCGTCGGCCGGATTGCCGGAGACCGGGATGCCGTAGATCGTGCCCTGGGCGAAGTTCCACGCCGCGTGCAGGCCCATGCAGACCGGCAGCGAGCGGGTCACGTGATAGACCAGGCCGAACAACAGGCCCCCGCCGATCGCGATCGTGGCCGAGCTCCACAACGTGGCGCCGGGATTGGCGATGTGCGCCGCACCGAAGATCAGCGCCGAGACGATCAGCGCCACCCAGGTGCCAAGGCCTTCCTCGACGATGCGGAACAGCACGCCGCGGGTGATGATTTCCTCGCCGATGCCCGCGCCCAGTCCGAACATCAGCACCGCGGGCAGCCATGCCGCATCCGGGTTGGTACCGACGACGCGATAGCTGCCGAGCAGGTACAGCACGCCGACCACCGCGCTGAACAGCAGCAGGCCGGCGGCGGTACCGATGGCGCCGTCCGGCAGCAGCCGGCGCGGCGCCAGTTCGGTGAGCGGGCGGCGTTCCACGAAACGCACCAGCAGCAGGTAGGCGAGCAGCGCCGGCACGGCGCGCACCAGGAACTGCGCCAGGCCGTGGATGGTGGCCGGGGCATCCTTGCCGAGCCAGCCCAGCGCATGCATCAGCGCGCCTGTCGCGAAGCTCAGCGCCATGAACAGCAGCACGAAGATCACGATACGCGCCAGCGGCGGGAGCAGCAGCCAGCGCTTCCAGCGTGGCGCCGCGGGCGGCGTGGCGAAGGCGATGGCGTGGTCGTGCATGCGCGAGTCCCCTGGCAAAGACCCGCACGTTAGCAGCGGCGTTGCGTTGCCGCTACAGCTCCACCGCCGCCGCATGCTCGCGCGTATTGGCGAAGCGCACCTGCGGCCAGCGTTCCTGCGCCAGCTGCAGGTTGACCCGGGTCGGCGCCAGGTAGACCAGCTCGCCGGCGGCGTCCAGGGCCAGGTTCATCGCGTTCTTCTCGCGGAACTCCTCCAGCTTCTTCGCGTCGTCGCACTGGATCCAGCGCGCGGTGGTCACCGTGCACCGGCTCGAAGCTGGCGTCGACGCCGTACTCGTCCTTCAGCCGGTACGCGACCACCTCGAACTGCAGCACGCCGACCGCGCCCAGGATCAGGTCGTTGCTCATCAGCGGGCGGAAGAACTGGGTCGCGCCTTCCTCGCTCAACTGCGCCAGGCCCTTCTGCAGCTGCTTCAGCTTCAGCGGGTCGCGCAGGCGCGCGCGGCGGAACAGTTCCGGCGCGAAGTTGGGGATGCCGGTGAACGTGAGCAGCTCGCCTTCGGTGAAGGTGTCGCCGATCGAGATGGTGCCGTGGTTGTGGATGCCGATCACGTCGCCCGGGTACGCCGTCTCGACGATCTCGCGGTCGCTGGCCATGAAGGTCAGCGCGTTGGCGAGCTTCAGCTCCTTGCCGGTGCGCGTCTGGATCATCTTCATGCCGGCGTTGAAGCGTGCCCGAGCACACGCGCATGAAGGCCACGCGGTCGCGGTGCGCCGGGTCCATGTTGGCCTGGATCTTGAACACGAAGCCGGAGAGCTTCTCCTCCTCCGGCTGGACCTCGCGCGTGGTGGTGCGCGCGCGGGCGCGGCGCTGGGTGCGTGCTCGACGAAGAAGTCGAGCAGCAGCTGCACGCCGAAGTTGTTCACCGCCGAACCGAAGAACACCGGCGTCTGCCGGCCGGCGCAGGTATTCGTCGAGGTCGAAGGAGTGCGCGGCGCCCTGCACCAGCTCCAGTTCCTCGCGCAGTTCGCGCATCGCATCAAAGCCGATCTTCTCGGCCAGGCCGGGCGCGTCGAGGCCCTTGAAGATGGTCGAGTCCTGCCGCGTGAAATTCTTGCCCGCCTCGAAGATGTGCACCTCGTCCAGCGCCAGGTGGTACACGCCCTTCAGCCGCTTGCCCATGCCGATCGGCCAGGTCAGCGGCGCGCAGGCGATGCCGAGCACCGACTCCACCTCGTCCAGCAGCTCGATCGGCGAGCGGCCCTCGCGGTCGAGCTTGTTGATGAAGGTCATGATCGGCGTATCGCGCAGCCGGCACACTTCCATCAGCTTGATCGTGCGCTCTTCGACACCCTTGGCGCAGTCGATCACCATCAGTGCCGAATCCACCGCGGTGAGCACGCGGTAGGTGTCCTCGGAGAAGTCCGCATGTCCCGGCGTGTCGAGCAGGTTGACGATCTTGCCCTCGTACGGGAACTGCATCACCGACGAAGTCACCGAGATGCCGCGCTCCTTCTCCAGCGCCATCCAGTCCGAGGTGGCGCTGCGCGACGTCTTGCGACTCTTCACCGACCCCGCCATCTGGATCGCACCGCCGAACAGCAGCAGCTTCTCGGTCAGCGTGGTCTTGCCCGCGTCAGGATGGCTGACGATGGCAAAGGTGCGGCGGCGGCGGGTTTCTTGCAGATGGGTGGGCATGGGGGCACGGACTATCTGATGTTCAACCCATCATTGTAACTGTTGCAAGCCGACAATCCTGTGGACAGAAGTGCAAGGCCGCCCGTCTTGTCACGCGAATATGGCCATTCGCTCCCGGCATACCGCAAGCGTTCGGGTCACGGCAGCCTCGCCGGACGGCCCGTAGCCGGGAAGCGTTGGCAGCGTGATCGCGGCAAGGGCAGCCCGCATCCGCTCCAGAACGTCGTCGATAGCGGCGTTGGTGTCCGATGCCCGAAGCCCGGCTATCGCAGAGACCGCGAGGAAGTCGGCACGCTTGAGCCGTTCATCCTTGCCGTTGAGCTTCAGCGCCATGCGGTCATGTTCGAGGCGGGGAAAGACCCGTGTGGTCAGCGTGTCGTAGACGGGGGCAAGGCGAACGCTGCGGAAGGCCGGACTGCCGGGTTCGGCGATCTTCAGAACGGCCAGGTTCTTCAGGTGCATGTCGCCGTCGGCGATGAGCCAGGCGAAGATCACGCGCTTCATGAGAATCCGAAGGTCTTCGTCGGGCGATGTGGACAGGCCTCTCAGGGCGCGCGCCACGCGTTCGATGGTGCCGTCGTACTTGGCCTCCGGTGAAAGGTCGAGCACCGAGCAAAGGTCTTCCATCGCCAGCAGTCGCTGGTCGTTCGCATTCGTGCGAATGTCGAACCGCTCGACCAGAAGCGCCGGAGGCATGCCATCGGGCATCGCGATCAGCGCGGTGGCCGGGACCGTGAACCCGGCTTCCCGTGCGAGGGCAAGGCCGATCCATTCGACCAGCGGCAGGGCCTCGAAGCCGCTGGTTCCCGCTGGCTTGAGGATGTGGGTGAACGGCGTCCCTGTGCTCGGCGAGAGCCTGCCGTCCGGGTCGAGCGTCATCGGTGCCTTGATCTGCACGCCGGAGAGGCGCGGCGTATCGGCACGGTCATAGATCGCGGCGAGGTTGCGCTCGAAGTCCTGCTCCATTGCGCTGCGACCGGGCCCGGCGTAGGTGCCTGTGAACACGCCGGCCGCTGTATGGGCGGCGAGCGGCGTCGCGAGGACATCGAGCGGCAGGGCGGCAAGCTCGTCTGCGTTCTCGGCCATCGTGATGTTGGACAGGTAGCGCCTGCCCGAGCGAAGCATGGCTCGCTCGTCGCGGTCGTGCAGGACGCTCTCTAGCCAGCCTTCCGGCAGCAGGGAGACCACGAACGGCGGCAACCTGCCCGGCATCGTCTGGCGGATGACTGGCGGCATGGGCACGCCGCTGTCGGCCTGCGACCACCGCCATTCAAAACCGTCGTGAACGAGGGTGCCGATGAGCAGCCCGTGCCACGCGACGGTCAAGGCGAACGCGGCCTCGTTGCGTGCGGTCGCAATCGAGGGGCCGCGCAGCAGGTACTTCTCGGCCCCCTCGCCCTCGCGGTACCAGTCGTTTTCACGGGCCAGCGCCCATACGGCGTCGCTTGCGGCCTTCGCGCCGCCGTACTCCTCGACAAGGCGGGCGGCGATGGCCTCGCGCGTGGCCGCATCGAGGGACGCGGCATGTTCGCTGCGCAGGCGAAAGGCCTCCAGAAACCTCTGGCGGATCGAGGACACATTGACGCTGAACTCGCCCAGGCTGTCGGCAACGGCGGCGGAAGCGAGCGAGGGCTTCGCGGGAGCCTTGTTCTGCACGATTTCAAGGGCCCGGAGACGCGTGCGCTGCACGCGCGGCCCGGTCAGGTACAGGCGTCCGTCGCGGGTCGTTCCCAGCAGAACGGCGCTGGCCGCCGAGAGGTAGGCATTGGGATAGAGGTAGCGGCCAATGCGGACGGCATGGGCGAGGACGGTCTGATCGATGTCGTCGGCGGCATCGACATAGATACCCCGCATCAACTGAACGAGCTTGCCCGTCTCCGCCAGATAGTGGCTGCGGGTCTTGCCGATGGTCTCGCCAACGAGATGAAGGGGCATTGTCTCTAACCTTCCCGTGTTTCAGATACGTGAAAGTTAGCACTTGGCTAGTCACAAGATAAGAGAAATCTAACCTTTCCGTATTTCATATACGCAAAGGTTGAAATTATGGTTGTTCCCGCGTTGTGCCATAACTTGTTGACACTGGGAGATCAGGCCGTTACATTCACGCTTCGGAACAACCAAGGAACAACGGAGACTGCGATGAGCGACAACTTCTACTCTGCGAGCCTGAGCAGGACGCAAGGCCGCAACACCTGGGCCGTCATCTTCCGGCACCCGAAGCGGACGGACCCCACCACAGGCAAGGAAGGTCTGCGGGTCCGGCAAAGCCTCAAGACGGACAACGAGCAGGAAGCGGCGACGCTGCGCGACCAGATGAACGCGCTGCTGGCGAGCCCGCAGCTCTGGGACCTCGGCGCGCGCGAGCAGGCCCTCGGCCTCTTCGATCCGCGCGTCGTCGATATCTTCTTCTACAAGCTGGAGGGCGGCGAGACAGACTTCCTCGCTCTGCGCGACGGCGTGATTGCGCTTCCGTCATCGCAGTCCAGCGACTATCGGCGCGCGCTCTTTCTCGGCACGACAGGGGCCGGAAAGACAACGCTCCTGCGACAGCTCATGGGCACCGACCCGCTGAAAGAGCGGTTCCCCTCGACCTCGACGGCCAAGACCACGGTTCACGAAACCGAAGTGATCCTGCAAGAGGGTCCTTACTGCGCCGTCGTCACGTTCTTCCCGATGGAAGACGTGCGCGAGCATCTGAAGGAATGCGTATCCGCCGCCGTTCTCGCGGCATATCGGAACGAGTCCGACTCCGACCAGATGCGCCGCCTGCTGACGCATGTCAATCAGCGCTTCCGCTTCAATTACGTCCTCGGCAACGGCTCGGTCAAGGACACGAGCGACTTCGACGATGACGGCAACGGCGACATCGACGCCGAAAGCGGCGACCTCCTGAAGCGCACGAACGACGTGTTGTCGTCGGCGTTGGCCTCGGCCAAAGAAATCGCTGCGCGCTACGGCGACTCGCTCCGTACGGAA
>CAVPQF010000022.1:0-8717 GCA_963707225.1 uncultured Gammaproteobacteria bacterium
CCATTCCCCCCAGGAACTGGCGATCCGGGCAAACTACGGGGCGCGGCTTAGCACTGTCAATCGGAATAATTCCGAGTAGCACTTCGCACCACTGGAACTCCCTGCGACAATCGTGCTTTTGCAGGCGTCACATGCAGCTGCTGGATATCGGCGCAAATCTGGGCCACGAGTCGTTCCATCATGACCTTGATGCCGTGTTGCAACGCGCGCACGTGCATGGGGTCGGCCGAATGATCGTCACCGGTGCCTCGCGCGAGGGCAGTACGCATGCGCTGGCGCTGGCCCGGGCGTATCCCGGCACCTTGTACGCCACCGCCGGCGTCCATCCCCATCACGCGATCGACTACGACGAGGCCACCGATACCATGCTGCGCGAGCTGGCGCAGGAGCCCCTGGTGCGCGCGGTCGGCGAAACCGGGCTCGACTACAACCGCAACTACTCGCCGCGCGACGTGCAGTTGCAGGTGTTCGAACGCCAGCTGCGGATCGCCGCCGACCTGCGGATGCCGCTGTTCCTGCACCAGCGCGACGCACATGCGGATTTCGTCGCGCTGCTCGGGCGCTACCGCGACAAGGTGCCGGGCGCGGTGGTGCACTGCTTCACCGATACCGGCGAGGCGTTGCGCGACTACCTGGCGCTGGACTGCCACATCGGCATCACCGGCTGGATCTGCGACGAACGCCGCGGCACCCATCTGCGCGAACTGGTGCGCACGATTCCGGCGAACCGGTTGATGATCGAGACCGACGCGCCCTACCTGCTGCCGCGCACGGTGCGGCCGCCGCCGGCACACCGGCGCAACGAGCCGATGTACCTGAAACACATCTGCGAGGAGATCGCCCGCGATCGCGGCGAGAGCGCGGAAACCACCGCGGCGAACAGCACGGCGACGGCGGAGGCGTTCTTCGGATTGGCACCCGCTCCGTAGGGCGGGCACTGCCCGCCGGCTTTTGCCTATGCCATCGCGTAGAGCGGCGGGGATTGCCCGCCCTACGCCAGAAGCACTCCTCCCCAGCCTTACCCTGCGACCGAAGGAAGCCTCTTTGAGGCACGCAGGAAGGGAGCAAGGCTCGGGTCAGTCCGACAGCACCCGCGTTTCGCCCGGCGCCAGCCCGTCCAGCGCGTAGTCGCCGATGCGCACGCGGATCAGCCGCAGGGTCGGGAAGCCCACCGCGGCGGTCATGCGGCGTACCTGGCGATTGCGGCCTTCGCGCAAGGTGAGGCTGAGCCAGCTGGTGGGAATGGCCTTGCGGAAACGCACCGGCGGGTCGCGTGGCCACAGCCAGTCCGGTTCGGCGAGGGACACGGCTTCGGCCGGCAGGGTCGGACCGTCGTTCAACACCACGCCGCGGCGCAAGGCCTGCAACGCCGCCTCGTCGATCGTGCCGTCGACCTGCGCCAGGTAGGTCTTGGCCTGCTTGTGACGGGGCTCGGTGAGCCGATGCGCCAGCCGGCCGTCGTCGGTGAGCAGCAGCAATCCTTCGCTGTCATGATCCAGCCGTCCAGCCGCATAGACGTCTTTTTGCCTGACGAAATCCGCCAGCGTGGCGCGGCCGCGATCGTCGGTGAACTGGCACAGCACGCCGTACGGCTTGTTCAACGCGATCAGCATGGTGCGCTTCGACTCAGGGCGTCGAAGCCGCTGCCGGCGCCACCGGTTTGACGAAGCGCAGGGTCATGCGGTCGGACTCGCCGATGGCCAGGTACTTCGCCCGATCCCGCTCGCCCAGGGTGAGCGTGGGCGGCAGCGTCCACACGCCCTTCGGGTAATCCCTGGTGTCCTTCGGGTTCGCGTTGATCTCGCTGCTTTCGTCCAGTGTGAAACCCGCCTCGGTAGCCAGCTTCACGACGTAGGCCGTGGGCAGGTAGCCGCTGCGCTTCACCGCTTCCAGCGAGGCGCTGTCGTCGGCGCGGTGGTCGACCACGCCGAGTACGCCGCCGGGCTTGAGCACGGCGAAGAACGCCCTGAACATCGCCGGCGCGGTGTCGGCCATGACCCAGTTGTGCACGTTGCGGAAGGTCAGCACCAGGTCGGCCGAGGCCGGCGCGCCGAACACCGGCGTCTTCGGATCGAACTGCACGATGCGGGCGTTGGCGTAGTGCGCCGGGTCGGCGGCGAATTTCCTGCGCAGGGCGCTGTCGTCGTCGCGCGCCTCGCTGTCGGCGCTGGACGCCTTCTCCGCCGCGATGTAGTGGCCGTCGTCGTGCAGCAGCGGCGCCAGGATCTCGGCATACCAGCCGCCGCCGGGGGTGATCTCGATCACCGTGCGGTCCGGCCGCACGCCGAAGAACTGCAAGGTGGCCTTGGGGTGGCGGTACACGTCGCGCGCGCGGTTCGCCGGCGAACGCCAGCTGCCGGCCAGCACGCTGTCCAGCTGCGAGGCGGTGAAGTCGCTGGCGCTGGTGGGGGGCACCAGCTCGTCCGCCGGCTGGTCCGGCTCGGCCGAGGCAGCCTGCGCCACCTGCGCGCCGGCCATCGCGGGCAGACCCAGGCAGGCTGCCAGCAGCAGTGCCGCGACCAGGCGCCGCGTACCCATCCTTGTCACTCGTGTCCCGCGGTTCATCGATGACTCCCTGCCGCGTTGGCCGTGCGGATTTGACGCAATATCACGAAAATCATGTGCAAGCTCGGTGGATGGTTCAGGACGGCCGCGGGCACACCGATTGCAGGCCGTCGATATGTTCGTGCAGGTCCGGCGCGATGCCCTGCCACATCGGGTCGAGGATGAAGTCGATGCCTTCGTAGCGGGCCAGCTTCGCGGCCGGGATGAAATCGGCGTCGCCGGCGATCAGGATGATCTGGTCCACCAGCTTCTTGTAGGTCAGCGCGGCGATGTCGATGCCGATCTTCATGTCGACCTGGGTCTGCCGCATGTCCGGCTCGAAATGTTCGTCGCCCAGATCGTCCCAGCGCAGGCTGCCCTCGCGCAACTGCTGGTAGGCGTTGCGCTTCAACTGCCATTCGCCGCGTTCGGCCAGGCGGCCCAGCCGCAGCGCCATCTTGCGCTGGCGGCGCAGCTGGTCGTGCAGCTCGCGGCGGAACGCGGCGGCGCCGGTGCGGCCGAACTCGATGCTGTCGCCGCTGATCGGCTTGACGAAACTCTTTTCCAGCGGCGGGCAGTCGTAGAAGAAGATGCGGTACAGCTGCTCGCGCGGCCGGTCGACCGCCTTCAGGTGCTCCAGCGCCATGCTGAACACGGTCCTCGCCACCGCGCGCGCGTCGCCGGCATCGCGCTCGCCGTACACCTTGCGGTAGCGGGCAAGAAAGAAGGCGCCGTCGACGAGGATGGCGGTGCGATTCATGAAGTGACCTTGGCGAAGAGGCAGGATGGATGCGCTGGCATGGCTGCGGATCGGCGGCGCCGGCGATGGGGTTGGCGACCGACGTATTCTACGGCATGCATCTGCCTCTGCAGCAGCACCCGACGTTTCGACGGAAACACCCATGCCTTCGCCCGCATCGACAACCTGCTGGACCGGCGCTACGTAGGCTCGGTCATCGTCAACGACGGCAACGGACGCTACTTCGAACCCGCGCCGGGCCGCAGCTTCCTGCTCGGCCCGGGCCGGCGCCGGGAGCCCTGAGCAGGCCGGACGCTGGCAAGGAGGCGGCCGTCAGTAGTGGATCACCGAGCGGATCACCTTGCCTTCGTGCATCAGCGCGAACGCCTCGTTGATGCGCTCCAGCGGCAGCACTTCGGTGATCATCTCGTCGATCTTTATCTCGCCGGCCATGTACCGATCCACGTAGCCGGGCAGCTGCGAGCGGCCCTTCACGCCGCCGAATGCCGAACCCCGCCACACGCGGCCAGTGACCAGCTGGAACGGTCGCGTGCTGATCTCCTGCCCCGCGCCGGCGACGCCGATGATGATCGACTCGCCCCAGCCCTTGTGGCAGCACTCCAGCGCCGAGCGCATCACGTGCACGTTGCCGATGCATTCGAACGAATAGTCCACGCCGCCGTCGGTGAGCTCGACGATCACCTGCTGGATCGGCGTGTCCGGGTAATCCTTCGGATTGATGAAGTCCGTGGCGCCAAGCAGTTTCGCCATCTCGAACTTCGCCGGGTTGATGTCGACCACCACGATGCGCCCGGCCTTCGCCATCACCGCGCCCTGCACCACCGACAGGCCGATGCCGCCCATGCCGAACACCGCCACCGATGCGCCCGGCTCCACCTTCGCCGTGTTCAGCACCGCGCCGATGCCGGTGGTGATGCCGCAGCCGAGCAGGCACACCTTCTCCAGCGGCGCCGCCTTGTCGATCTTCGCCACGGAGATTTCAGGCAGCACGGTGTATTCGCTGAACGTGCTGGTGCCCATGTAGTGCAGCAGCGGCCTGCCGTTCAACGAGAAGCGCGAGGTGCCGTCCGGCATCAGGCCCTGGCCCTGGGTGACGCGGATCTTCTGGCACAGGTTGGTCTTGCCGGAGCGGCAGAACCTGCACTCGCCGCATTCGGGCGTGTACAGCGGAATCACGTGGTCGCCGACCTTGAGCGAGGTCACGCCCTCGCCGACTTCCTCGACGATGCCGCCGCCCTCGTGGCCCAGGATCACCGGGAACAGGCCTTCCGGGTCCGCGCCGGACAGGGTGAACGCGTCGGTGTGGCACACGCCGGTGGCGACGATGCGCACCAGCACCTCGCCGGCCTTCGGCCCCGCCACGTCGACCTGTTCGATGCTGAGCGGCTTGCCTGCTTCCCAGGCGACGGCGGCGCGTGACTTCATGGTTCAACTCCTGGCGATGGACCGGCAACGACCCACGATGATGACGCGTCCGGCCCGTTTGCGAAACCGCATCAACCGACCGCCGTGTCGCCGGGCCGGAACGCCGACATCTGCCGGCGGTAGTCGTCCGCCTCGGCCAGCAGCCATTCGCGGAACAGCTGCAGGCCGCGATGCTCCTGCGAGCGCGGCGGATACACCAGCCAGTACGCCTCCTTCACCGCCAGGCAGCTTTCGCCCAGCGCCTGCAAGCGCCCGGCGTCGATCAGCGACTTCGACGTCACCATCCGCCCCAGCGCCACGCCGAGGCCCTCCAGCGCCGCGTGCCGCAGCGCATCGAGGCTGTCGAACTGCGCCACGTAGCGCGTCGGTGGCGTGCCGCCGGTGCGGCCGAACCAGTCGCTCCAGCGCGTGGAAGGACTCGGCTCGCCGCCCGGAAGGTCACGTCGATCGCGGCGATGTGCTGCGCATCGGCCTGGCCGCGACCGGTCCGGCCCCGCTGACCGCACCGCGGCGGTCGGCGCTTGATTCAGGCGTCGGCCGCAACCATCTTGGACGGAGTGTCCCCAGCTCCGTCGGAGGTTTCCCATGCAGCAGCGCCCGCTCGGCCATTCGCCGCTTTCCATCGCCCCGCTCGCCTTCGGCGGCAACGTGTTCGGCTGGAGCGTGGACGAAAAGCGCTCGTTCGAACTGCTCGACGCCTTCGTCGACGCCGGCGGCAACCTGATCGACACCGCCGACGTCTATTCGGCCTGGGTGCCGGGCAACGCCGGCGGCGAGTCGGAAACCATCATCGGCAAGTGGCTGAAGAAGAGCGGCAAGCGCGACCGCGTGCTGATCTCGACCAAGGTCGCCAAGTGGGCCTGGCACCCCGGCCTGTCGCCGATGAACATCCGCCAGGCGGTGGATGGCTCGCTGCAGCGCCTGCAGGCCGACTGCATCGACCTGTACCAGGCGCACCAGGACGACGCCAGCGTGCCGATGGAAGAGACGCTGGGCGAATTCGCCCGGCTGATCGAGGCCGGCAAGGTGCGCGTGATCGGCGCGTCGAACTTCTCCGCCGCCCGCTTCGCCGATGCGCTGGCCGTCTCGAAACGACACGGCCTGCCGCGCTACGAAAGCCTGCAGCCGGAATACAACCTGGTCAGCCGCGCCGGCTACGAGAAGGAACTGGAGCCGCTGATCCGGCGCGAGCACATCGGCGTGATCAGCTACTACGCGCTGGCCAGCGGCTTCCTCAGCGGCAAGTACCGCAGCGAGGCGGACCTGGCCAAGAGCAGCGCGCGCGGCGGCGCGGTGAAGAAATACCTGAACCCGCGCGGCCTGCAGGTGCTCGCCGCACTCGATGCGGTGGCTGCCGCGCACCACGCCACCGCGGCCCAGGTCGCACTGGCCTGGCTGATCGCTCGCCCCGGCCTCACCGCGCCGATCGTCAGCGCCACCAGCGTGGAACAGCTGCACGAGTTGCTCGGCGCCACCTCGTTGCAGCTGAGCGACAACGAGATCGCGCAACTCGACCTGGCCAGCGCCTGACTATGCGCAGGGCGGGCACGGCCCGCCGCTCTTCGCCACACCGCACCATGCGAAGCAGGAGCCGGCGGGCCGTGCCCGCCCTGTGAAAGGTCGCTCACTCCGGCGCGTCGACCTGGTAGCCCTCGGCCTGCAGCGTGGCCAGGTAACCGTCCGGCTTCAGCAGTTCGTCCATCGGCAGCAGCGCGAAGGTCTGTGCGTTGCCGGCCAGCGCCTTGCGCGCGGCGGCCAGCCATACAGCGCGCTGCTTCGCCGGCACGTCGGCGAGGCCGAGCGCCTGCGCAAAGCCGGCGCCGGCGACCGCCGCCACGCAGGCGTCGTGGCGGTCGCTGTCGGGCAGTTCGCGCAATGCCTGCAGGTCGCCGGTCGCCCAGGCATTCGCGCGGGCGGTCATTGCCGGCATGTCGTGCTCGACGCTGTCCAGGGTGCGGATGAAACAGGTGGTGTCGCGCGGCGCAGCCTGCTTGAACGCCTTGATCGCCGCGCGCGGGTGCTCGATCAGCACGTGGTAGTCGGTCGGCAGTTCGGGCACGCCGTGGTGCTTGGCCAGTGCGTCGATGTTCGCCTTGATCCCGCCGGAGCGGCTCAAGCCATTCGCCTTCAGCGCCTTGCGGTACAGCTCCTGCGACGCGAACAGCGGCCGCCAGCGCTCGATGCCGCGATCGTCGCCGATGTACTTCTGCTTCAGCGTTTGCCAGCGCGCATACACCGGCGGCGGCAGCACCTGCTGCAGGGTTTCGCCATCGGCGTTCTTGCGCGCGCCGTACGCCGAAGGCAGCAGGAACATCTTGCCGAAGAAGCCGACGTCGGCCTTCAGCTGCACCGAGGGCGCCAGCAGCACTTGCTGCGAGGCGCCGATCACCTGCTCCACCTCGCGCGACTGCCACTGCATGGCGCGCGGCAGCGGCGACAGCGTGCCGAGCACCCACATCACGTGGTCGCCCTTGCTCACCTTCCACAGGCCCGGCCCGGGCTGCACGCCGCTGACCACCACGGCGGGCAGGTCGGCCACGTCCGGCGCCGGCGGCGTGGCCGCCGACTGCGCGAACGCCGGCGACAGCCCGCCCAGCGCGAACAGGAAAGCGAGGTGCGGCAGACGCATGACGGACAGCTCCGGCTTCGACAGTCGCCATTGTGGCAGGCCGATGCTGAGTCGCAGATGGCCGGCAACGCAGCGTCAGCGCATCACGCCGACAGCTTCGCCAGCGCGGCGTTGAAGGTGGCGCTGGGGCGCATCGCCGCGCCCACCCGCGCCAGGTCGGGGTGGTAGTAGCCGCCGATGTCGACCGGCTTGCCCTGCACGCGGTTGAGCTCGTCGACGATGGTCGCCTCGTTTTCCGTCAACGCCTGCGCCAGCGGCGCGAACCTCGCTTTCAGCGCGGCATTCACGTCCTGCGCGGCCAGCGCCTGCGCCCAGTACAGCGCCAGGTAGAAGTGGCTGCCGCGGTTGTCGATGCCGCCGAGCTTGCGCGAGGGCGACTTGTCGGTGTCGAGGAACTTGCCGTTGGCCTGGTCGAGCGTCTTGGCCAGCACGTCGACCTCGGCGTTGCCGTAGCGGTTGCCCAGGTGTTCGAGCGACGCGGCCAGCGCGAGGAACTCGCCGAGCGAATCCCAGCGCAGGTAGTTCTCTTCCAGGAACTGCTGCACGTGCTTCGGCGCGGAGCCGCCGGCGCCGGTCTCGAACAGGCCGCCGCCGGCCATCAGCGGCACGATCGACAGCATCTTCGCGCTGGTGCCCAGCTCCATGATCGGGAACAGGTCGGTGAGGTAGTCGCGCAGCACGTTGCCGGTGACCGAGATCGTGTCCAGACCCTGGCGGATGCGCTCCAGCGAGAACTTCATGGCCGCCACCGGCGCCATGATGCGGATGTCGAGCCCGTTGGTGTCGTGGTCCTTCAGGTAGCGCTCGACCTTGGCGATCACCTGCGCGTCGTGCGCGCGGGCCGGGTCGAGCCAGAACACCGCCGGCGTGGTGCCGCGCGCGCGCGTCACCGCCAGCTTCACCCAGTCCTGGACCGGCGCGTCCTTGGTCTGGCACATGCGCCAGATGTCGCCGGCTTCCACGTCGTGCTGCAGCAGCACGTTGCCGGCCTCGTCGAGCACCTTCACCGCGCCGTCGCCGGGGATCTCGAAGGTCTTGTCGTGCGAGCCGTATTCCTCGGCCGCCTGCGCCATCAGGCCCACGTTCGGCACGCTGCCCATGGTCGCGGGGTCGAACGCGCCGTTCGCCTTGCAGTCGTCGATCACCGCCTGGTAGACGTCGGCGTAGCAGCGGTCGGGGATCACCGCCTTGACGTCCTGCAGCTGGCCCTCCGCGTTCCACATCTTGCCGGAGTCGCGGATCATCGCCGGCATCGAGGCGTCGACGATCACGTCGCTGGGCACGTGCAGGTTGGTGATGCCCTTGTCCGAGTTGACCATCGCCACGCCCGGGCGCTGCGCGTACTCGGCGTCGATGTCG
>CAVPQF010000023.1:0-44513 GCA_963707225.1 uncultured Gammaproteobacteria bacterium
CCATCACCAAACCGGCCAATCTCGGTGTCCAGGTGCTCGACCATGGCGGCGTAGACCTCCATCCGTCGCGCAAAAAGAGCCCGCTGCTCTTCGCTCAGTGACTCCCAGACTGGCAGCTTCTGTGGGCTTTCCTGCCCCAAAAACGGATTCGGCGGCAGGGTTGCCGTCTCTGGCAGCGGCTGATGCGCGACAAAGTCAGCCGGAAACAAACCCAGCGCCTTCTGGCGTTGCACCCTTGCCTGTCGGAGGACCTCCCACCCTTCGTCGTACCGTCCTTGATAACGGTCGATAAAGTCGTCGGGGGCCTGCAGTGGCCAGTGGGGCGCCGTATAAGTGGCAAATGCGAAAAAGGGCCGCCGGTCGCCGCGGTTGGATTCGATGTACTCGATGAGCTTGTCGGTGTAGAAACTCGTCGAAGAAATCCGGCGGCGGGGTCACCGGCTGGCCATCCTCCCGATAGGCAATCTGCAGGAAACCGCCGAGCTGCGCGGTGTCGGAAGGCACGGGGAGCTTGGGGTTTCGGAGCGGACGCTTTATCGCGATATTGCCGATCTGGTGGCACAGGGCGCGCCGATACAGGGAGAGGCGGGTATCGGCTATGTGTTGCGGCCCGGTCTGTTTCTGCCACCGCTGATGTTCAGCGCCGATGAGACGGAGGCCATCGTTCTCGGCTTGCGTTATGTCGATCAGCGCGGCGACGAGGTTTTGGGCAAGGCCGCCGCGAATGCGCTTTCCAAAATTTCGGCCATGCTGCCGCCCGCCGCGCAAGAAGGAGTGAACTCGACCGGCGTGGCATCGGCCAGCAGCTTGCCGCGCGCGATGATCACCACGCGGTTGCACAGCGCATGCACCTCTTCCAGCAGGTGGGTGGAGACCAGGATGGTGCGGTCGCGCGCCATCACGTCGATCAGCTGGCGCACCGCGTGTTTCTGGTTCGGGTCGAGGCCGTCGGTGGGTTCGTCCAGCATCAGCACCGGCGGGTCGTGCAGGATCGCCTGGGCCAGCCCGACACGCCGGCGCAGGCCCTTCGACAGCGTGTCGATGCACAGCCCCAGCACTTCCTCCAGCTGCAGCTGCTGCACCACTGCGTCGAAGTGCCGGTAGCCCGCCTCGCCCTTGAGCCCGCGCATGCGCACGATGAACTGCAGGAACTCGCGCACCGTCATCTCGCCATAGCTCGGCGCACCCTCGGGCAGGTAGCCGAGCGCGCGCCTGGCCTGCAGCGGTTCGCGGACGACGTCATGGCCGCATACCCGCGCGGTGCCCGACGTGGGCGCGAGGAACCCGGCGATCATGCGCATCGCGGTGGACTTGCCCGCGCCATTGGGACCGAGCAGGCCGAGCACCTGGCCGGGCTCGACACGAATGCTCAGCGCGTCCACTGCGGTCAGGTTGCCATAGCATCGGGTGAGCTGGTCGGTCTCGATCATGTCCGGCGTGGGCTGTGGCGGGGGATCGCGTCGAGCGCGGGCGGCCTGCTGACCGGCGCCGCGGATCGCCCTGCAATGTACCGCAAAGACACCGACCTGCGGCCTGAAAAACGAGAGGCCCTTCCGGATGGAAGGGCCTCTGGATGTGCTGCAGCGTTGCCTGGCCTATTCGCCGGCGCTGGCTGCCTCGGCCGGTGCGGCCGCGCTGCCGGCCGGTGCCGGCGCGGAGCCCGGCGCGGCCGGCGCCGCCTCATCGAGCGTCGGCGGCTGCAGGCCGGCTTCCTGCTCCGGGGTCTGCTCCGGCGCGTTGCTGATCGGCAGGAAGACGTTGTACTTCGCGTAGGTCGTGATGTTGCCGCTGGCGTCCTTCACTTCCGGCGTGGCGATCACGTCGTAGGAGCGGTTGACCACGTCGTCGTACTTGTAGCCGTGGGTCTGCGCATAGGCCTTCAGCATGTCGCGGGTCTGCGGCACGCCGGCAAAGGTGCCGTTCCACACGCCCTTCAATGCCGCGCCGCCGAAGGCCAGCGTGGCGCGCACGTTGCCATCCACCACCAGGCGACCGTAGCGGTCTCGGCTTCCGGCAGCCACGCTGGCGTCCGCGGCGGCGGCCGCGCTGCTCGCCTCGGCCGGTGCGCCGGAAGCATCCAGCGACGGCGGGGTCGCCGCAGTCAGCTGTTCGCTCTGGCCGTTGATGGTCAGCGTGCTGGAGTCGATCGGGAACGCCACGTCGAAGCTGTAGGTCTGGTCGCCATAGTTGGTGGTGATCAGGATCCGCGAACCGGTGACGTTCACGCCGAGCTTCTTGGCGGCTGCCTGGACCTCGGTATTGGCCTTGGTGATGGCGTCTTCCACGGCCTCCATGCCGTCCTTGCGCTGGATCGAGGTGGACACCAGCAGCACCGGAGTCGGCTGGGTCTGCTCGACGTACGGGATCAGCTGGCTGTAGTCGATGTTCGGCACGCCGGCCAGCACGTTCTGCAGGTTGTTCAGGCTGAACTGGATGAACGAGTCGGGATCGCCATGGATGTACAGGTTGGCGAAGCGGTTGACCAGGTTCCAGCCGTAGGAGACGTCATACGACCAGGTGACCTGGGTCAGCTGGCCGCGGCTGCCCTGGCGCTCCAGGTCCAGCGTGAAATGCTTGTCCAGGCCGCGCCAGCTGTTGTCCAGGTTCCAGACGATGCTGGCGGTCCTGGTGTTGCTGTCGATCTTGTCGAATTCCGGCGTGGCGATGGCGATGGTCAGGCCGCCGTTGCCGACCTTGGGGTCGGTGCTGGTCCAGCTGACTTCGGCACCCGGGCCGTAGGCCTTGCCGGAAAAGTTGAACTGGATGTTCGGGTCGAACGAGCGCAGTACGGAGTAGTCCGGCAACCGGCGATAGTTGTCGAGCACGTCGTAGACCTGCCGCATGTCCTTGCCGATGACCAACTGGCGTTCCACATGACCGCTGCCGGGCATGACCACAGCCGCCAGGACACCGATGATCGCAACGATGACCAAGGCCGCAAGAAATTCAAAGACACGCATCATTCCAGAGTTCTCCGAAGCGTCTTTACGCCATACCCAAGATAGTGTTGCCCCGGCCGTCCGCGCGGGCCCGCCCGAGGGTTCATTCCGAGGGCCATGGCAGGGGGTCGGCAAACGCCGAAGCTACGGATGTTACTTGCTCACGGGCTGGAACGCTATCGTCGGCGTCGACCCATCCGGAAGGCCAAAAGCAAGCTGCCGCAGGCCCCGCGGCGACGGCACCGGGCCGGCGCCCGGGCCGTTTCAGACGATGCCCATTTCCAGCGCTTTCAGCACGGCGCGGGTGCGGTCGCGCACACCGAGCTTGGACAGGATGTTGGAAACGTGGTTCTTCACCGTGCCTTCGGCCACCTTCAGCGAATTGGCGATCTCCTTGTTGCTGTAGCCGCCGGAGAGCAGCCGCAGGATCTCGGTCTCGCGTTCGGTCAGCGGGTCGGGCTGCTCCAGGCTGGTGAAATTGTTCTGCATCCGCGCCACCCCGGCCATCAGGCGCTGGGTGACCATAGGCGCCACCAGCGAGCCGCCGCCGGCCACGGTGCGCACGGCCTCGACCAGTTGCTCCAGCGAGACGTCCTTCAGCAGGTAGCCGCGCGCGCCGGCCTTGAGGCCCTGCAGCACCAGCTGGTCGTCGTCGAAGGTGGTCAGGATGATGGTCGGCGGCAGCTCGTTGCGGGCGGACAGCGCCTGCAGCACTTCCAGCCCGCTCATGTTCGGCATGCGCAGGTCCAGCAACACCACGTCGGGCTTGACCCGCGGGATGTCCTGCACCGCCTGCGCACCGTCGGCGCACTCGGCCACCACGCGGATATCTTCAGCCAGGTCCAGCAGCGATCGAACGCCTTGGCGCACCAGATTCTGGTCGTCGACGAGACAAACGGAAATCATCGCGGATCCTCGGACAAACATGACTCAAGAGAGTGATGGTGGCAGCTGGCGGTCCGGGCCGTTGCCAACACCGACGCACTTTGCGCCCCTGCGCGGGCCGCCAAGATTACGACACATTCAGCGCCGGCGGCTCAAACCGCGTCGGCGCATGCGCCAGCGCGGCGTGCTCGCCCAGCGGCAGCCGCACGGTCAACGCAAAACCCCGGCTCAGGCCGGTATCCAGCGTCACGCTGCCGCCGAATTCGGCCAGCCGCTCGCGCATGCCGGACAGGCCATTCCCCGGCTCGACGTTCTCGGCGCCGCGACCGTCGTCGCGCGCGTGCAGGCCGAGCAGGCTTTCGCCCGCATAGGCGAAGTTCAGCCACAGGTTGCGCGCGCCGGCATGCTTGGCGGTATTGGTGATGATTTCCTGGGCGCAGCGCAGCAGCACCTGCGCGCGGCGCGGGTCCTCCACGCTGAAACGCGGCGGCATCACCACGTGCACGCTCAGGCCAGGCACGCCCTCGGTGAGGCTGCGCAGCGCCTGGGTCAGGTCGATCGCGTCGTCCTGGCGCAGCTCGCTGACCACCTCGCGCACATCGGCCAGCAGCAGCTTGGCCGTGCTCTGTGCCTTGCGCACGTGCGCGCCGGCCGCCTCGTTGGTGAGGTGGCTGGCCACCTCCAGGTTCAGGCTCAGCGCGGTCAGGTGATGGCCGATCAGGTCGTGCAGGTCGCGCGCGATGCGCATGCGCTCGGCGATCCGGCTGGACTCGGCCAGCAGCGCGCGGGTGGCGCGCAGTTCGGAGTTCAGCCGGCGCTGCACCTCGCGCTGTTCGGCCTGCTGGCTGGCCACCGTCGAGGTCACGAACACCAGCACCGAGATGCCCAGGTAGATGCTGGCCTGGATGAAGCCCACCGCGATGCTGTGGTCGTATTCGGGCCAGCCCGCGAAGACCGCCACCAGGCTCAGGTGCTGCAGCACCAGCCAGAACGCGGCGAGCCAGAACGGCAGCAGCCACGGCAGCACCAGCGAGGCGACCACCATCAGCATCGCCGACAGGCCGCTGTGGCTGTACCAGCCCACCGCCACCGCCGCCGCCGTCATCAAGGCCAGCCCCAGCAGCTTCAGCACCGGATAGCGGCGCGAGCCGAGGTTGCTGGTCAGCAGCCAGTACATCAGGCCGAAGATCAGGTAGCACAGCGTCCACAGCAGCAGCGAGAAGTTCGGACGGTGCAGCTGGTCGAGCCGCTCGGCAGCCCAGTTCGTGACCAGCGGCGTGCCGGCCGACAGATAGGTGAAGAAGCCCGCGTAGCGAAGCAGGCGAATATGGTTGAAGTAGGGCCAGCGCATCCCCGCATCATTGGACGTGCGGGGGTTTCGCGCAATGCGCGAGAAGTCATGGCCGGGCGCGCCTCCCGATCGCCATTTTACGAAGCTTTTACATGTGCCCCTGCGAGATGTAAGGGCCACGGCCGCATGTCATAATGAGCCATTGCGCGAGGCAGCTGCACTACCTCGTCCCCGATTCCATCATTGCGGAGCAACGAATGGCCCTTGCCATCCGCGACGTGCGCGAGCACGACCTGGATGCCGTACTGGCGCTCAACAACGCCGCCGGTCGCTCCATCCTCGCCCTCGATACAGCCCAGTTGCGCTACTTCCACGAGCACGCCGAGTATTTCCGCGTGGCCGAAATCGACGGCCACCTGGCCGGGTTCCTGATCGCGCTGCGCGAAGGCAGCGACTACGACAGCCCGAACTACCGCTGGTTCGCCGAACACTACCCGCAGTTCGTCTACATCGACCGCATCGTGATCGCGAACGCCTACCGCCGCCACGGCCTGGGCCGCATCTTCTACTGCGACGTGCACAGCTACGCCGAGGTGCGCGTGCCGCTGCTCGCCTGCGAGGTGTTCCTGGAGCCGCGCAACGACGTGGTGGTGCTGTTCCACGGCACCTACGGCTTCCAGGAAGTGGGCCAGCAGCGCATGGGCGAGCACGGGCCGCAGGTCAGCCTGCTGGCCCGCGACCTGCCCAGCTATGCCTACGTCCGCGACACCTGGCTCGAACACGGCGGCCTGCCCGACGTACCGTGGCTGGCCGAACGCGAGCGCCCCACCCTGCACGATTCCACCCCGCGCCGCCTCGCCGGAGAGCGGCGTCCATGAATGCAAAAACAGATGTCGCCGACGCCTGCGACCTGCGCTTCGGCCAGGTCGGCATTGCCTGCGTGCGCGTGCGCCGGGTCGACGCCGCCGCGCTGTGCGACGAACTCGAACGCCGCGTGCGCGCCGCGCCGCAGATGTTTGCGCGCGCTGCCGTGGTGCTGGACCTGGGCCACCTGCTCAACCTGCCCGACGACGGCGCCGTCGATGCCCTGCTCGAGGCGGTACGCAGCGCCGGCATGCTGCCGGTGGGCCTGGCCTACGGCACCAGCGAGACCGAGGCGCTGGCCAAGCGCATGGGTTTGCCGTTGATCGCCAAGTTTCGCGCCGCCTACGAGCCGGCCCAGGGCAGCGCGCCCGCCGCCGAACCGGCCACGCGCGCCGAGCCTGCCCCGGCGGTGCGGCGCGAGCCGATCCTGTCCGCGCCGCCGCCCGGCAGCATGCAGGGCGCGCAGCACCATGCCGGCTCCGTGCGCTCGGGCCAGCAGATCTACGCACGCGATCGCGACCTCATCGTCACCGGCGCCGTCGCCAACGGCGCCGAGGTGATCGCCGACGGCAACATCCACATCTACGGCGGCCTGCGCGGCCGCGCCATGGCCGGTGCGCAGGGCGACGGCAAGGCACGCATCTTCGTGTCCGACTTCCGCGCCGAGCTGGTGGCGATCGCCGGGCAATATCGCGTGTTCGAACAGATTCCCGACGACCTCGAGGGCCAGTCCGTGCAATGCTGGCTCGAAGGCGACAAGCTGCTGATCGCCAGGCTGTAACCCCCTACAACAAGAACAAACATGCGGAGATGGGCCCTTGACTGCTGAGATTATCGTTGTCACCTCCGGCAAAGGCGGCGTCGGCAAGACGACGACCAGCGCCTCGCTCGCCACCGGCCTGGCCATGGCCGGCAAGAAAACCGCCGTGATCGACTTCGACGTCGGCCTGCGCAATCTCGACCTGATCATGGGCTGCGAGCGGCGCGTGGTGTACGACTTCGTCAACGTCGTGCACGGCGAAGCCACGCTGAAGCAGTCGCTGATCAAGGACAAGCGCCACGACAACCTCTACGTGCTGGCCGCCAGCCAGACCCGCGACAAGGACGCGCTGACCCAGGAAGGCGTCGAGAAGGTACTCGATGGCCTGTCCGAGGACGGTTTCGACTACGTCGTGTGCGACTCGCCGGCCGGCATCGAGAAAGGTGCGCACCTGGCGATGTACTTCGCTGACCACGCGGTCGTCGTGGTCAACCCGGAAGTCTCCTCGGTGCGCGACTCCGATCGCATCCTCGGCCTGCTCGCCAGCAAGACCCGGCGTGCGGAGAAGGGCGAAAGCCCGGTCACCCAGCACCTGCTGCTGACCCGCTACAACCCGGCGCGCGTGGCGATCGGCGAAATGCTCAGCGTCAAGGACGTCGAGGAGATCCTCGGCATCGAGGTGGTCGGCGTGATCCCCGAATCGGAGAACGTGCTGACTGCCTCCAACAACGGCATCCCGGTGATCGTCGATGCCACGTCACATGCCGGCCAGGCCTACAGTGACACCGTGGCCCGCATCCTCGGCGAAGAGCGCCCGTTGCGCTTCATCGACGTGCCGAAGAAGGGCTTTCTCCAGCGCGTGTTCGGAGGTTGATCACGATGGGTATTCTCGATTTCCTGAAGCGCAAGCCCGAAGCCACCGCCACGGTGGCGCGCGAGCGCCTGCGCATCATCGTGGCCCAGGAGCGCTCCACCCGCGGCGCACCGGACTACCTGCCGATGATGCGCAACGAATTGCTCGAAGTGATCAAGAAATACGTCCACGTCGACCTCGATGCGATCAACATCAATTTCGAGCGCGACAGCGGCCATGAGATCCTCGAACTCTCGGTCACCCTGCCGGAAGGCAAGCAGGCGGCCAAGAGCGAACCCAAGGACGAGGCCAAGACCGGCTGAGTCCCTGCCGCCCCCGCTTGTCCGCCGGGTGACCGACCCCGCGTCGCCCGGCTCCCCTTTTCATCGAAGTCATCTGCACCCGGCGCGCATGCCCATGCACCCCGACACTCTCCCACCTCCCGGCGACCCGGCCAGCACCGTGATGCGCGTGGGCCAGATCGGATTCGACGCGCCGGCCGCCCTGCTCGACCGTTTCGGCCTGCGGCTTCAACGCGTGGCGCCGGGCGAATCGATTCCCGGCAGTTTCTGGGGCGACGAGGAAGCCGGCATCATCGGCACCACCGTCTACGCCCGCGACGACACCCCGGTGCATTCGCTGCTGCATGAAGCCGGCCACCTGATCGTGCTGCCGCCGGAAAGACGTCCGGACGTCCATACCGACGCCACCGACTCGATCGAGGAAGAGGACGCCACCTGCTACCTGCAGATCGTGCTGGCGGACGAACTCCCCGGCGTGGGACGCGAACGCCTGATGACCGACATGGATGCGTGGGGCTATACGTTCCGGCTCGGCTCGGCCCGCGCCTGGTTCGAGCAGGACGCGGACAACGCCCGGGCGTTCCTCAAGGCGCGCGGCCTGCCATCCTGACATTCCGCGACGGCTACCTGGCGTGCCAGTCGCCGTCGGCGCCCTTGCTGTATTTCTTCTTCACCGCCGCCCAGGCCACCCTGTGCGCGGCCTCCTCGCGCGATTCGTCGCCGCGGCGCTCGTCCTTGTCGGCGTACTCGTCCCAGGCGTTGTTGAACGCCTCCTTGTAGATCACCTGCGCGTGTTCCGGCAGGTGGTCGCGCACGGCATCGGGCAGCTCGCTGATGGATGAGTACGGCATGACTCGGGCTCCGCAGTTGAAGGAACAAGCTGCCGCTACCGTGTGCCCTGCGCGATCAAGCCGTCGTCAACTTCATGTTGCCGTGGCGGTAACCGTGGCGCGCCGTCCTGGGAATCTCGAATAGCCCCGAGGCCGTCATTCCCGCGAAAGCGGGAATCCATCTTGATCCCGCGTCACCGGCAGCCCGACCACCCGCGTGATCCGCGCAATCGCCGCCAGCACGTCGGCCAGCGGCGCCTGCTCGCCGTCGGCGTAGCCGAGCGACCACGCCACGCCGGCGCTGGTGGTGGCGATCGCCGCAAAACCGCGCTGCGCGAACAGCCGCGCGCTGCCCGCATCCCACGCGTTCGGCAGCAGCAGGATCGCGCTGCGGTCATGCATCTTGCACAATGCCCGTGCCTTGCTAATCTGGCCCTGCATGTCCATCTTCATCGCTCGCTGACGATGTAGAAGCGCACAGGATACGCCGCCCTGACCCAGCCCCGCAGAGCGCCAGAGCGCAGGATGGCTGCGAACGACCCCGACCGCATCGTGCCGGAGGACACCATGGCCACACGCCGGCTCGTACTGCTGTTCGACGGCACCTGGAACAGGCCCGAGTCGAACACCAACGTGGAGCGCCTGCGCCAGCTGATCGCGCCGCGCGATGCGGACGGCAACCCGCAACGGGTCAACTACATCCCGGGCGTGGGCGTGAAGCGCGGCATCACCCACCTGCTCGGCGGCGCGTTCGGCTACGGCCTGTCCGACCACGTGCTCGATGGCTACCGCTGGCTGTGCAAGACCTGGCAGCCCGGCGACCTGCTCTACCTGTTCGGCTTCAGCCGCGGCGCCTATACCGCGCGCAGCCTCGGCGGCATGATCCGCAAGTGCGGCCTGCTCCGCTGCGACACCGGCGGCAGCGTGGCCAGGGCCGACGCTGCCGCCGCGTACGATTTCTATCGCGACATCCACAGCAGGCCCGACGACCCGGCCGCGGTGGCGTTTCGCGCCAGCCATTCGATCGAGATCGACATCCACTTCATCGGCGTGTGGGATACCGTCGGCTCGCTCGGCATCCCAAGCACCGCCTCTTGGTTTCCCTATGCGCGCAAGCGCTACCGGTTCCACGACACCGAACTCAGCAAGATCGTGAAGTACGCCTACCAGGCGCTGGCGCTGGACGAACACCGCGCCGACTTCGCGCCCACGGTGTGGACGCGCAACCCCTACACGGTGAAGCCCGGCGAGACGCTGACCTCGAAGAAGACCGAGCAGATCGAGATCGAGCAGCGCTGGTTCATCGGTTCGCATTCCGACGTCGGCGGCGGCAACGACTGCGATGGCGCCGGGCGCAAGCCCGATCCGCTGCCCGAACTGTCGCTGGCATGGCTGCAGCGCAAGGCCATCACCGCCGGCCTGGCCTGCGACGCGCTGCTCATGCCGGAGGCCGATGCCGGCACCGGCGCGCCACGCAATTCATACGCGGAGTTCATGGGCGGCCTCTACATGGAGTTCAAGCCGCCGTTCGACCGCACGCTCGGCACCGGCGTCAACGAGAAGATCGACGACTCGGTGTGGCAACGCTGGCTCGCCGACCCCAGCTACCGCTCGCCCTCGCTGGCCAGGGCACTGGCCGACGCCAGCGCGCTCATATCGGCAGATGCCGTGGTGCGCGCCCCGGCGCCCCCTCCGGTTTAGCCCGATCCGCCGCCGCTTCAGCGCGCCTCGGCAATTTCCGCCTGCATCGCCGCCACCGTATCGGCGCCGGCCAGCGGCTGGTCCAGCGGCTGGCGCGTGACGCGGTGATAGCGCCACCACGCCAGCACGCCAGCACCCCGGCCAGGATCAGCCCCGACGCGCCCCGCGCCAGATGCAGCATGCTGGCCGACAGCAGCGGCGACATCACCCATCACCCCGGGCCACGAAGCTGCACAGCAGCAGGCTGGCAAAACGCCTGCACCGAGGAAATCCCGCCGCGATGGTGCGGGAAACGATCCAGTAGCAGCGTGAGAGTGGAAAATGCCAGCTGCACGCCGATGCCGTGCCAGCCGCCCAGCGGCAGCAGCGATGCGCCGATCATCGACAGCGCGGCCAGCAGCCAGGGCAGGCTGCGGCGCACGGTGCGAGGTGCTGGATTCATGGCGGCATGCGGACGTCGACGGGTCGCGCAGCATAGATGGCCGCGCTTGACGGCGGGGCCGCCGGATCGACTAGGATGGCCGCTCGGAGATGGCATGCCTCCTGTTCCGGAAGCCTCGGGCGCACCGGAACAAACCGCTTCTCGTGACCCCGCGTTGAAGTTGATGATGCCTGCACCCCCGGTTTCCGGCGGCGCAGGCGTGCCTGCCACCGCGGCGACCGGACACTTCCATGGTCAGGAGGCACGCACGTGGGCTGGAACGGATTTGTGGCAATCGGCGTCGGTGGCGCCCTGGGATGCTGGCTGCGCTGGGGGCTGGGCGTGCTGCTCAATCCCGTCTTCCCCACCCTGCCGCTCGGCACGCTGGCGGCGAACCTCGCCGGCGGCCTGCTGATGGGTTGCGTGATGGGCCTGTTCGACCACTTCCAGGCGCTGTCGCCGGCGCTGCGGCTGTTCGTGTTCACCGGCTTCCTCGGCGGGCTCACCACGTTCTCCACCTTCTCGGCCGAGTCCGCCACCCTGCTGCTGCGCCAGCAGTACCTGTGGTTCAGCGGCCACGTGGCGATGCACGTGATCGGCTCGCTGGCGATGACCGTGCTCGGCATCGCCCTCACCCGCAGCCTCTTGCGCCATTGAACCGGGAGCAGCGCATGAACCAGGAAACCCTGCAACACGGCATGCACCTGTATTTCTACTGCCACTCGCGCGCCAGGCACGACGGCATGCTGCTGTCCGAGTGGCTGCTGGAACAGGCCAGGGCGCATGGCCTGGGCGGCGGCTCGGTGTTCCGCGCCATCGCCGGCTTCGGCCGGCACGGCGTGCTGCACGAGGAACAGTTCTTCGAACTCGCCGACGACCTGCCGGTGAAGGTCGAGTTCCTGCTGCGCGAGGAACAGGCCGAACTGCTGCTGCAGCTGGTGCGCAACGCAGGCGTCGACGCGACGTATGCGCGTTCGCCGGCAAGCTTTGCGGTACTCGGCACGCATTGATCATCACGAACCGCGCATCGCGAGGCCACGCATGAGCCAGGACGACCTGAAGAACCGCGCCAGCGAATTGCTCGAGCAGGCCGGCATCCATATCGACGGCGATGCGCCGATCGACTTGCGCGTGCACGACGAGCGCCTGTACGCCCGCGTGTTCGCGCACGGCTCGCTGGGCCTGGGCGAGGCCTACATGGACGGCTGGTGGGACGCCGACGACATGCCCGGCCTGTGCACCCGCCTGCTCACCGCCGGGCTGGACCAGGAACTGAAAACGCTCGACACCCTGCTTGCGCATCTGAAGGCGCGCTTCCTCAACCTGCAGCGCGGCGAGCGCGCGTTCGAGATCGGCAAGGCGCACTACGATCTCGGCAACGACCTGTTCCACGCCATGCTGGGCAAACGGATGGTGTATTCCTGCGGCTACTGGGCCAGGGCCGACAACCTCGACGACGCGCAGGCGGCCAAGCTCGACCTGGTCTGCCGCAAGCTGCAGCTGAAGACCGGCCAGCGCGTGCTCGACATCGGCTGCGGCTGGGGCGAGGCGCTGAAGTACGCCGCCGAGCACTACGGCATCAAAGGCGTCGGCATCACCGTGTCGCAGGAGCAGGCCGAGTACGCGCGCGAACTGTGTGCCGGGCTGCCGGTCGAGATCCGCCTGCAGGACTACCACGATGTCGAGGATCATTTCGACGCGGTGTATTCGCTGGGCATGTTCGAGCACGTCGGCGGCAAGAACTACCGCGCCTATTTCGAAACCGTGCGGCGCTGCCTGAAGGACGACGGCCTCTCGCTGCTGCATTGCATCGGCAGCAACAGCGCGCCCGCGCAGACCGACCCGTGGATCGAGAAGTACATCTTCCCGAACTCGATGATCCCCGCCGCCAGCCAGGTCGCGGCCGCGCTGGAAGACCTGTTCGTGGTCGAGGACTGGCACAACTTCGGCGCCGACTACGACCGTACCCTCACCGCGTGGTGCGCCAACGTCGAGGCCGCCTGGCCCAGCCTGCCGGCCAGCTACGACGAGCGCTTCCGCCGCATGTGGCGCTACTACCTCGCGGTCTCCGCCGCGGTGTTCCGTAGCCGCCGCGACCAGCTGTGGCAGATCACCCTGAGCCCGCACGGTGTCCCCGGCGGCTATCGCGTGCCGCGCTGAATGCCCGCTCTGGTTGCCGGCAACGCGACCGCGCCGCATAGTTCGGGCTGATCTTGCACCTGGGGGAATACCGATGAAGCGCTGCATCGCCATCTTGCTGGCCGGCCTGGCCCTGGCCGCCACCGCCGCCATGGCCAGCGGCCGCACGCCCGCCACCACCGCGCCCGGCCCCGGCTACTTCGACAACAGCGGCCGCGACGACGTGCTTGCCGGCGGCGTCAAGATGATCCCGATCACCACGCCCAGGGGCACGTTCCATGTCTGGACCAGGCGCGTGGGCAACAACCCGAAGCTGAAAGTCTTGCTGCTGCACGGCGGCCCCGGCGCCACCCACGAGCGCCGGGTGAGCGTGATGACCCGCGCATGCGGATCACCGAAGACACCCTTGATCTCTTCCAGCGGACGGAAACCGGCGAACCGGTACTGGTTCATCCGCGCGAACAGCCTGGAGGAAGCGGCGCGCATCGCGGCGGAGAATCCGTGCCTGGCTTACGGCCTGGTCTGCGAGGTGCGGCCGCTCGATCTGACGCGCGCCAGCGCTTATGTCCTGACCAACGAAACCCCGACGTAAGCCTGTGCGGGCGGCGCCATGTTGGCCGCGCCCCTTCCCGCCCTGCGGCGAAAACGCGATCAGGTCCGTTCAAGCCCAGATGCCACGAACCCTCCCAAGGAGCCGAAATGGATAGCCCGAACAAGTACTGGTTTCCCGCCAAGCGCTACGGCTGGGGCTGGGGTCTGCCGGTTCGGTGGCAGGGCTGGGCTTGCCTCGCCATCTATGCGGGGTGTGTTGCGCTCATTCTTCATTTCCTGCGGCCGGCGAAGGATCCCGTCATGTTCGTGATCAGCCTGGCGTTGCTCACCCTCGGCCTGATGGCCGTGTGCTGGCTGAAGGGCGAACCACCACGTTGGCGTTCGGGCGACTGACCTCGATGCGCCCGGCAAGGCGGTGGCGAAGCCCGACCGGGACGCGCCGAACCACGACGACGAGGCTCCGGATATCGACGGGGACGTGCGCAACCTCGACGCCGGGATTCCAAGTGTCGACGGGGACGCACACGACTCCGACGCCGAGGTTCCGGATATCGACGGGGAGGTACGCAACCCCGGCAGCGGAGGTTGCCGAGGCCGGCGGGGACCGGCCGGACCTCGACGGCGAGGTTCCCGGAATCGACCGGCACCTGCGGAAACCCGACGTCGCGGTTCCGCAGGCCGACGCCCACGCCACCGCCACCTCGCCGGGATTGAACCGGCCACGACCTGCCGCGACACTCGCGGCATGAAACCCTCGATCGCCCTGCGCCTGCTCGCCTGCCTCGCCCTGCTGCTCGCCTGCGCCCCGGCGCTGGCGAAACCCGCCTTGTGGATGGTGAAGGACGCCGACACCACGATCCACCTGTTCGGCACGGTGCACCTGATGCCGAGCGACGCCAGCTGGCATTCCCCCGAGCTGGACCGGGCGATGGCGGACAGCCGCACGCTGTATGTCGAAATCACCGACGACGACCCCGCGAACATGACGGCGCTGGTGCTGCGCTACGGGATGGATGCGACGCATCCGCTGTCCGGCCAGCTCAGCCCGTCGGAGGCGCACCGGCTGAGCCTGCTGGCGAACAGGACCGGCGTGCCCGGCGGCATGCAGACGCTCAACGTGATGCGCCCGTGGCTGGCCGCGCTGACGCTGGCAGTGACGCCGTTGCTGAAGGCCGGGCTGGACCCGGAGCACGGCGTGGACAAGCAGTTGAAGGCGCGGATGACCGATGCCGGCAAGCCGGTGCTGGGGCTGGAAACCGCCGAACAGCAGATCCGCTTTCTCGCCGACATGCCGCGCGCGATGGAGCTGGCCCTGCTGCGCTCGACCATGCGCGACGCGGACAAGGGCGCGTTCCAGCTCACCGAACTGATCGACGCCTGGAAGGCCGGCGACGTGGACAGCATCGCGCGCATCGGCAACGACGACATGCGCCGGCGCGAGCCGAAGCTCTACCAACGGCTGCTGGTGCAGCGCAACCAGGCCTGGGCGACGAAGATCGCCGCGATGCTGCAGCAACCGGGCACCGTCTTCATCGCCGTGGGCGCCGCCCACCTGGCCGGGCCGGACAGCGTGCAGGCGCAGTTGCGCAAGCTGGGCATCGAGGCCGTGCGCGAGTAGACACCACCCGCCCTACGCAACGGCTGACCCCGCGCTCCTACAAGAGCCGGGCGCTTTCTGGCACCATCGACCGGCCATCCGCGCCGCGCGCGCCACCTTCAAAGATGCAACCCCATGAACCTGCAAGCCAATTACGAACAGATCCCGCTGAAGGAATACGCCGAGCGGGCCTACCTCGACTATTCGATGTACGTGGTGCTGGACCGCGCCCTGCCCTTCGTGGGCGACGGCCTGAAGCCGGTGCAGCGGCGCATCATCTACGCGATGAGCGAGCTGGGCCTGGCCGCCACCGCGAAGCCGAAGAAATCGGCGCGCACCATCGGTGACGTGATCGGCAAGTTCCATCCGCACGGCGATTCGTCGTGCTACGAGGCAATGGTGCTGATGGCGCAGCCGTTCTCGTACCGCTATCCGCTGGTCGACGGCCAGGGCAACTTCGGTTCGCCGGACGACCCGAAGAGCTTCGCCGCGATGCGCTACACCGAATCCAAGCTCAGCCCGATCGCCGAGGCGCTGCTGGGCGAGCTGGGCCAGGGCACGGTGGACTGGGTGCCGAACTTCGACGGCACCATGGACGAGCCGAGCTGGCTGCCGGCGCGCGTGCCGCACGTGCTGCTGAACGGCTCGATGGGCATCGCGGTCGGCATGGCCACCGACATCCCGCCGCACAACCTGCGCGAGCTGGCCAGCGCGTGCATCCGCCTGCTGGACGATCCGGACGCCACCGTCGCCCAGTTGTGCGAACACGTGCTCGGCCCGGACTACCCGACCGAAGCGGAAATCATCACCCCGCGCGCCGACCTGCTGGCGATCTATCAGACCGGCGGCGGCTCGGTGCGCGCCCGCGCGGTGTACCAGCGCGAGGAAGGCAACATCGTGATCACCGCGCTGCCGCACCAGGTCAGCCCGTCGAAGATCCTCGAACAGATCGCCGCGCAGATGCGCGCGAAGAAGCTGCCGATGATCGAGGACCTGCGCGACGAGTCCGATCACGAGAATCCGATCCGGCTGGTGATCGTGCCGCGCTCGAACCGCGTCGACGCCGACGAGACCATGCAGCACCTGTTCGCCACGACGGACATGGAGAAGAGCTTCCGCGTCAACCTCAACATGATCGGCCTCGACGGCCGGCCGCAGGTGAAGGACCTCAAGCGCATCCTCGGCGAATGGCTGAGCTTCCGCACCAGCACCGTCACCCGGCGCCTGGAACATCGCCTGGCCAAGGTCGACCGTCGCCTGCACCTGCTCGAAGGCCTGCACACCGCCTACCTCAACCTCGACGAAGTCATCCGCATCGTGCGCAGCGAGGACGAGCCCAAACCGGTGCTGATGGCGCGCTTCAGGCTCAGTGAGGAACAGACCGACTACATCCTCGAAACCCGGTTGCGCCAGCTGGCGCGGCTGGAGGAGATGAAGATCAACGCCGAGCGCGACCAGCTCGAGGAGGAGCGCGCGCGCATCAACGTGCTGCTGAAATCGCCGGCCAAGCTGAAGAGCCTGATCAAGGACGAACTGCGCGCCGATGCCGGGAAATTCGGCGACGCACGCCGCTCGCCGCTGGTCGAGCGCGAAGTGGCGCATGCGCTGGACGAGAGCGCGCTGGTGCCCAGCGAACCGGTCACCGTGGTGCTCTCGCAGAAGGGCTGGGCGCGCGCCGCCAAGGGCCACGACATCGACGCCGAGGCGCTGAACTACCGCGAGGGCGACGGCCTGCTCGCCGTGGTGAAGGCCCGCACCACGCAGCAGGTCGCGTTCATCGACTCCACCGGCCGCGCCTACTCCACGCCGGCGCACACCCTGCCCTCGGCGCGCGGCAACGGCGAGCCGCTGACCGGCCGCTTCAGTCCGGCCGCGGGCGCGAGCTTCGACGCGGTGGTCGCCGGCGACAACGACACGCGGCTGATCCTCGCCACCGACTTCGGCTACGGCTTCGTCACGCGTTTCGAATCGCTCACCGGCCGCAACAAGGCCGGCAAGCAGATCATCAGCCTCAGTGACAAGGCCAGGGTGCTGGCGCCGCAGATCAGCGCCGACCCGGCGCGCGACCGCATCGTGGTGGTCACCAGCGAAGGGCACCTGCTGATGTTCTCGGTGGCCGAGCTGCCCGAGCTGGACAAGGGCAAGGGCAACAAGCTGATCGAGATCCCCAGGAAGCAGCTGGCGGAGGGCGAGCGCGTGGCCGGCGTGGCGGTGGTCAGCGAAGGCAAGGGCGAGGTCACCCTGTACGCCGGCCAGCGCAAGCTCACCCTGAAGTGGTCGGACCTGGTCGAGTACGGCGGCAACCGCGCCACCCGCGGCGGCGTGCTGCCGCGCGGCCTGCGCCGGGTGGAGCGGATCGAGACCACCGGCTGATCACGGCTTGCGGGAGCAGGAACTCGGTCGGAGGAACTTGTCGACGTCCGGCATTTCCAACAGGGACGTACACGCCAACGCGGCATCGCGCGTTGAATACGTGACAACTCCGGAGTGCGCATGAACATCCAACGGTTTCTTCCTGCCCTGCTGGCCAGCCTGCTGGCCACCACGGCGTGGGCGCAGACAGCCGGCAAACCGCTGAACCTGAAACTGCCGCCCAGCGACCCGCCTGCCCCGAGTTCCACCGCCGCCGCGCCGGCGCGCAACGCACCCGGCGTGTACTACGGCGACACCAGCGGACGCATGGGCAACAACGACGCCACCGACGCCGCGACGAGCACCGACTGCGACGACTACAGCTACAACCAGCCCCAGCTGCACGGCAGCGTCGGCATGGGCGTGCTCAGCGGCAACCATGTCGGCGGCAGCTACCAGACCGGCACGGTCAACCTCACCAAGGCGTTCGGCAGCTGCGACCATCCCACGGGTGGCGTCAGCATCTCGGTCGGCGCCGGCAGCGACCATTTCCACGGCCGCGGCGGCCACTGACCGAAGGTATGATCGCCGGATGGTGCCAGGGACGCTTTCGATGCACGGCGAATACAAGATGCCCGGCGGCAAGCTGGTGGTGATCGACCTCGACGTGCGCGATGGGCGTCTTGCCGGCGTGCAGCTGAGCGGCGATTTCTTCCTGGAACCGGACAGCGCGCTGGACACGATCAACCGCGCGCTGGAGGGTCAGCCGGAACACGCCGATGAAGCCGCGCTCGCCGCCGGCGTGCGCCATGCCCTCGCGGCCGACGTGATGATGTACGGCATTTCGCCGGAAGCCATCGCGGTGGCCGTACGCCGCGCCTTGCACAGGGAACCCGCCGCATGATGCGCACCGACTGGCGCGACCACGACTGGCAGCTGATCCACACGACACCGCAATCGCCCACCCTGCACATGGCGCTGGACGACGTGCTGACCCACGAGGTCGGCGCCGGCCGCCGCGCGCCGACCCTGCGCATCTGGGAATGGGCATCGCCGGCGGTGGTGATCGGCCGCTTCCAGTCGCTGCGCAACGAAGTGGATGGCGAGGCGGCCCACCGCCACGGCATCGAGGTGGTGCGCCGGGTCTCCGGCGGCGGCGCGATGTTCATCGAGCCGGGCAACACGATCACCTATTCGATCTACGCGCCGCAGTCGCTGGTCAAGGGGCTGTCGTTCCAGGAAGCCTATGCCTTCCTCGACGCCTGGGTGCTCGAAGCACTCGGCGAACTGGGCATCAAGGCGTGGTACCAGCCGCTCAACGACATCACGTCGGAAGGCGGCAAGATCGCCGGCGCCGCGCAGGTGCATCGTGGCGGCGCGGTGCTGCATCACGTCACCATGGCGTACGACATCGACGCCGCGAAGATGCTGGACGTGCTGCGCATCGGCCGCGAGAAACTGTCCGACAAGGGCACCGTCAGCGCGGCCAAGCGGGTCGACCCGCTGCGCAGCCAGACCGGCCTGCCGCGCGAGGCGGTGATCGAACGCATGGTCGCCACCTTCCGCCGCCTGCACGGGCTCAGCGACGGCAGCCTGCACGCCGACGAGCTGGTCCAGGCCGAAGCACTCGGGCAGACGAAGTTCAGCAGCCTGGCCTGGACCGGCGACGTGGCGTAAGTGGGAGCGCCACGCCGCCTGTGCTCGACGCCTTTGCTTCGGCTGCGTAGGGCGGGCACTGCCCGCCGCTCCTTGGCAATGGCGTATCGAAAAGCCGGCGGGCAGTACCCGCCCTACGTGCAGCGAGGCGTTTCGCAGCTTCGCCCGGCCTAGTCGCGGATCACCGCAGCGACGATGCGGATGATGCTTGCGCCGCGCTCACAACCGGCTGTACGACCACGACTGCATGCGCCCATCCTTGTACGGCATCACGCCGTGGAACGGGTGCGGGTCGGCGTCGAACACCAGCGGCAGGAAGTGGCGGTCGCCCTCCCACATCGGCAGGGTCGGCAGGCGTTCCAGCGCTACCCATTCCAGCGCGCCTTCGTGGTTGGTCATGAACGGCGTGCCGCTGTAGCGGTCGATCACGAAGATGAAACCGAGCCAGTCCTCGCCGTGCTTGCCGAAGCCGGGCCAGTTCAACGTGCCGCGCAACTGCATCGACTCGCACTCGATGCCGGCCTCCTCGCGGATCTCGCGGCGCATGCAGGTGGCGATGTCCTCGCCCGGCTCCATCTTGCCGCCCAGGCCGTTGTACTTGCCCAGGTGCAGGTCGTCCGGGCGGGCGTTGCGATGGATCATCAGCACTTCGCTGCGGTCGGGCGACAACACATAGCCGAGAGTCGCCACTATCGGGGTATAGGGCATGGGCGGGCACCGCGGAAAAACTCGAGTTTAGCGGCAGCCGGTATCCGGCGCAGGCCAGGCGGCGGACTTGCACCCGCGCGGCTGGGCGGCGACCATCGACGGATGCGCCCATCCGTTTCGCCGCCACCCCACCTTCTTCCTGCACGACAGCCATGGCGCGTGCTGCAGCACGTGCTCTTGCCCTTGCTGCTGCTCGTCGGCATGCCCGGCTGCACGCCGAGCGCACGGGCGCTGGACAGCCGCGAGCTGGCGTTCGAGGGGCAGAACTATCGCATCGTGCATCTCAACCTGAAGCGCGAACGATTGACCCTGCACTGGCGCGAGCCCGTCAGCGGCCAGCCGTTCGGCAGCATCGAGACGCTGCGCCAGTGGGGCGAGCGGCGTGGCCAGCGGCTGCTGTTTGCCGCCAACGCGGGCATCTACGACCACAAGTTCGCGCCACTCGGCCTGCACGTGGAAGACGGCAAGACCGTGGTGCCGCTGAACCTGGCGCACGGCAATCCGGCCTCGGGCAATTTCTCGCTGCTGCCGAACGGCGTGTTCGCGGTGTACCCGGACGGGCATGCCGAAGTACGCACCAGCACCGCGTTCAAGGCCGAAGGCAGGCCGGCGCAGTGGGCTGCCCAGTCCGGCCCGATGCTGCTGATCGACGGCAGGCTCAACGAACAGTTCATCGACGACTCCTCCAGCCTGAAATGGCGCAGCGGCGTCTGCGCGAAAACCCCGACCGAGGTGGTGTTCGCAGTGAGCGAGGCGCCGGTGAACTTCCACACGTTTGGACGGCTGTTCCGCGACAAGCTGGGCTGCCGCGACGCGTTGTACCTGGACGGCAGCATTTCGCAGCTGTACGTCGACGGCGAAGGCTACGCCGGCGCGCCGGCCTTCATGGTCAAGCCGTATGCCGGCATCTTCGCGGTATTCACCAGG
Organism: uncultured Gammaproteobacteria bacterium; assembly: GCA_963707225.1. Classification (GTDB taxonomy): domain Bacteria; phylum Pseudomonadota; class Gammaproteobacteria; order Xanthomonadales; family Rhodanobacteraceae; genus Rhodanobacter. The sequence continues at coordinate 20,778 of CAVPQF010000023.1, forward strand.
CCATGACGACCCGCCGCTGGCGTGTCCTGCGTTTCCTGTCGCTGGCCTTGCTGGCGCTGCTGCTGGCGGCTTTCCTCGCACTCTGGTGGCTGCTCGCCGGCAGCCGCGCCCGGCTCGACGGCGGGCGCCCGGCGGCGGACCTGACGGCGGCGGTCAGCATTGGCCGCGACGCGCCGGGCACGGTCACCATCGAGGGGAAAAACCGCACGGACATCAGCTACGCGCTCGGCTACGTGCATGCGCAGGAGCGCTTCTTCGCGATGGACCTGATGCGACGCGCCAGCGCCGGCGAATTGTCCGCGCTGGTCGGGCCGGCGGCGCTGAAGGTCGATCTCAATCATCGCCGCCATCGCCTGCGCGCCGTGGCCGAAGCCGCCTACGCGCAACTGCCGCCGGAACAGCGGCACGAACTCGACCGCTACCGCGACGGCGTCAACGCCGGCCTTGCCGACCTGCGCGTGCGGCCGTGGGAATACCTGCTGCTGGGCAGCCAGCCGCAGCCGTGGCGATCGGAGGACAGCATGCTGGTGATCGCCGCGATGTACCTGGACCTCAACAGCGACGGCCGCAACGAGCGCGAACTGCGCTTCGCGCAGATGCGCGCGGTGCTGCCCGGTCCACTGGTGGATTTCCTGCTGGCGCCCGACCCCGACTGGGAGGCGCCGCTGACCGGCCGGCTGTCGCGACCGCCGGTGATGCCGCCGGCCAGCGTGTTCGACCTGCGCCAACTCGCACCGTCGCCCCGCTCGCCGACGCTTGCCGCCGCGCTGGCACCGGCGCTCGACGAGACGCGCCCCGGCAGCAACAGCTTCGCGGTGGCCGGCGCGCTCACCGGCAGCGGCGCGGCGATGCTGGCGAACGACATGCACCTGGGCCTGCGCGTGCCGAACATCTGGTTCCGCACCCGCCTGCGCTATCCCGACGCCAGCGCCCCGCACGGCCAGCGCGACGTCAACGGCGTCAGCCTGCCCGGCACGCCGGCGCTCATCGTCGGCTCCAACGGCCAGATCGCCTGGGGCTTCACCAACAGCTACGGCGACTGGCAGGACTGGGTGCGCGTGCTGCGCGATCCGGCCGACCCCACGCGCTACAAGACACCGGATGGCTGGGCCAGCATCGAAAGCCACGACGAGCACATCCGGATCAAAGGCCAGCCGGACACCATCCTCAGAGTCGAAGACACGCGCTGGGGCCCGATCATGGGCCAGGACGCCGACGGCACGCCGCTGGCGCTGGCGTGGATCGGCGGCCGCGCACACGGCTACAACGTCGAGCTGATGCAACTGGAACAAACCACCGGCGTGACCGATGCGCTGGACCTGGCGCCGCGGCTCGGCATGCCGCCGCAGAACCTGCTGGTCGCCGACAGCGCCGGGCACATCGGCTGGACCATCGTCGGCAACAGCATTCCGCTGCGCGCCGGCATCGACCCGCTGCTGCCGTCGGACTGGTCGAAGCCCGGCAGCGGCTGGCACGGCTGGGCCGCGCCGGCGCGCTACCCGCGCATCGAGAACCCGGCCGAAGGCCGGCTATGGACGGCGAACAACCGCACGGCCGACGGCGACGCGCTGGCCCTGCTCGGCAACGGCGGGCATGACCTCGGCGCGCGCGCGCAGCAGATCCGCGACGACCTGCGCGTCCGCGCCAGCTTCACGCCCGGCAACCTGCTCGACATCCAGCTGGACGACCGCGCGGTATTCCTCACCCACTGGCAACGCCTGCTGCAGGACACCCTGGCCGACAGCAGCGATCCATCGCTGCAGCAGCTGCGCCAGCTCACCGCGCGCTGGCAGGAACGCGCCGCCGTCGACAGCGTCGACTACCGGCTGGTGCGCGCGTTCCGCGACCAGGTCGGCAAGGCCGTGCTGGCCCCGTTCGCGGCACGGGTGAAACAGCGCTACCCGGACTTCAGCTGGCCCGGCGAGAACAGCGCCGAGGCGGCCGTGTGGACACTGGTCCGCGCCCGGCCCGCGCATCTGCTCGACCCGAAATATCCCGACTGGCACGCCCTGCTCACCGATGCCGCCAGGCACGTTGCTGCCGAACTCGGCCGGCAACCCGGTGGCCTCGCCGCGCGCAGCTGGGGCGAACGCAACCGCGCCGGCATCCGCCATCCGCTGTCCGCCGCACTGCCGTCCTGGCTCGGCCGCTTCATCGACATGCCCGACCAGCCCATCCCCGGCGACAACAACATGCCGCACGTCGCCTCGCCCGGCTTCGGCGCCTCCGAGCACCTGGACGTGTCGCCCGGCCGGGAGGCCCACGGCATCCTCAACATGCCAGGCGGCCAGAGCGATAGCCCGCTGTCGCCGTACTTCGGCGCGGGACACGAGGACTGGGTCGAAGGCCGGCCCACGCCGCTGCTGCCGGGGCAGACGCTGCACACGCTGACCTTGCGCCCGTCCATGCGCTGACACGCTGGCCGGCTCCCACGCCAGGGAAGCAGGAGCCGGGCCATGCCTGTGCGGCATTCGACCGCACGGGTGATCCGGGCTCATCTGACCGAAGTCAAAAGCATCGCCTTCGTGCACGCGCATGATCCGCCCATTCACAAGGCGGATTCATCCCATGATCAACTGCGATACCGTCATCGTCGGAGCGGGCCCGGTCGGCCTGTTCCAGGTTTTCGAACTGGGTCTGCTCGGACTGGAGGCGCACGTGGTCGATTCCGTGCCGCATGCCGGCGGCCAGTGCATCGAGCTGTACCCGGACAAGCCGATCTATGACATCCCGGCCGTGCCGGTGTGCAGCGGGCGCGAGTTGATCGAGCGCCTGCAGCAGCAGATCCGCCCGTTCGCGCCGCAGTTCCATCTGGGCCACACCGTCACCTCGCTCGAGCGCATGGAGAACGGCCGCTTCAGCCTGCGCACCAGTGCGGGGCTCGCGTTCGACGCCGGCGCGGTGATCGTCGCCGGCGGGCTGGGCGCGTTCGCGCCGCGCACGCTCGACCTGCCGGAAGCCACGCCATTGGTGGATCGCACGCTGCATTACAAGGTGGCGCAGCCGGCGCTGTTCGACGGCCAGGACATCGTGATCGCCGGCGGTGGCGATGCAGCGCTGGACTGGGCGCTGGCCCTGGTCGACCGGGTGCGCAGCCTGGTGCTGGTCCACCGTTCGTCCACCTTCCGCGCAGCGCCGGCCAGCGTGGCGCGCATGCAGGCGCTGTGCGACGAGGGCCGCATGCAGTTGTGCGAGGGCGACATCGTCGGGCTGGAGACCTCCGACGGGGCGCTGGCGCAGGTGCGCGTGCGTGGCCGCAGCGGCCTGGTCCAGCGCATCGAGGCTTCGCACCTGCTGGTGTTCTGGGGCCTGCATCCGGCGCTGGGGCCGATCGCCGACTGGGGACTGGCGCTGGAACGCCAGCAGCTGGTGGTGGACCCGTCGACGTTCCAGACCTCCACGCCCGGCGTCTTCGCGGTGGGCGACATCAGCACCTACCCGGGCAAGAAGAAGCTGATCCTCTCCGGCTTCCACGAGGCGGCGCTGTGCGCCTTCGCCGCACATGCGCACCTGCATCCCGGCGACAAGGTGAACCTGCAGTACACGACCACCAGCCCGGCGCTGCAGCGGCGCCTGGGCGTGCGCGATGCCGAGCGTGATGATGCCGCCGCGCAACCTACGTCACGAGTGGCCGCCAGTGCGACCTGAACCCCTCGCACGCCTCGTCACGCACACACGTTCACCGCCACGGGAGGCATCCCCATCCCATGCATCGCTTCCCCGCAGGCAGCGGGCGAGGCGGCCGGCGCGCGCATGGCCGCCCAGGCGGACGACACCCGCACTGCGGACGGTTCGGCCGGATGTCGACGGCAAACAGCAGCCCTGATGCGCCGATCCATTTGACGCGGTCATCGCGACAGCGGCCCGCAACCGCCGGGCAAGGGACTGCGCCCGCTCAGGTCCCGACCAGCAGGCGCTCGCAGACGGTGCGGTACAGCTGCGGCAACTGCTCCAGTTCCTCCAGGGTCACGCATTCGTCGACCTTGTGGATGGTTGCGTTGACCGGGCCGACCTCGACCACTTCAGCACCCATCGGTGCGATGAAGCGGCCGTCGGAGGTGCCGCCGCCGGTGCTTTGCTCGGGATCGATGCCGTATAGCTCGCGGCACACCGCCACCACCGCCTCGCGCAGCACGCCACCGGGCGGGGTGAGGAACGGCTCGCCGGCAAGGCTCCAGTCAAGCGTGCAATCCAGACCGTGCCGCTGCAGGATCGCCTCGGTGCGCGCGCGCAGGTCTTCCGCACGGCTGGCGGTGGAATAGCGGAAGTTGATCCATGCAGCGAGCTCGCCCGGGATGACGTTGTTGGCGCCGGTGCCGGCGTTGAGGTTGGAGACCTGGAACGAGGTGGGCGGGAAATCGCTGTTGCCTTCGTCCCAGCGCGTGGCGACCAGTTCCGCCAGTGCAGGCGCGAACGCGTGGATCGGATTCAGCGCCTTCTCCGGATACGCGACGTGGCCCTGCACGCCATGCACGCCGAGCGTGCCGGACAGCGAGCCGCGCCGCCCCACGCGGATCAGGTCGCCCAGCCGTTCCTTCGCCGACGGTTCACCGACCACGCACCAGTCGATCTGCTCGCCGACCGCACGGAAGCGCTCCACCACCCTGCGCACGCCGTCGAGGTTGACCGGGCCTTCCTCGTCGCTGGTCAGCAGCAAGCCGACGCGACCGCGATGACCGGGATGCGCCGCCACGAACTCCTCCAGCGCCACCACCATCGCCGCCACCGAACCTTTCATGTCGGCGACGCCGCGGCCGTATAGACGGCCATCGCGGACGGTCGGTTCGAACGGCGGGCTCTGCCACGCCGCTTCCGGACCGCTCGGCACCACGTCGGTGTGGCCGAGGAAGATCAGCGTGGGGCCGCCGGCGCCGTGGGTGGCCCAGAGGTTGTCCACCTCGCCGTAGCGCAGGTGCTCGACGCGAAAGCCCGCACGCATCAGCCGTTCGCCGATCAAGGGCAGGCAACCGGCGTCTTCCGGCGTCACCGAGCGGCGGCGGATCAGGTCACAGGCGAGATCGAAAACTTCGGACATGGGCACTCACGCGGCGCAACGTTGGACGATGACGCAGCATACCAACGCTATGTCAGCACGACACCCAGCAGGTGGCCCACGCCATAGGTGATGGCAGCCGCCGCCGTGGTGATGCCGAACTGGCGCGCGATCGAGAACAGCATGCTGCGCCCGGTGAACAGCGAGGTGCCGATGCCGATCAGGGCCAGGCCGCCGGCGGTGGCACACACGCTGGCCAGCAGGGCGGCGCGACCACCAAGGAAGAAATACGGCGCCACCGGAAACAGCGCGCCGCAGGCGAACAGGCAGAACGACGAGATCGCCGCGCCCCAGGCCGAGCCGCCCAGCTCGCCCGGGTCGACGCCCAGGTCCTCGCGCACCAGCATGTCCAGCGCCGCACGCGGCGTTTCGGTAATGTGCCCGGCCAGGTGCTCGGCCGCGGCCGGTTCCAGCCCCTTGTCGCGATAGATGCCGGCGATGTGCTCGAGACCGTCCTCCGGCGACACTGCCAGCCGCTCGGCACGTTCGGTGATCTGTGCCTGATAGAACTCGCGCGAACTGTTCACCGACAGCCACTCGCCGAGCGCCATCGAGCATGCGCCCGCGACCAGTCCGGCCAGGCCCGCCAGCAACACCGCACGGTCGCCCGAGGCGGCACCGGCCATGCCCATCACCAGGCTGACGTTGGAGACCAGCCCGTCGTTGGCGCCCAGCACGGCCGCACGCAACGTGTTGCCACTCTGCGTGCGATGACGGTGCCCGTGCGCACCGACTTCCCGCAACGGAATGAAATGATCGCGGTGATGGCTGCGGTCGACCGGCGTGACGTCGTGGTCGGCGTGTTCCAGGCGCACTACCGTCGGCATCACGAACTCGGTGCCGAAGCGTTGCGCGAACCAGCTCAGCGCACGCACGCGCAGACCGATCCGCGGCGGCGGCACGGCTTCGCCCATCTCGCGCAGGTGCGCCTCCCAGAACTGCGCATTGCCCAGTTCGCCCGCGGCGATGCGCCGGTAGGCGTGGCCCAGCCGCGCATCGGTGGCCAGCTCGGCCAGCCGCGCATAGAGCGCCGCGTTGTCGCGTTCGATGCGCAGGTTGTCGCGGAAGCGCCGCGCGCGGTAACGGCCCGTTCCGCTGCTCTTGTCGTCAGTCATCGAGTTCGTCTTCGCGCTGCCCCAGGTAGACCAGCGCGGCCAGCAGCAGCACCACGAAGCGGAAGGCGCTGGCCAGGCCGTTCCATTGCGTGGACATCCACATGCCGAACCATTCGCCACCGATCGCCATGAAGCCGCCCAGCCAAAGAAGCACGCCGACCGTCAGGCCAGCCACAGCGAGTCGCGTGGCACGCCGGAACGTCGCCGCAGGCGCGCGTCGCGCACGCCACATGCGCCAGGCACCGGCGCCGCACAGCACGGCGGCCAGCGTCTCGGCGGCGATGATCAGCACATAGGCTGCGTGCTGCAGCAGCGGCGCGTGGATCGCGCGGTAACGGATGCCGGCGTCGGGAAAGATCGAGTCCATCGCCAGCACGTGCTGCACGAACACCAGGTTGCTGCCGTAGTCGGTGATGTTGCCGAACGCAACCAGCGCCAGCCACAGCGCGATGGTCGCCACCAGCAGGGTCCTGGAAAGACGCGTCGGCATCTCAGCGCCCGAACAGCTTCTTGAAGCCGTTGTCGGTGAAGCCCACGCTCACCGTGCCATCGGGCTGTACCACCACCGGGCGGCGGATCAGCGCGGGATATTCCTTCAGCAGCAGGGTCCACTCCGGATCGCTGCCCGGGTTCTTGCGCTGCGGCAGCAGGTTGCGCCAGGTGGTGGAGGATTTGTTGACCAGCTTCTCCCAGCCGCCGAGCTGCGCCGCCCAGTCCTTCAGCGTCGCCGCCGGCACCGGGTTGGTGCGGTAGTCGACGAAGTCGTGCGCCACCGCGAAGCGGGCGAGCCAGTTGCGCGCCTTGCGGCAGGTGTCGCAATTCGGAAGTCCATATACGACGGGATTCATTCGCCGCTCCGCAGCAGTTCGTTGATGCTGGTCTTGCTGCGGGTTTTCGCGTCCACCTGCTTGACGATGACCGCCGCGTACAGGCTGTGGCTGCCGTCCCTTGCCGGCAGGCTGCCGGCCACCACCACGCTGCCGGCCGGCACGCGACCGTAGCTGGTTTCGCCGGTGGCGCGGTTGTAGATGCGGGTGGACTGGCCGAGGAACACGCCCATGCCGATCACGCTGCCTTTTTCCACCACCACGCCCTCGACCACTTCGGAGCGCGCGCCGATGAAGCAGTCGTCCTCGATGATGGTGGGATTCGCCTGCAGCGGCTCCAGCACGCCGCCGATGCCGACGCCGCCGGACAGGTGCACGCCGGCGCCGATCTGCGCGCAGGAACCCACCGTGGCCCAGGTGTCGATCATGCTGCCGGCACCGACGTAGGCGCCGATGTTGACGTAGCTGGGCATCAGCACCGCATCCTTCGCGATGTGCGCGCCGCGGCGCACCAGCGCGCCGGGCACCACGCGCGCGCCGAGCTGCTGCAACTCGGCGTCGTTGCCGTGGGCGAAACGCAGCGGCACCTTGTCGAACGCCTGCGCCGGGCCGCCGTCGACCACGCGATTGTCGTTGATGCGGAAGTACAGCAGCACCGCCTTCTTGATCCACTGATTCACCATCCAGCCACCCCGGCCATCCGGCTCGGCCACACGGTGCTCGCCGGATTCAAGCAGATCGAGCACCTGGCCGATGGCGGGCCGCAGATGGGTCTCGATCTCGGCGTGGGTCAGCGCGTTGCGGCGTTCGAAGGCGTCGTCGATCAGGGTTTCGATGGCTTGCATGGGATTCATTCGTGGTGGCAGTCGGTCGGCCGGAGCTGGCCGCAAAGAGTACACGCTGCAGTCATGGTTGCCGCAGCCGGGTTCATCCGCGTACGGCTCGCGTCGAGGGAAACCGGGCGCATGCCCATTCTTCCACACCCGGCCCCGGCGCCGGAAATGAGCCGCATGGGGACCGCCGTTTCCGCATCCTTCGGTGCCAGGGCACGGCTATCGCCGGGTGTAGCGCGACCCTGTGCGCTTTCACCGCTTCGAAACGGCGGGTGTGTTCATCATTCGCCGTAACCCGCATTGCGAGGGCTGGTCGCTGTTCGCACCGTCGCAACGCGAAGCTCAACCCGCCCAGTTGTCACAGGGAGATCGCATCATGCACGATCAGATCAGCGAAGGATTCATGGTTTTCGTCTCCGACGGGGCCGAAGGCATCGGCTCGGTCCGCGAGATCAGGCACGGCCTGCCCGAGTTGCTCGTCTACATCGAGAACGCGGGCGACTTCGTGATCCCGCTTTCGGCAGTGAAAGCCGTCCATTCCAACAAGGTCATCCTGGACTTCGACCACCTGGACCTGCGCCTGCGCAACGCCATCCGCCATGCGCGCGACTCGGAAGATCCGGATTACGTCTCGCCCGCTTAGGAAGATGAATAGGACCGCCCGCCCGCAGGCGCACCCGAGCCGGTTTGCCGATAGGATGGCCCGTGCTCGTGGGTGCGCTTGACTGGAAAGGCATGATCGACAAAGACGAGGAAAGGCTGAACCGCCAGCTCGACCGCTTCGAGCGGGAACTGCCGAAGCGGGTCAGCCGAAGCATCCGATGGCTGCGGGAACCTTCGTCGCGCTGGGTGCGCATTCCCGTGGGCCTCCTCCTCATCGCCGGAGGGATTTTCAGCATCCTGCCCGTGCTCGGCGTGTGGATGCTGCCACTGGGCCTGCTGCTGCTGGCGCAGGACCTGCCCTTCCTGCGTCGCCCGATGCGGCGGGCACTGCTCTGGGTGGAACGGCGCTGGGTCCGCTGGAAGTGGTCGCGGCAGCACCGAACCGGATAGTCGCCGGGATGCGCCGCCCACCGGGCACGTCCACGACCGGGCAACGGAAACACAAACGCCACCGCGAAGGTGGCGTTTGTGCTTGTTCGAATTGGTGGGCGGTACAAGGATCGAACTTGTGACCCCTACCATGTCAAGGTAGTGCTCTACCGCTGAGCTAACCGCCCGTATCGCGCATACCAGCTACGCGAGCCGCGCAGTATACGGGAGCTGCCGGCGCTCGACAATATCCTGCCGGTATCCGGGTTGCCGGCTCAGCGCAGGGCCTGCTCGCGCAGCTGGTGGATCTGGTCGCGCAGGCGGGCGGCGTCCTCGAATTCCAGGTTCTGCGCGTGCTTGTACATCTGGGCTTCCAGCTTCTTCAGCATGCCTGCCGCCTGCGGCGCGCTGAGCCCGGCGTAGTCGGCGGCCTGCTCGGCCACGGCAGCACGGCCGCGCGGGGACGACTTGCTGCCGCGGCGGTTGCCTGCCTCGCTGCGCGCACCCTCCATGATGTCGGCGATGCGCCGCACGATGGTGGTCGGGGTGATGCCCTGCTGCAGATTCCACGCCATCTGCTTTTCGCGGCGGCGGGCGGTCTCGTCCATCGCCGCCTGCATCGAGCGGGTGACGTTGTCGGCGTACAGGATCGCCTTGCCGCGCACGTTGCGGGCGGCGCGGCCGATGGTCTGGATCAGCGAGCCGGTGGAGCGCAGGAAGCCCTCCTTGTCGGCGTCGAGGATCGCCACCAGCGACACCTCGGGCATGTCCAGGCCCTCGCGCAGCAGGTTGATGCCGACCAGCACGTCGAACTCGCCCAGGCGCAGGTCGCGGATGATCTCGCTGCGCTCCACCGTCTCGATGTCCGAGTGCAGGTAGCGCACCTTCACGTCGTGCTCGGACAGGTATTCGGTGAGGTTCTCGGCCATGCGCTTGGTCAGCGTGGTAACCAGCACGCGGTCGCCGATCGCCACGCGCTTGTGCACCTCGCTGAGCAGGTCGTCGACCTGGGTACGCACCGGGCGCACCTCGACTTCCGGGTCGACCAGGCCGGTCGGGCGTACCACCAGTTCGGTCACCGCGTCGCCGGACTTGTCCAGTTCGTACGCGCGCGGTGTCGCGGAGACGTAGATCGCCCGCGGCACGCGTTCCTCCCACTCCTCGAAGCGCAGCGGCCGGTTGTCCATCGCCGAAGGCAGACGGAAACCGAATTCCACCAGGGTTTCCTTGCGCGAGCGGTCGCCCTTGTACATCGCACCGAGCTGCGGCACGGTGACGTGCGACTCGTCGACTACCAGCAGCCCGTCGGCCGGCAGGTAGTCGAACAGCGTGGGCGGCGGCTCGCCCGGCGCGCGCCGGGTCAGGTGGCGCGAGTAGTTCTCGATGCCCTGGCAGTAGCCCACCTCGGCCATCATCTCCAGGTCGAAGCGGGTGCGCTGGTCCAGCCGCTGCGCCTCGACCAGCTTGTTCTCGCGATACAGCAGTTCCAGCCGTTCCTTCAGCTCGACCTTGATCGTCTCGATCGCGTTCAGCACGCTCTCGCGCGTGCTGGCGTAATGCGTGCGCGGATAGACCGTATAGCGTTGCACCTTGCGGATAGTCTCGCCGGTGAGCGGGTCGAACAGCGCCATGTTCTCCACCTCGCCATCGAACAGCTCGATGCGCAGCGCCTCGGTCTCCGACTCGGCCGGGAATACGTCGACGATCTCGCCGCGCACGCGGTAGGTGCCGCGGCGCAACTCCATTTCGTTGCGGGTGTATTGCAGCTCGGTCAATTGGTGGATCAGCTTGCGCTGGTCGATCCGTTCGCCCTTGGCCAGGATCAGCCGCAGTGACAGGTAGTCCTCCGGATTGCCCAGGCCGTAGATCGCCGACACAGTGGCCACGATGATCGAATCGCGCCGCGACAGCAGCGCCTTGGTCGCCGACAGGCGCATCTGCTCGATGTGCTCGTTGATCGAGGCGTCCTTCTCGATGAAGGTGTCCGACGCCACCACGTAGGCTTCCGGCTGGTAGTAGTCGTAGTAGCTGACGAAGTACTCCACCGCGTTGTGCGGGAAGAACTCCCTGAACTCGCCGTACAGCTGCGCGGCCAGCGTCTTGTTCGGCGCCATCACGATGGTCGGGCGCTGGATGCGCTCGATCACGCTGGCGATGGTGTAGGTCTTGCCCGAGCCGGTCACGCCGAGCAGGGTCTGTGCGGCCAGGCCGGCCTCGAAACCTTCGGCCAGGCGCGCGATCGCCTGCGGCTGGTCACCGGCGGGCTGATAGGGGGCGGCGAGCTGGAAGCGGTCAGTCATTGGCTACAGATGTGGGTGCGACAGGTCATTTTAAATCGCTCCTGCTGACAGGACGCGTCAGCAGAAACCGACATCCGGGTGGCGGCCGGACTGCTGGCCCGGCGACTGCAACGCCCTAGCATGAACCTCCCGGACCACGCAGGAAGCGACGCCGTGTCGGTTTCAAGGAATTCCAGGCCACTGCACCGGCAGTGCGGCGTGACCCTGATCGAGCAGATCATGGTGCTCGCCATCATCGCGGTACTCCTGGGCATCGCCGCCCCGCCCTTGCGGCAATTGTTGAGCCGCAACGAACTGCGGGTGGCCCAGACCGATTTCATCGCCGCCCTGCAGCACGCCCGCGAGGCTGCCGTGATGAGCGGCCGGCGCACGTTGTTCTGCCCCAGCCGGGACGGCAGCAGTTGCAGTGACGTCACGCGCTGGGAGAGCGGCTGGCTGCTCGGCCACGACGGCAATCGCGATGACCAGCCCGATGGCGGCCCGCTGCATGTCGGCCAGGGCTACGCGGGGAAAGTGCTCATCTACAGCAGCGGCGGCCGCCACGTCGTGCGCTTCCAGCCCGACGGCAGCGCCAGTGGCAGCAACATCACCCTGCTGTTCTGCCAGCCGTCCAGGGCGAGCGATGCGCTCGTCGTCGTGGTCTCCAACGCCGGCCGCATCCGCGGCGCTCCCGCCAACTCCACCCAGGCCGCCACCTGCACCCAGCTGAAATGATTCGCTTCGGCGACATCGACGCGCCGGCATGACCTCCACTTGACCCCGATCAATACCCGGGCAGGCCGGCGCGCGCATGCTGTGCCTCAACCCCCCGAGGAGGCATGACCATGGGCAGATTGAGCGGCAAAGTAGCGCTGGTGACCGGCGGCGCGGTGGGTATCGGCGCCGCCTGCGTGCGCCACATGCTGGAAGCCGGCGCGCGGGTGGCCATCGTCGACCTGCACGACGGGCCAGGACAGCAGCTGGCCGCAGAGCTCGGCGATGACGCACGCTACTTCCATGCCGATGTCGCGGTGGAAACCGACGTGGCGGCGGCGATCAGCGCCACCGTGGCCGCGTTCGGACGGCTGGACGTCCTCGTCAACAATGCCGGCATCGCTGGTCCGAACAAGCCGACCCACGAACTCACCGAGGCCGAATGGGATCGCGTGCAGGCAGTCAACGTGAAGGGCGTGTTCTTCTGCACCAAGCACGCGATCGCGCCGCTGCGCGCGGCCGGCGGCGGCAGCGTCATCAACCTGTCGTCGATCTACGGCCTGGTCGGCGCACCCGACCTGCCGCCCTACCACGCGTCCAAGGGTGCGGTGCGCCTGATGAGCAAGACCGACGCGTTGCTGTACGCCGCCGACCGCATCCGGGTGAATTCGATCCATCCCGGCTTCATCTGGACGCCGATGGTGGAACAGCACATCGCGTCTATGGGCGGCGACCCCGAACGGCACCGGCGCGAGGTCGGGGCGCTGCATCCGCTGGGTCACATGGGCGACCCGGACGACATCGCCTGGGGCGTGGTCTACCTTGCCTCCGACGAGTCGAAGTTCGTGACCGGCAGCGAGTTGGTCATCGATGGCGGCTATACCTGCCGCTGACTATCGAAACAAGTAAAGGAGTTCGCCATGTTCAAGCACATCCTGCTGCCCACCGACGGTTCCGAACTGTCCCTGCGTGCCGTCGACACCGGCATCGAGCTGGCCGCCGGGCTGGGAGCCAGCGTGTACGCGTTCCACGTGATCGCGCCGTTCCCTGCCTCCACCTATTTCGCCGAGTTCGTCCAGGCCAACGAGCCTGCATACACCCAGGAAGCCAACGCCAACGCCGAACGCTATCTGGCCGATGTGCATCGGCGTGCGAAGGCCGCCGGCGTCCCTTGCGAAAGCAGCTCCGAGGTGGATGCGCGACCCTATTCCGCCATCGTCGGCGCTGCCCGCAAGCACCAGTGCGACCTGATCGTGATGGCCTCGCACGGCTGGCGCGGCTTCGACCGGCTGCTGCTGGGCAGCGAGACGCACAAGGTGATCCTCAACGGCGACCTGCCGGTGCTGGTTTGCCGTTGAGCAACACTGTCGGCGCGAGCGGCAGCCGGACCGATGCATGAGCGAAGCAGGGCCACCGCAACCGGCCAGCCACACCGGGCTTGATCCGACCGAAGCTGCGCGGCGACTGGCCGAACACGGCGCGAACCTGCTGCCGGGCAGCACGCCCAAGAGCCTGCTCGCGATCGTCGGTGGCGTGCTGACCGAGCCGATGTTCCTGATGCTGCTGGTCGCCGGCGGCCTGTACCTGGCGCTGGGCGACCGCGCCGAGGCGGCGTTCCTGTTGTCGGCCGTGTTCGTGGTCATCGGCATCACCCTGGCACAGGAGCGCAAGACCCAGCGGGCGCTGGAGTCGCTGCGCGAGCTGTCCGCCCCACGCGCGCTGGTGATCCGCGGCGGCCGGGAAATGCGCGTGGCCGGGCGCGAGGTGGTGGTCGGCGACCTGCTGGTGTTGCATGAAGGCGACCGCATCGCCGCCGATGCCGTGCTGCTGGACGGCCACCTGGATGTCAACGAGTCACTGCTCACCGGCGAGGCGATGCCGGTCACCAAGCTGCCAGGCAACGACACCGGCCAGCTATTCGCCAGCACGGTGGCGACCAAGGGCGTCGGTGTCGCCGAGGTCCACGCGGTCGCCGGATCCACCGCTGTCGGCCGCATCGGCCAGGCGCTCGCGTCCACCGCCGAGCCGGTCTCCGGATTGCAGCAGGCCTCGCGCCGGCTGATTCGCAATCTCGCCATCGGCGGACTGTTGCTGGCCACGGCGTACGCGCTGCTCGGCTGGCTGTGGGACGGGCACGGCCTGCTGCAGAGCGTGCTGGCCGGCATCGCGCTGATCATGTCGATCCTGCCGGAAGAGATCCCGGTCATCCTCACCGTGTTCCTGGCGCTGGGCGCGTGGCGGATCTCGAAGCACAAGGTGCTGACCCGGCGCGTACCCGCGGTCGAGACGCTGGGCGCGATCTCGGTGCTGGCGGTCGACAAGACCGGCACGCTGACCCAGAACCGCATGCAGGTCGCCGAGCTGCGCCTGGTCGACGACAGCTCGCACGGCGAGGATTCGACCGAGCTGCCCGAACCGTTCCACGAACTGGTCGAGTTCGCCATGCTGGCCACGCCGCTGGATCCGTTCGACCCGATGGAGAAGGCGATCCAGCAGTTCGGACTGCACTGGCTCACCGATACCGAGCACGTGCACGCCGAATGGTCGCCCGAGTTCGAGTACGGCCTGTCGCCGGACATCCTGGCGATGACCCGCGTGTTCCGCGGCGATGCGCGCACCCGGCACCTGCTGGCGACCAAGGGCGCGCCGGAGGCGGTGATCGACCTGTGCCATCTGCCCGCCGCCGGCGCCGCGGCCATCCTGCGCCAGGTCGAGGCCATGGCCGAACGCGGCCTGCGCGTGCTCGGCGTGGCCCGCGGCGAGTGGCATGGCGCGGCGTGGCCGCGCAGCCAGCACGACTTCGACTTCCGCTTCCTCGGCCTGGTCGGCTTCATCGATCCGCCGCGCCCGGAGGTACCTGCGGCGATCGCCGAATGCCGCACCGCCGGCGTGCGCATCATCATGCTGACCGGCGACCACCCGGCCACCGCACGCGCGATCGCCAGCCAGGTGGGGTTGAGCGAACGTGCCGAGGTGATCACCGGCGCGGAAATGGCGATGCTGGACGACGCTGCGTTGCGCGAACGCCTGCGCCACGTCGACCTGTGCGCACGACTCAAGCCCGAGCAGAAGCTGCGCCTGGTGCAGCTGCTGCGCGAGGACGGCGAGGTGGTGGCGATGACCGGCGATGGCGTCAATGACGCGCCTGCACTGAAGGCCGCCGACGTCGGCATCGCGATGGGCGAGCGCGGCACCGACGTGGCGCGCGAGGCGGCCGCGCTGGTGCTGCTGGACGACAGCTTCGCCAGCATCGTCAGCGCGATCCGCCAGGGCCGGCGCATCTACGACAACATCACCAAGGCCACCCGCTTCGTGTTCGCCGTGCACATGCCGATCATCGCGCTGGCGCTGGTGCCGACCCTGCTGCACTGGCCGGTGCTGCTGATGCCGGTGCACATCGTGCTGCTGGAGCTGCTGATCGATCCGGCCTGCTCGGTGGTGTACGAGGCCGAGCCCGCTGCCGGCGACATCATGCGGCGACTGCCGCGCGCGCCGTCGGACTCCCCGTTCGCCGCCGCCAACCTGCGCTACGCGATAACCCAGGGACTCGGCTTCGCCGGCATCCTGCTGTCCGGTTACGGCCTGCTGCTCGGCCAGAGCCTGGACGCTGCACAAGGCCGCAGCGCCGTGTTCATCGCGCTGGTGATCGGCCTGTTCCTGCTGACCCTGGCCAACCGCGACCTGTCCCGCCCCGCGCTGGCTCGCACCCCGGCGAAAAACCCCTGGCTGCCGCGGATGTTCGGCGGCGTGGCGCTGATGCTGGCGGTCGCGGTCGGGGTACCGTTCTTTCGCCATGTGATGGGACTGGCGGTGCCAGACGTGTTCATGCTGCTTGCCGCTGCCGGGATGCTGGTCGCTGCCATGGCGTGGCTGGAACTCCTGCGCCGCACGGCACGCGGCGGCCTGCGCGAGGCGGCAGCACGCTGAGGCGGCCGCGCGCGCGGAGGTGCCGCACGCAGCGGAGGCGATTGCACCCATCGCGTAACGAGCCCACGGCCCTGCCCACGCTTCAACCCGCACGCCGCAGCACGCCGGAAAGCTGCGTGCCTGGCGCCACCGTGTTGAACACCGTGCCGTACTTGCGCACGTTGTCGTGCAGCAGGGCCAGTCGTTGCCCGCTCTCGTCGCTGTCCACCAGGATCTCGTAGTCGATCGATTCCAGGCGCGGCGGCACGTCCTGGCGCACGCCATGCACGCGTACCTCGACCCCGCGCAGCTGGAACTTCAGGATCGGCGTGACCCGCTCGATGCCCTTGATCATGCAGGCCGACAAGGCAGCCAGCAGCAGTTCGGCGGGGTTGAACGCATCGAGGCGGCCGGCCAGGTCGGTGTCCAGCAAGAGTTCGGCATCCTTGCAGCGGGCGACGCTGCCGTGGGCGTCGGTTCGACGTGCGCTGACCTGGAAGCTCAGCTTGCGGGTGGTTTCGGTCATGGGCTTCTCCGCGGACGCGTGATGAAAGGTGCCGGTTGCTCAGACGTAACCGGGTACATGCGGCGCGATGCCGGCGACGCGCGGCAGGCTCAGGCTGACCCGCGCGCCGCCCAGGGTGGAACGGCCGAAGGCCAGCTGGCCGTGGTGCAGGCTGGCGATCGCCTGCGCGATCGACAGGCCCAGCCCGCTGCCCTCGCCCACGCTGCCTTCGGGGCGATGGAAGCGTTCGCCCAGCCGTGCGGTATCGGTGGACGCGAACCCGGCACCGTCGTCATCCATCTCGAGGGTGACCCGGTCGGCATGGCCACCGACGCGCACGTTCACCTGGCCGTGGTCGGGCACATGACGCAAGGCGTTGTCCAGCAGGTTCTGCACCAGGATGCCGAGCAGGCCGCGGCTGCCCAGCACGAAGTCGTTGCCATCGTGGTCCAGCGACAGCTCGATGGAGCGCGCCGCCGCCCGCTCGCTGGCGTCGCGCAGCGCGGCTTCGGCCACGCTCGCCAGGCGCAACGGGCCGGCGTCGTCCAGTTCGGCCAGTTTCTCGACCCGCGCCAGCATCAGCAGCTGGGTCACCAGCCGCTGCATGCGGTCGAGCGCATCCTGTGCGCGCTGCAGGTGCAGCGCGCGGGCAACCGCATCGTCGCCGCAACCGGCGGCAAGATCCAGCTCCAGCCGCAGCGCCGCCAGCGGGTGACGCAGTTCGTGCGCCGCGTCGGCAGTGAAACGGCGCTCGCGCTCCAGGCTGAGCTTGAGGCGATCGACCAGTTGATCGATCGCCTCGGTGAACGGCGCCAGCTCGACCGGCACGCGTTCGTCGGTGAGCGAGGCCGTCATCGGGCCGGTTCCGGCGGACAGGCTGCGGGTCAGCCGGCGTAGCGGCTTCAAACCGCTGCGCAAGCCGGCGAACACCATCGGCGGCACCAGCACCAGCAGGGCCAGCAGCGCCAGCAACGCCGGCGCCAGCAGCTTGCGCATCAACTCGTCACGCTCGTCCAGCGGCGCGCCGACCTGGATCCAGTACTGGTGCCGCGCGTCCCAGCGCTGGAATATCCGCCAGCGCCGTCCTTGGTGAGTGATCGAATGGAAGTGCGCGTCGCCCGGATCGAGGCGCAACACCGGCAGCTCGGCGCTTTCGACCAGCAGTTCGCCGCGGGCACCGCGCAGCACGATGGCCGGTCGCTGGGCGGTGGCGTCCGAGCCGACCAGCTTCTTGTCCGGCAGGCGCACCGCGCCGACGCGTGCCGACGTGTCCGGCATCACCGCGAACGCGCTGGCGGCGGTGCGCACCAGCATCTGGTCGAAAATCTCGTCGACCTCGTGCAGGCTGCGCCAGGCCAGCCAGCCGCCGGCAACGCACCACACCAGCACGATGCCGGCCACCAGCCGCAGCACCAGCCGCCGGTTGAGCGAGGGGCGCATCACGCGACCGGGCCATCGGGCCGGTTGATCGCGTAGCCGATGCCGCGCAAGGTGCGGATCCAGCCCGGCCCGAGCTTGTGGCGCAGATGATGGATATGCACTTCCACCGCGTTGCTGGCCACTTCCTGGTCCCAGCCGTACAGGGCTTCTTCCAGTTGCTCGCGCGAGTAGGCACGCCCGGGATGGCGCACCAGGGTTTCCAGCAACTGGTATTCGCGCGCGGTCAGGTCCAGCGCCGTGCCTTCCAGCGTGGCGACGCGCGCGGCCGGGGTGACCTCGAGCCCGCCCACGCGGATCGCCGGCTCGACCTGGCCATCGGCCCGGCGCAACAGCGCGCGCAGGCGGGCAGCGAGTTCGTCCAGGTGCACCGGCTTGACCACGTAATCGTCGGCGCCGGCATCCAGCCCGGCGACCCGGTCGGAGAGCTCGTCGCGGGCGGTCAGCAGCAGCACCGGGGTGGCATCCCGGCGCCGGCGCATGCCGGCGATGATGACCGGCCCGCTGCTGCGCGGAAGATTCCAGTCCAGCACCGCGGCGGCGTAGGTCGTGTCGGTCAGCGCGGCTGCAGCCTGGCTGCCGTCGGTGATCCAGTCCACTGCATAGCCGAGCCGGCGCAGGCCGTCGGCCAGCGCCTGCCCCAATGCCCGGTCGTCCTCGGCTAGCAGGATGCGCATGGCCGGATTCTAGTCAGGGTTGTGCGCGCGAATTTGACCTGAGGCAATTCATCGCAGGCTTTCGTCACCGGCATCGTCGTGCTCCAGCGCGCGCTTGCGGCCGTGGATCATCGAGGCGACCAGGTTCTCGCCGTAATGGACGCTTTCGCCCACCGCCGCCAGCACGTGCACGCCGACCAGGGCCAGCACGCCATAGGCCAGCACTTCGTGCACGTCCTCAAGCCAGCCCGCACCGAAGAAGGTGTCCGTCGTCTGCAGCCAGCCGGTGACGCCCACCAGCAACACGCCGGCGAGCAGGGCCAGGATCATCACCGCCGCGCCCGGGTTGTGCCCCAGCTGTCGCCGCGAGCGTCCGGCAAGGCGATCACGCAGATAGCCGCGCACGCGACGGGGGCCGGGCACCCAGTCGCTGAAGCGTGCGTGCCGCGTGCCGATCCAGCCCCACACGAAACGCACGGCGAGCAGGGCCAGCACGGCGTAGCCGATCCCGCGATGGACCAGCTCGCCGTCCTCGGTGAAGAAATTGGCGAGGAACAAGCCCGCCAGCGACCAGTGAAACACGCGTACCAGCGGGTCCCACACCTTGACCATGGCATTCATGGGCTTGTCCTCGCGTCAGTGGCTGATCAGCCGCCCTTCTTCTTGACGATGCGGCCGTCGGTGGGGTCGAAGTAGATCTCCACGTTCTTGCCGGCCTTGTCCTTGCCGTAGATCTCGTAGCAGTTGCCGCTGACCTGGAACAGCTTGATGGTGTAGCCCTGGTCGAGCACCTTCTGCTTCATCGCCGCTTCGGTCAGCCACTGCGCACGCGGTGCGCTGGTGCATTGCGGTGCGGCGAAGGCGGACGCCGACAACGCGGCGGCGGCAAGGAACAGGGGTGCGATGACGATGCGTTTCATGATGCGTCTCCGGTTTCGGCATGATTGCCTTGGGACGCATTGCAACCGGGCGTGCTTATGCGGGTCTTAAGAAGGCAAGGCATCCGGATTGACGTCGGTCAGTACGCCTGCGAGGGGCTTCGTGCGATAGTCCGGTCGACTGCACGAGCGGAGACAACATTCGCATGATCATCTACAGCTGCCACGGCGCCGCCAGGCAGGTCACCGGCTCCTGCCACCTGGTCACCTGCAACGACCGTCGCGTGCTGATCGACTGCGGCCTGTTCCAGGGCAGCGAAGAGGTCGAGCGGGCCAACGCCAAACCGTTCGGCTTCGACCCGGCCGGCATCGATGTGCTGCTGCTGACGCACGCCCACCTGGACCATTGCGGGCGGATTCCGCTGCTGGTGCGCCAGGGTTTTCGCGGGCGCATCCTCACCACCGCCGCCACCCGCGAACTGGCACGGGTGGTGATGCTGGATGCCGCCGGCCTGCAGGAAGAGGAGGCGCGCCGGGCACAGCGCGGCAACCGCCGCGGCGAGGCAGTGGCGACGCCGCTGTACACGCTCGACGACGCACTGCACGCGCTGGACTTCTTCGGCCCGGATGTCGGCTACGGCGACACCGTGCCGGTCGTCGAGGGCGTCACCGCGTGCTTCCTCGACGCCGGCCACATCCTCGGCTCGGCCTCGGTGCTGCTTGAACTGGACGACGGCAGGCAGCAACGTCGCATGCTGTTCTCCGGCGACCTGGGCAACCCGGGCCGGCCCCTGCTGCGCGACCCGAAGCCCGCACCGCCCGCCGACTACGTGGTGATGGAAAGCACCTACGGCGACCGCCCGCACCGCTCGATACCGGATTCGGTCGACGAGATGTACAAGGCCATCCGCGAAACCGTGACGCGTCGCGGCAACGTGGTGATCCCCACCTTCGCGCTCGAACGCACCCAGGAAGTACTCTATTACCTGCACCGCGGCATCCGCGATGGCGCGATCCCCGCGCACGTGCGGGTATTCCTGGATTCGCCGATGGCGATCTCGGCCACCGAGATCTTCCGCCGCCACCCGGAATGCTTCGACGACGGCTTCCTGGACGAGCTGCAGCGCGGCGATCCGTTCGCCATGCCCGGCCTGCATTTCACCCGCGAGACGGCCGAGTCGATGGCGATCAACAGCATCGATGGTGGCGCGGTCATCCTGGCCGGCTCCGGCATGTGCAACGGCGGCCGCGTGCGCCACCACCTCAAGCACAACCTGTGGCGCGAACGCAGCAGCGTGGTGTTCGTCGGCTACGCCGCCGAGGGCACGCTGGCGCGGCGGATCATCGACGGCGCGGCCAGCGTGCGCGTGTTCAACGAGGAGATTCCGGTGCGCGCGCAGGTGTGGACGATCAACGGCTTCTCGGCCCATGCCGACCAACCCTCGCTGCTGGCCTGGCTGGGCGATGCACCGCGGCGCAAGGTGTACCTGGTGCACGGCGAATACGACCGCGGCACGACCGAGCTGAAGCCGGCGTCGCCGAAGAGCAGGTCGCCGTCGGTCATCACCCGGTACTCGTGAACGTCGTCGCTGCGGTGGATCTCGATGCGCACGATCATGCGGGTCATCCGTGGTGGCACGCCGGGGAGTCGGCGAGGGCGATGATTCTCGTCGACGCGCTGCCCGGCGCCCGATGTTGGCATGATCGCGAACACGCCGCAGGCCCCCGCCCGGCACGCCGCCCATGCCGAAAGTCCACAGCCACTACGAAAACCTGAAGGTCGCGCGAGACGCGCCGCCGGAAGCGATCCGCGCGGCCTACCGGGCGCTGACGCGCCAGCACCACCCCGATCGCCATCCCGACGATGCGCAGGCGCAGCGCATCATGGACGCCTGGGCGACACTGGCGAAAGCAAACGCCCCGCACATCGGCATCACTGAGGTGCCTGACCAGGCCGGCACGCCGGTCGACCTGCCGCGTCCGGCACCTGACACTCTCGTTGCACGCGAGGCGCCACGGCAAATTCTTCCAGGCTGGCGTATGGCCAGCTATAGCAGTCTCACCCACGGCGCCCGCAATGAGGCGGGCGCAGCGGATCACGATCTGCGCGTGGCACAAGCCGCTCTGCCGTCTCCAGCGGTGCAGTTGGCGACGGTAGAAGGCGATGACATCCTGCGGTTCCCACGCGGTGCACGTGCGGGCGAGTGCCTGCACACTGTATTCGAGCGTGTGGACTTCACCGACAGCAGCGGCTGGCCGGCTTCGGCCGCCGCAGCGCTGAGGGCCAAGCCGCCCGAGGCGGGGAGGGCGCCGGGCGCGCAGCTCGCGCCCATGGTCCAACGCATGCTGGGCGATGTGCTGCAGACGCAGTTGCTGCCAGGCTTGAGTCTTTCCATGATCCCTCGCGCCCGACGACTTGTGGAGATGGAATTCAACCTGTGCGCGCCTGCGCTCGACCCGTTGGTCTTGAGAGCGGCGCTGGAACGCCAGGGCTACCCCGTGCCGCCCCTGGGGGCGCAGCGTCTGGAAGGCTATCTGCGCGGGTTCATCGACCTGGTGTTCGAGCATCAAGGGCGCTTCCACATCGTCGACTGGAAATCCAATCACCTGGGCTACGGCGTCGATGACTACGGCCCGGCACCGCTTCGCAGGGCGATGGAGGAGCATGGTTACCACCTGCAGTACCTGCTCTACACCGTGGCGCTGCACCGGTGGCTGCAGCGCCGACGGCCCGGCTACAACTACGACCAGCACTTCGGCGGTGTGCTTTACCTGTTCGTGCGCGGTGTGCGCCCCGGGTGGACACTCGCCGACGGTTCACAGGCCGGCGTGTTCTTTGAACGGCCGAGACTCGAATTGGTAGAGCACTTGTCGGATCTGCTGGGGCAGGCGCAAAGGCGGGCGGCATGAAGAACCCGGACACCATCAACGAGCAGCCCGCCGAACAACTGGCCGAAGGCTTCGCGCAGCACGTGGAACGCTGGGCAAAGGGCCTTCAATGTGAAACAGGCTCTCTGCGTACGGTACGGCAAGCGGCCTATCAGGCAAGCTTGGCCACCAGCACAGGGCATGTGTGCACCACCCTCGACCATTTGGCCGACACCGCGGCTCCGCCCCAGGACAAAGCCGCGCTGCGCGAGGCGTTGCTCGCTTCCCACGTGGTGGGCACACCCCAGCAGCCCGGCTCGAAACCTCTGATCCTGGATGAAGAGGGCCGGCTCTATCTTCACCGCTACTTCGACTACGAGCAGCGCCTCGCGTCGCGCCTGATGCGGGCCGCGCGCCTTCCCGCCCGTGAAGTAAGTGCCTCGCTGAAGGACAGGCTGTCGACGCTGTTCCAACCACTACCCGGCGACACGGATGTGGACTGGCAGAAGATTGCTGCCGCGCTTGCCTTGCGGCAGGGCCTGACCATCATCAGCGGCGGGCCCGGCACCGGGAAGACCACCACGGTTGTCAACCTGCTGGCCTGCCTGATCGAGCAGAACGCTGATTGCCGCATCGCCCTTGCCGCACCCACCGGAAAGGCGGCGGCACGCATGACGGAAGCCATTCGCCAGCGCTCCCAGCATCTGCCGCCCGTCCTCCGCGAGAAGCTGCCGACCGAATCTTTCACCGTCCACCGCCTGCTGCGGTTCAATCCCGGCACAGGTCGGTTTGTGCACGATGCGCGGAACCCGCTGGCGATCGATGTGCTCATCGTCGACGAGGCTTCGATGCTGGACCTGGCATTGGCGACCAAACTGCTCGAAGCCGTGCCCGCCACGGCGCGCATCATTCTGCTGGGTGACAAGGACCAGCTGGCAGCGGTGGAATCCGGCGCAGTCTTCGCCGAGCTTTGCGCCGACCCCAGCATCACGCCGGCTTGCCGCGCTGACTTGGCCGAGGCGTGCGGGTTGTCCGCCGAGCGCATCGCACCGCCGCCGCCGGCCCGGCCCAGCGCGCTGCAGGACGCGGCCGTCTGGCTCACACGTAACTATCGCTTCGCCGCTGACTCACCCATCGGCCGCCTCGCGGCCGACGTGAACGCCGGGCGCGCTGAGGAAGCCGTGACCTGGTTGCGCCAGGGTGCGGACAGTTCGGTCGACTGGCAGGAGCCAAGCACTGGCGAGTCTGCCTCCGCCGGCATGGCCACTATCCTGGAGGGATACGCCGCGTACTTTGAGACGGTCCGTCGCGACCCGGCAGACGTGCAAGGAATCACCCAGGCCTTCGACGCGTTCCGGGTCTTGTGCGCCGTGCGTGACGGACCGCAAGGTGTCGAGGCCGTCAATGATGCGGTCACCCGTCACTCCGGCAAGTTGCTGCACGACGTGAGCGCCGCCTACCAGCGGGAAGGTCGATTTCAATCAGCCTGGTACCCCGGCCGCCCCGTGATGGTGTCGCGCAATGACTATGTGCTGAAGCTCTTCAACGGCGATATCGGCATTGCCCTGCCGGATGGGAGCGGGGAGTTGATGGTGTTTTTCCCCGATGGCGATCAAGGGTGGCGGCCAATCGC